>JAYVZL010000219.1:0-11233 GCA_043783505.1 Elusimicrobiota bacterium
CTCACGATCATCGCCGTGCAGGGACTGCTGCTGTCCTCGCTGAACTTCATTTTCTGGTACAAAGCGATCCGCAGCATGGAACTCTCGAAGGCCACGACCTTCATGCTCTCCTATCCCGCTCTGACCTTGGTCTTCTCCTGGGCGCTCGGCCGCGAAGCCATCAGCGGAGTTCAGATCGCGGGGTTGGCCTGCTCGTTCGCGGGGGCGGCGTGGACGGCGCGGCTGACGCGCGCAGCACGGCTGCGGGCGGCGGAGGGCTTCGTCTCTGTATAATCGATCATGAACAAGAAACCAGTTCCCTTTAAAAAGACGGTCTTCGTTTGCACGAATGTCCGAGAAGACGGCCGCGTCGCTTGCGGGAACGCCGGACGCGGCGGTCTGGAGCTGTGCGAGGCGCTCAAGCACGCGGTCAAGAAAGAAGGGCTCAAGGGCAAGGTGCGCGTGGCGCGCACGGGCTGTCTGGATCTGTGCGAGCAGGGGCCCAACGTCTTTCTTTATCCGGGCGATGAATGGCTGTCCGGCGTGACGCAAGCCGACGTGCCCGCGATCCTCAAGAAGCTGGCCGAAGGATAAACGTCAAGGTTGTACAATAAGCCCATGCCCGGGGCTCGGCGGCTTGCGATCTGCGTATCGACTTACCGCCGTCCGAATGGACTCCGGCGTCTGCTTCAAGGCATTGAGAATCTGCGGTTCGATCTCGCCGCGGCCCCGGAGACGCGGGTCGTCGTGGCCGACAATGATCCCTCCGGATCGGCCCAAGAGGTCTGCCGCGAGTTCGCCGGCACGCGGCTTCTCCTAGACTATCGTATCGAGCCCGCCAGGGGCATCCCGCAAGCGCGAAACGCGACCCTCGACATGGCGCGGACCGCCGGCGCCGACTTGATGGCGTTTATCGACGACGACGAGGAGCCGACGCCCGGCTGGCTGGACAACATGATCGCGGCGATGGACGCCTTTGACGCCGACGTGGTCCACGGGCACGTCGAGCCGCGCCTGCCCGCGAACGCCCCCGCTTGGATCGTAGAGGAAAATTATTTTCGCCCCCCCCGATACGCCACCGGCGATCGGCGGGCCGCCGGCTATACCAACAACCTTCTAGTCAAACGCGGCGTATTCGACGCTTTGGGCGGCTTCGAACCCAGTTGGGCTTTATGCGGGGGCACGGACACGCTTCTCTTTTCCAAGGCTTTTCAAGCCGGTTTTCGGATCGTCGCGTGCCGAGAAGCCGTCGTCTATGAGGATATAGAACCCCGCCGCATGAATGCCTCCTGGCTTTTGAAGCGCGCGTTCCGCATCGGGATGACATCGGGACGGGTGAAATTGACGCTTCGGCGGGGACTGCGTTCTCGAGGAGAAACCGTCGCGAGGGGATTTTTCTTGGCGGCCGGAGCGGGCGCGCGCCTAGCCGCGGCCCGGGACAGGCGCAAGCGTTTCGCCGCGGCGCGCGCCGGAGCCGTCGCCATCGGAATCCTTTCCGCCGCCTTCGGCCTCAACTACCAGGAATACCGCTGATGCCGAGGTACGCTTTATCCCGCATCATCGGCAACGAGCTCCCGCCGCGAGACCGGCTTCATGGGCGCATCGACGCGATCCGCTTCATTCTTCAAAACGAAACCCTCCCTGAGAACTGGGGCCGTTTTTGGCTGCTCAACCGCATCCATGATCCCGAATACCGGGCCGAGGTTTTGCGCCTGCTCGAGGAACATGGAGAAACCACCGGCGAGCTCCCCTTCGAGCTCGACCGATACGGGGACTTGGGGTCTTTCAAGGAAAAAGTTCTCTACGCCGTCAACGTGAACAGCGCCCGCAATCATGTTTTCGCCGTCGGCCGCCGGTCCTCCCGATTCGTTTTCGTGCTGGACGGCGACTGCGTGTTCCGGACGCGGGAATTGACCGATATCGACGCGAGCATCCAGAAGGACCAGCGCGCCCATCCCGATCGCCGCCATTACAGCCTGCCTATGATACGCGCCTCGGCGCAAGAGATCATCAACGGCGATCCGGGCGATGAGTATCTCGAGGAGCCGCAGCTCGCCTTTCGCGACGACGCCGAAATACTCTTCGACGAATCTCTCGCTTTCGGCAACAACGACAAAGTCGAGCTGCTGCTCAGGTTGGGCCATAAGCCCTATGTGGAAGGCCAGCTTCAGGAGCATCCCCTCGAGCACGAACGCCTCTGTCTTTCCATAGGACAGGTTTTCCATCTCCATACCGGAGGGCGAGCCTCCGAGGAAGATCGCATAGAACGAGGCGTCCGCCGTGAAGTCTCACTCCGGCGGCTCGTCGAGTCCCTTGATGGCCGCACCCCCAAGCCGAAATCCCTCGCCGCGCGGCTGAAGCGCCTGCTCGACTCAAAGCCTTTGGCCGAGGACTATATGATCACGAATGAGCGCTCGCGCGCTTGCTTCAAGCATTTCGGGCTGGACGGAGAAACGGCGCTCGTCTATGGCGAACTGGGCGGCGGCGCCGCCCTTCCGATGGAGCTTGTCGCCGCGCTTAAACGCTGCCAGCACTTCGATTCAGCCGCAGGACACGCGCTCTTCCTAAAACGGCGAATGTTCTGGGCGGCGTTCAGACGGCTTGAGCGCCTGTCGGCGGCGGCGCTCGGCCGGCCCGGGCCTCGGACGGGCGCGTTGTCGCAACTCATCGAGAATCTGTCCCGTGAAGGAATATTCATTCCCTGGAAGGAGGAATTCTTTCGTCACCGGAATGCCGACGCCTCTAAAATCGAACCGATCCAAACGATCGCCATCGCGGCCGGCGACGAGGCCGCGGCCGACCGAGCCGTCGGGGCGATCCGCCGGCTCGAGCGCCTGTATGGAGAAACCAGGGACGTATTAATTATCGGCGCCGCGCCCTCCACCGAGCAAAGAGACCGACCCCATGTTCGCCTGGCGGGCGACCGGGAGCGTTCCGCGCTCGCCGCCGCGCTTGTTCGCGAGGGAATACCCGAGGCCGTCGCGCGATTCGCGCTCCTGTCCGACGGTCCGGCTCGGGGAACCCTGCGCAACTACGCGCTCCTGTCTTACGCGGGCGAGCGCCTATTTTGCTGCGACGCGGCGTCCCTCGAGGATTGGACGCCCGTTCCGGGGTACGACGGCATCCCAGGTCCTCTGCGCGCGCATGACAGAGCGCTCGGTGCGCGCTGCGCGGCTCTGCGTCCGGACATGAGCGCGCTGAAGACGCCTTTCTTGCGGCGCCTCATCTCAGGACGCGATCGGATCGCGGCGACATTCCATGGGTGCGCCGACTCCAGGGGCACCGATCTTCTGTGCCGCGATGCCGTGGAGAGGGAAGCCCGTCTCAGGGAACGCTCGGTCTCTCCCCAGGACAGCCGCCTGTCCGGCGGCTACCGCGTGCGCGACGCGATCTTCTGCGCCTCCGGATTCTTAGGCCTGGATAACCGAACCCTGCTGCCGCCTTTTCCTCCCGTGGCCGGAAACGATTGGTCGGTTTTCGCGGCGGCTGCGGATTTGTGCCTATCGGACCGAGTCTGCGCTCAGGTCCCGTGGACCCTATCGCGGCCGGTCGACGGGATGCCTTCAGAAGCGATCCAACGGTCCGGCCTCCAGCTCTCCGACCTTCTCATCCACCTGCGCCCCGCCGAGGGACTGTCCCCCGCTCTGGGTGACGACGGCCGCCGGCTGAAGGCTTTGGGCGACTACTGGCGGCAGATCGCGTCATTGCCGCTGGAAGAATATGAGCAGCAGGTCCGTCTTCACCTCGCCCGCGGCTTGTCGCCTTTGGCGCGAGCCTATTCCGAATTCGCCCAGGCCAACGCCCTGAGGTGGCCGTATTGGGACGGCGAGGATATGGCGAACATCCTGACCGCGCTCCAGCGCGACATGACGCGGGATGAATACGTGGTACCCACGGAACTTCGCTCCGGGTCGACGCTGAGGGACGCGCGCGAGAACACACGCCGCTTTGTGGCGTCCTTCGGGGAACTGCTCTCCTGGTGGCCGGCCATGTTTGACGCGGCGGCGCGCGCGAAGGAACCACGCGACGACGGGCGCCGGACCGCTCGATGAAGACATTCCGCATACGGGAACACGAGAGGTTCCAATTCGGCGGCGAATCCGAACTCATGGTCTTCGACGACGCCCGCTTCATTCTTCCCAGTCGCCTGGCTTCGCTGTTGGCGCATTGCCGGAGATTCAAGCCCTTGAGCGAACATGCGCGCGGCATAGCCGGTAAATTGGACTCTTCCTCGAGGCTCCGTCTCGCGGAATTCTGCCAAGCCCAAGGCGTGGCCGTCGATCCCGGCGACGATACCGAAACTCGCGTTCGACTGCTCCTCGACCGAATGGCCGGCGACGGCCTGTTTGAATCTCTCGATTTTATCACGTCCTCCGATAATAAAGGGACGTCCGCGCGACCGGTGGAGGCCGTGGGTATTTTGACTTCCGGCTCGATGGACGAATTCCTGTCCGGGGTCGCCTCTTTTTTTTCTTGGGCCAGGCTTCACTCCCGCCGCTGCGCGATCACGATTCTAGATGAGCCGGGAACCGACGAAAACTCAAGAAAAGACGCGCTTGACCGCCTGCGCCGCGATTTCGGCGTCGACGCGCGCTACGAAGGCCCCGCGCAGCGCGCCGCCTTAAGCGCGACGCTCATCGACCGCGGCGCCGCCCCCGAGCTCGCTCGGCTCGCCGCGGAAGACCCGCGCAACGCGTTCCTGCTCTCGACGGCCGGCCGAGTAGCCGCGCTCTCGCTATGCGGCGGGTTTCGCGGCTTCGTGGAAGCTCCCGCGGGCGGACGAAATTTATTGCTCCAGTCCGACGTTCCGCTGCATCGGTTTTGGTTCTTGCTCGATGAGCCGACGGCGCAATCGCCAACGGAAACGTCCGACGATTGGTTGACCCGCCATGAGCGGTTCTTGTCAAAGACGGCAAGCTTGTGCGCGCGCGAGCATGCGCTGAACGGTCCGCTGGCGCTTCAGGGTCTAGGCGGCGCGGTCTATCGCTCTCTGAAGGATCGGACGGGACGAGTCGGGGTGACGGGAATGGGCGCTCTCAGCTCCGACCCCATCGATCCACTCACGCTGCTTCGCCTGGCCGGCGGCTCCCGTCGACGATTGTTGGAATCGGAGGCGACGTTCGTTCGAGCCTGCTCCAATGCCGCCGTCCTGCGTGTCGCCGCGGGCCCCACTATCGCCCCGCGCTTATCGGGGATTTCGCCGGCGCTCGGCTTGGATAACCGCTTTCCGCTTCCGCCGTTTCCTCCTGGAGAAGGAGGATCCCGCGTGTTTTTCGACGCGCTGCCTCTGACGACTCCCGACTGCTTGGCGGCCGAGCTGCCTCTTGCGATGAACGTCGACTCCTCCCGATCTCCCGCCCCCCCGCGTGCGCAGAGCGAGCTCCTGTCGAGCGTCGTCCGATCATGCGCGGCCGCGCCCGGACGGACGCCCGCTCACGGCGGCGCAAGGCGTTTGGGAGAGCATTTGCGCGACGCGGCGGAGCTGGATCAAAAGTCTTTCGACCGATTCCTCCGCAATCTCGAATGGGCCCGGCGCCGCGACGATTTGCTCGGCCTGGAACGAGCACTCGCACTGTATGGCCGACGGCCTCAATTCTGGCATGCGGCCGTGGAAGAGCAAAAGGCTCGAATCCGGCTGGGTATGACGCGCTCGGATCCGTTCTTCCATTCAGAATTCGAGCGCGGGCGGATAGAACGCTACGGACGGCTTCTGCGGAACTGGCACGAGCTAAGATCGGCGGCGTCCGAAATCGAGAAGCGGCCGTTCGCTTAAACGGGTTCGGACAGCCGCGTTCCGGATGAGACGAGGCGTTCGGACTCCGTTCGAATATCCTCCCAGCGCGCCAGCAGACGGCCGTAGTTCGCCAGGGCCGCCGCCGTGAGCTTCCAGGCGGCGCCTTTCTCCCCGGCCGTGTTGAGCGCATCCGTAGGCGGCGGGCATTCTTTTATGGAGAGAGCCGCTCTGAGAGGGCCGAATGTGCGCCTGACGTCATCCGCCCAATACGCCGGGCTGCCGCCATGAAGCTCGAGCAGCTTCTCAAGCGCCTCCGCCCGCCTCTTCCAGCGATCCCGGATCAACCCGTTGACCCGATGCTCAAATTGCGGGCTATCCGCGAAGAGGACGAGCTCCTCGCCGATCCGCCGCGGCGATACATCCTCGGGTATGGCGCGGATCACGGCGGAAACAAGCTCATTGACGAAATAGCGCACGGCGGCCGCCCCGTCCATGGAGTAGAGCCTGGTCTCGGGCGCGTGAAGCATCGCCCAGGGCAGCAGCAAAGCGCTCGAGGACGACGCGCGCTTGAGCAGGGACCCGAACACGCCGTCTTCGACGCGGAAGGAAGGCATGAACGGCGGAAGAGCGCGGCGGTTGTCCACCCCCATGAACGCCGCCATGCAGTAGCCGTCTTTTAGGATGGTGGCGCGGTTCGCGACCCGAAGGGTCTCCATCGTCTCCATGGCCGCGCGGTAGGTTCGCTCCGATCGCATGAGCCTCTCGCGCGAGCCCCCGCGAAGATGGAGATACGCCAACGACCCCGCCGCTCCGTCCCCGGCGAATCCGCAGTAAGTGGCGGCGACGGGCGCCGCGGCGACGCCGGCGACGCGGCGCCCAAGAAACGCCTCGTGCGTTGCGAACGGGTCCGCGCCGGAGAAATCCACGGCGTCCAGCGTCGCCCGGCGATCCGGGAAAAACCAATGCTCAAACGCGTCGGCCGCCGGGGCCGCCGCCGGCTCAAGCGCGAGACGAGGCGAAGGCGCCGCCTCGCAGACCGTGTCCTCATCGGCCATGAAGGCCAGTCGGCCGATCGTATCCAAGAGAAGAGAGTTTCGATTCGCTCCGGGGGTCGCCGTACCGCTTAGGCCGAATAGGGCGAACTCGACCGTCTTCTCGGGAAGACCCTTGCGCGTCAGCGCCGCCGCGAACCGGCGTCGCTGCGTCGAACCCGCGTAGCGGAGAGTGGATTGCCCGATTTTGAGCCCTTTTAGATAGGCGACCGCGGCATCGCGATCCGACTCCAGCCGAGAATCGTCGAATACGGTCAATTCGAGCGCGCGGCCGTGCCGTTCCAGATTGGCGACGTAGCTGTCGACGCAGCGCTTGAGAAGTTCCAAACGTCCGCAAGCGATGATTCCAACCGACGAGATCGACGCGGCCACGGATCAGCCTTGGGACGTCACCTCGGAACCGCTGTCCATGCTATCGCTGGATAGATTTCCCGAGCTGTTGTCGGACGTGGACCCGTACTCAACGTCATTGCCGCTTGAAGGCGTTTCCGGGGCAGGCTCCTGATCGCTTCCCTGATCCACGACGTCCGGGGTCGACGAGTCATCGGCCGACTGTCCGTCGCTGCCGTGCTCAGCCGTCCCCCCGTCATTGCCGGGCTCGGAGGTCTGCTCGTCGCTGCCGGGTTCGGAGACGATGCTGTCGACCCCGTCGTCATCGGAAGGTGCAAGGGCGTCGTCCGCGTTATCAGGCGTCCCGCCATCGACGCCGCTCCCCGCGTCCTGGCCGGTCCAGACCGGTTCGTCCGCTGCGATCGCTCCGCTGTCGACGTCGGACTGATAGGTCTGGTAGACCTCCTGATGGAACGACGACATGGTCTCATTGTGCGACGATGACTCCATCGCGTAGAAGAACAGTCCCCACATCGAGGGATACGGTATCCCGACGAAATGAGTGAATAGATACGCCATCAAAATATCATCGGAGTCGTCGTGTGCGGGAACGTAGCGGTGCGCGCTCGAGTCGACGTAGACAGTCTTCGTCAACGTCACGACCTTTTTCGACGTGGAGCTCGCCGCAGGAGTGGCCAGCACCTTATCGATGCTCCTTAGCGTCCCGCCCACGGGCTTGCCGCCGTTCTTCGGCACGGCCGCCGCGATCTGCTTTCTCAGCACATCGAGGATCTCCGTGCGGACCTTGTCGTCGGAATACTTCCGCAGAAGCTCTGTTTCGACCAGCCGACCCAGCGACGTCAGGCTCGCCGCGTCGCCGATCTGCAGCACCGCGACGACCGCGGCCTCGAGCTCCGCGCCCCTCGCGGTCGCGATCACTTTGGTCAGATGGCTCGAGGTGAGCGCCGCGCCGGCCTTGGTATACTTCAGTTCGCCTAAAGCCTTGAGCATCTCGACGCGCAAGCCCGGGTCGCGAAGCTGGCCGACCAACTGTCCAAGCTCATTGGGAAAATCGGCGGCTATTTTCCGATTGAGGACTTCTCGAGCCGCCTGCGCCTTTTGGGCCAGGGGCCCGGTCAATAAGATTTTACGGAGTTCCGACGGCGCCATCTTTCCCAGACCTTTCACGGGCTGAGGCGCCTGAGGCTTGGCGGAAGCGATCGGAGCCGTTTTCGGTTTGCTCGGTCGAACCGGCTGCTCGACAGGCTGGTCTTCGCCTCCAAGCCACGACCAAAAACCCATGATCGAAAGGGCCAAGAGAGACGCGAGCAGGCCCAAGCCGGCCGTACCCGGCTCGGACGAGGCCCCGGGCGCGGACACGGACGCCCAGGCGGTCAGCGGATGAAGAACGGTAAAGGCGAGCGCCGCCAGGCCGGCGGACGCGCCGGCCAGTACGGCGCGCAGGCCTTTCCCATTCGATTCCGTCGCGACGCGTCCTAGGGCCGCGGAACCGGCGGGAGAACCGGGCGCCTCCAATGACGTACGGTCGACCGACGACGGCTGACGGGCCGCCGAAGGCGCGCTGAAGTCCGGCTTCTCAAGCCGCGCGGTTTTGAGCACGAGCCGCTTCTCCGAACTGGGAAGAGCGGAGTCTTTTGCCGAGCTTGGAGCCTCCTCTTTTTCGTCGGCGGCGCTGGAAGCCTCCAACCCGAGCGCGCCCTGTCGAGCGACGCCCATAGAGCGGTTTTTCGCTTGAACCATGGCGCGTTCGATCGCCGCCGACGACCAGTCGCCGCTCAATGCTCCACCATTGACGGCATCCACGCGCGTGACGATTCCCTGAATCTTTCCGGCCAGACCGGTTCCCCTTAGGCCGGAGTCATCATTCACCCCGTATAACGCCAACGCGTCTTGGAGTTGCCTGGTTTCCTTAAATAACAATCCAGGTTTGAGCTTATCGATCCGCTTGACCGCCGCGTTCAGCGCGGACGCCTGAGCCTCCATCCATACGCGCATGGATGATTGCGTTTGATGGTACGCCGCCGCCAATTCGGAGGCCAACGGCGCCAATTCCGCCTTCCCCTCTTCGCCCTTGGACAGCGCGGCCGTCAGACGGGTTTGGAAATCTCGGGGAAGATTGGTCGCCATCGCTCCCATGAGCGCGGCAAGCCGCGGATCGGCCGCCATCGGCGCGGCGCTGATGAGAGCCAGCCCTTTATCGGGACCGACGATGGCCAAGCCCGCGTCGGTCTGAAGAAGCGCGTGAATCGACTCCACGCCCGCCTGCGGCATTGGTCCAGCGGGCAGAGCGACGTTGTTAAATTGTCCGGCGGGCTCGACGGATCGTCCCGGTCTCGGTATCGTCTGCGCATGAACGACGCTCGACAAGACGACGACGAACAGCGCGAGAGCACAATTCTGGCCGCGGCGGATCGAATTCATGATGATTCTCCCGGGATATCCATAGGGGTGGCCGGTCAATTCGAAGTATTCCCCCGGCGTCTTGATTTGTCAATCCCCACCCGCTTGACGCCGCTTGTTAAAAATCGGCTATTCACTTATACTGGGGCCTAATGTACGCCTCCAACGACGTGCGCGGCGTGCACCTTGAGATGACGACGCGCTGCAACGCGCGCTGCCCCATGTGCCCGCGCAACCTCTCAGGCGGCCGCACGACGGACCATCTGCCGCTGGCGGAGCTCACGCTGGACGATATCAAGCGCGCGCTGCCCGAAGATTTCGTTCGTCAGCTGCGATGGCTTTATATGTGCGGCAACTACGGCGACGCCATAGCCGCGCGCGATACGCTCGAGGTCTTTGAATACCTGCGCCGGGCGAACACGGGCCTAAAGCTGCGGCTGATCACCAACGGCGGTGGCCGCGACGCCGCCTGGTGGAAGAAGCTCGCGGGCGTCGTCAATCACTGCACGTTCAGCGTCGACGGTCTCGAGGACACGAACCATCTCTACCGCCGTGGCGTCGACTGGCGCCGGCTCATGACGTCCATCGAGTCGTTCCTCGCCGCGGGAGGCAAGGCGGATTGGGATTTCCTGGTCTTCAAGCACAACGAGCACCAAGTCGAGCGGGCGCGGGAGCTGAGCCGCGCGCTGGGCTTCTCGACGTTCAACGTCAAGCGCACGTCGCGTTTCCTCCAGGCTGGCCGTCCCGTCGACAGCATGCCCGTGCTCGATGAGAACGGACGGCTTGATTATCTGCTCGAGATGCCCACCGACGAGGCCATGCATAACGCCGCCTTCGGCGACTTCAAGAGCGCCGCGGCCGCCGGCCAGACGTATGGGGATTATCTCCGGACGACGCAGGTCGACTGTAAAGTCTTGAAGAACGCGCAGATCTACATTAGCGGCGAAGGACATGTTTTTCCCTGCTGCTGGACGGCCAAACTCTACGACCAGCCCGCGCGCGACGGCGAAGCCTGGAGATTCGTCGAGCGGCTTCCGCGGGGACTCGCGGACCTCGACGCGAAAATCCGGCCCATACAGGAGATCATCGATGGGCCTTACTTTCAATCCGTCGTTCCCGCTACGTGGCCGGTGGACGCGCCCGACCGCAAGGCCGTCTCGATCTGCACCCGCGCCTGCGGGGTCCGCGACGCCATCCGCGGCCAATTGATCGCCGAAAAAGCTCCTACTCCTCCGAAATAGTCAGCGGCCGGACCGCACCAAGCGAAACCCGACGCCGGCGCCCTGGCTCGTCTCGACCCCGCGGGCGCGGCTGCCGACGCGCAAGTTGCCCGCGCCGCGACTGCCGAATGAGCCGCCGCGCATCACCCGCCCTATGCCCGTCTCAAGCGCGGTTCCGTCGACGGGCGTGTCAGCGTACGAATCCTGATACTTGTCCTGCACCCACTGCCAGACGTTGCCCGCCATGTCGCACAAGCCCTGTATCGTGTTTCCCTTGGGCTTCGAGCACACCGGCATAGTCGTCCCGCCGCCGCAGCCGTAGTCGTCGTTTCCGTACATCACGGCCCGCTCGCAGCTCGCGTCCTCTTCGCCCCAAGGATATTTATGATTCTTGCCGCCGCTCGTCGCCGCGTACTCCCACTCGGCCTCGCTGGGAAGCCTGACGCCCATGAATTTCGCGTACTTGTCGGCCTGCTTCCAGTTCACGCAATTGACCG
>JAYVZL010000220.1:0-11155 GCA_043783505.1 Elusimicrobiota bacterium
CGCGCAAAGTGGTCCGGTACACGGCCGCCGACTGCGACTTGCGGTGATGCTGGTAGGCGATGACCTGCACGATCTGGCCGTCATCCTCAAAAACGAGGCCGATCTTGAATTGAGAGGTGTCTATCATAGGCGTCATCCTACTAAATACCCCGGTTTTCGTGCTACAATGAATCATCTTCCTTATGAGCACGCACGAACGCCTTGCGGAGCTTAAAGACCGGCTTGACGCTAAAACCCGGCTCATGCAGGATGTCGCCCACGAGCTGAAAAACCCCCTGTCGGTCATCCACGGCTACGCTTCCTATATGATCAAGGAGCAGGTGACGCCCGAGGAAACGACTAAGTGCCTGCGCGCCGTGCTCTCCAACGCTGAGCGCCTCATCGGCATGGTCGAGCAGCTGCAAGAAGCGGTGCGCCTGGAAGCCGACGGATTCATTGTAGAAACCCGCGTCATCGAGGGCGCCACTCTCCTTCAAGAGGCCGCGCAGTCAGCCGAGCTCGAGGCCGCGAGCCGCGGCATCCGCCTTCATTGGCGCAGCCCGGTGGGCGACTCGCTGCACGTGAGCGCCGACCCGCGCCGGGTGCCCCAAGTTTTGGCCAATCTCCTGAGCAACGCGCTCAAGTTCACGCCCGAAGGCGGCTCCATCGACCTCGCCGCCCAACGCGACGGAGAGTTCGTGCGCTTCAGCGTCATCGACACCGGCCCCGGCATCCCCGCCGACGAGCTGGGGATGCTCTTCGACCGCTTCTACCAAACCCGCGATAACACCCAGAAGCGCAAGGGACTGGGCTTGGGCCTGGCGATCTGCAAGGACTTGGTCGCCGCGCACGGCGGCCGCATCTGGGTCGAGAGCCTACCGGGCGTGGGTTCCGCCTTCAACTTCACGCTCCCCGCCGTCCTGACGCCGACCTGCGAACCCGCTTGCGAATCGGCCTCCGAGCCGAGCCGCGCCGACTCTTAATCAGTTCTTGCCTTCGACGGCGGCCAAATCCGACTTCAATTCCTTGATTTGAACGTCAACGGCATCAATTTGAGTGCGGGCGATCAGCGCCCTGCTAAGAGCCTCAACGTAGTGGGACGCAAGAATGCGGGCTGCAGCATCGTGCATGATACGCAAAATCGCGATGTTCGCTTCTATCACCTTCTCTCTGACCAACTTCGAATCGGATATTCCTATCCACTTAGCATGCTTCTCAGGGGAGCTGCTCCGCGCAACGTATGAATGAACATCCAACGCCGCGTTCATCAGGTCCGCTTCCTGTTTCCGTTTCTGATCCTGCAGCGACCACAATCGCTGATTGAGCGCCATCACGCGAAAAGTCTTGCTGTCGAGCATCGTTTGTCCGTTCGGGACTTTGACCGCGGGGACGAACTCTTGGGCGCTCACGGTGAGCGCTGCGCCGGACATGGCGACAATCAGGACAAAGTGCTTCAAAGCGAGCATGGCGAGGCCTCCTGACCGGTCTCGCCGGTCATGGACAGTATGGCCTCCGCATCAAGGGGTGTCCTGGGCCTTTAGGGGAACGCGCGGGCGGCAAAAGACCCCCGCTGCCTAGGCCTTGTTACGGGGCTTGGAATTCGACCAAGGTGCCGTGGGTCGAATGATCCTCGATGAGGATGTCGTCTCCGCGTCGGCTGATCGTGAGATGCTGGCGCGAGATGAATTTATCGGTGAGGCCGTCAAAACGCAGGGGGCTGTCTCTCCCCAGAGCCACAATCTCCCCGTCCCGCAAACCTTTATATCCGCCGGCCTTTCCCAGGTTCGCGGGATCTAGAATGAAATAGCCCACGTTTTTATTGAGACCGAGGCTCGCGGCCTCGGGCGGAAGGTCCTTGTAAGAAATGATCTGTAACGGTTTGCGGCCGGCCAAATCGACCTCGATCGGCCCGCTTTGAGCGTAGGGTACGGTCTGGGAATTCGCCTTCAGCTCGATCCGCTTCACCAACCCGGCCTCACGCTTCCAAAAATCCAACCCTTCCTCCGGAGAATGCTCCGAAGCCCACTTAACGTTCGCCCTGGGATCGACGTGATCATCATACCCGTCGATGGTTTCTCCATTTCGAGGATCTTTACCTCTAAGCTTCATAGACCCACTCGGCCCATATCGCCATGAGATCAGGCCCGATGTCCCAAACGGCAAATTATCCGGGGGATTGGTTGCTGTTCCGGAAAGCTTGATGTCGGCAAGGCTTTGATCCAATGCCGTGGCGATTTCCTTCGCGGATTTCGGATCTCGGGTATAGACGGTGATGAACTTGCCTTGCTGCGAACCCTCCAACGTCTCGCTCATCACGTCGATCTTGAAGTTGACTCGTCCCGCCAGCTCCGGCTTTCGCGTCGATTCAATTATTTTTTGCAGAAGCTCCTTGCGCGCTCCGTATCCGGGATCGCCGATGTGCAGCTTAATGCCTTGATCCGCGATGCCGGGGCTTTCCGAATATGCCGTCATGTACCTATTCTTAAACATGTTTGAATCCGGAAAATGGGTTCGTATAATATCCGCAAGCTGCTTGGATTCCGCCACCTGCGAGGCGGAGACGCCACGAGACGAGGCAAACTCGGCGATTTTGCGCTCGTCCTCGGCCGCTCGAAGCAATCCTTGGGCGTTCGCGGCCTTGGCCACCTTGCCGACGGTCGCGACTTTCAAAATATCTTTTACCGCGCGCACTCCGGGGATCGCGCTCAATGGGACCATGACGCCGGCCAACAATGTCGGGCTGGCATAGAAGTCTTTGGCCGCGCAGCCCACGCTGATAGGCGGCGTATTGCACGCCGCGAATTTTCCAAGCTCCGTGCCCCCCTCCTTTCCCGTGAATGAGACACCCAGAGCGTTGAAGCCGACTCCCAACGTGTTGTAGGCGACCTTCACCCGGGCCTCGAAACACTCGATGCGCGTCGTGCAATCCTGGGCGGAATCCCTTTTCGCTTTTTCCAATCCCCGATCGAAGATCTCCATGCGCGACTGAAAACGCTCGTGCGAATCCGGACTTGGAACATCGGCTTTGTCTACCGATCGGTAAGCGCGCGTCGGGGTGAATGCCTGTGAAGCGTGTTTTTCGGGCGACCCGACGGCGGAGGGGCTGACAGAAGCGATATCGGTGTCCCCATCGACGATCCCGGCCTTCAAAGCCTGGCCATTGCGTTCCAAAGCTTTGGCGACGACGGCTTGGGTGTTCGCCATCCTATCGACAGGAACCCTCAATTCGGGCGCGGAGGCGGCCGCGCTGCCGTCTCTCAGATACAGCGCCAGAACAACGGCGGCGTTCACCGGACGCTGAAGGTTTGAGAATTCCTGAGCCACGCCGAGAATCTCATCGCGCGTGACCCGCGGAGCGCGCTGAATATGATTGATCCTCCGAACCAGATCTCCGAATTTGCCCTCGATTTTCGGCGCGGGGACCCCGGAAACGAAGGAGGAATGAAGCTGCGACACCGTGTCAACTTGGTTTTGAGTCCCTCTCCGACAACTAGCGCCGCCCGCGATAGGACGGGAAAGCATAGGACAAGAGACGCATCAACGATCAATGGCGCATTTGTTTCCACTGGAAAGACGGCAGTGCGCTCGGACGTTCAAATCGTCGATTACCATTAGCGAGGAAGACATGAATAAAAAAATACCGCCTGTTCATCCCGGGGAGGTGCTCTTCGAGGAGTTCATGAAGCCGATGGGCCTCAGCCAGTCCCGCGTGGCCGTGGATATCCACGTTCCCCCGCGGCGCATCAATCAGATCGTCCACGGAGAGCGCGGCTTTCGGCGGACACGGCATTGCGCCTAGGACGCTATTTCGGAGTTTCCCCGCAATTCTGGTTGAACCTTCAGAGTCACTATGATCTCGAGATCGAGGCGAATAAATTGAGAACACGACTACCGCGCGAGGTGCGGATTTTCGCAGCGGCTCGCACGTTCCTGAGCGGGCCCTCTTCCTCGTCCATGGTGCATGATGTCTCAGGGCAACGCGGATTAACGCGAAGGAAGTCGTCGCGCTAGAGACGGATCCAGGCGCACGGCCTCGCGCAGTTGGGCAAGACCTTCGGCCTTGCGGCCGGCGCGCAGAAGCAGCATGCCGAGATTGAAGCGCGCGGCGGCGAAGTTCGGGTCGCGCGCGACCACTCCCTCGAGAAGACCCTGCGCATCCTTAAGGTCGCCGGACCGCGCGCGCAGGCTCGCGAGATTGACGGCGGCGGCCGAATCCCCCGGCCGCAAGGTCAGGGCCTCGCGGAAAAGAGTCTCGGCTCCGGCTAAGTCGCCTTGCCCTTCCAACACGGTTCCCAAATTGACGCGCGCCTCGACGTCGCGCGGCTCCAAACGGATGGCGGCGCGCAGATGCGGCACGGCGGCTTGCCCCTCTCCCAAGGAGAGCAAAGCCGCGGCCAAATTAGACCGCGGGAGATAGGCGTCCGGCTGCAGCGCGACCGCGCGCGACCACAGCGCAGTGTCGTCGCGCCAGAAGCTCGATTGGCGGATCGTCGCCGCGCCGAGACAGACGGCGAACGCCGATAAAACAACGAGGGCCGCGCGCGGACGGCGCGCGTGAAGGCGCGACGCTCCCAGCCCTAGAAGAACGGCGAAAGGCAGACATGCCAAATATGAATATCGGTCTGCGGCGGCTTGGCGGCCGTTCTGAAGAAGGCCTGAGACAGGAGCCAGAGCCGCGAGGTATGCAAACCAGGATGGAACGGCCCAGGCTCGGACGCGACGATGAAAACACAACGCCGTGACGATCACGGCCAAAACGGAACCCCAAAGCAAGCCCGGCCTCGCCGCGGCGACATCCAACGGCAATGCATAATAGGGAGACAGACCTAACGGCAAAAATGTCTTTTCGAGATAGAACCAACAAGCCGACAACGACACCAGCAATCGATCGCCCAACGACAAATCCGGGACAGCGAGGTCGCCGCTGGTAAAGCCGCGAAGGTTCATGATCGCGGCGAACACGGCAACGACTATGTGCGCAAGCAAGCCGACGAGGGACCGGCGCGCGGACCGGCGCAGAACGGCTGCGTCAACCATGAAGAGAAATGGAACGACGGCGACGGAGGTTCCCTTCGACAGCACGGCGCCGACGAAAGCCAACGCCGATAAACCGCGACGATCCTCAAGCCAAGCCAAAATGGACGCAACGGCAAAAAAACCGGATAAGACATCCCGACGTTCCGTGATCCACACGACGGACTCGACTCTTAATGGATGCAGCCCGAAAAAAATCGCGGCGGCGACGGAACCGAACAAAACGGCGGACTCCGTGAGACGCGGCAGAATGATCGACGACACCTTGCGGCACACCAAAACGAAAAGACCGGAAGTGCAGGCATGCAGAATGATGTTCGTCCGGCGGAAGGCGGCTGGGTCTAACTCCCAAACGGCGTAGTCGACGGCCCAGGATAACCAGGATAAGGGCTGCCAGGGGCCATAATGTCTTGTACCCCACATCCAGCGCAGATGCTCCCAGGATAAACCTCGCCAACGGTCGTTATTGACCAGATTGGCGGCATCGTCCCAGGCCAAAAAGCGCGCCTGCGGCGCAAAAAGATAAACGGCGAAGATTCCCAGCATAACGGCGCCCGCGGCGCCGTGTTCCGCCCGTCTCAGGGACATAGAGCGCGGGCCAGCGCGCGCCACGCGTCGAACGGGATCTGCTCCGGGCGCGCGCTTATCTCAAGGCCGGCGGCGGCAAACGCCGCGTCGACGTCCGCGCGCGGAAGGCCCAGCGCCTTGGACAGCACCCCCGCCGCCATCTTGCGGCGCTGCGTGAAGGCGATCTTGGCCAGGCGCCAAAAAGCCTTCGTCTCGGCCGCAGAGAGGCGCGGCGCGCTCAGACGCGTCAAGACCACCACGGCCGAATCCACTTTCGGCGGCGGCGAGAATGATTCTTTGGGTACGGCGAGCGCGATCACCGCGTCGGACTGGGCGTACACGGACAAACGCAGCAGGCCGTAGTCGGCCCCGCCCAGCGGCGCCGCGATCCTCTCGGCCACCTCTTTTTGAAACATCAAAATGGCGCGCGTCCAGCCGTCCCAAGCCAGAATTTTCTGCAAGATAGGAGTGCCCACCGCGTAAGGCAGGTTGCCGACCACGAGCCAGGGCCCCACTCCGAGCGTCTTAAGATCCAGCCGCAAAAAATCCTCATTGATGACGGTCAGGTTGGCGGCGTCGCCGACGACGCCGGGCAGGGTCCGCGCGATGGAGTCGTCGAGTTCGACGGCCGTGACCTTGGCCCCCGCGCGCAGCAGCCGCCCCGTGATCGCCCCCCGCCCCGGGCCGATCTCGAGCGTCGCTTCTCCCGGACGAGGCGCGGCCAGTCCCGCGATCGCGTCGCGGGCGGATTCGTCGCGCAAGAAGTGCTGGCCGAGTTTGGCGCCCATTACACCGCCAAGGTGCTGCCGCCCCGACGCCGGCGCAACAGGTCCACGCCGGTCTTCCACACGTCGCCCGCGCCCAAGGTCAAGACCACGTCCCCCGGCCGCAAATCTCGCGCCGTCTCAAGCGCGCCCGGAAACGGCGCGCACTCGATTCCGGATTTGGCGATCGAGTCGCGGATCAGCTTCGAGGTCACGCCCGCCATCGGCTTCTCGCCGGCGGCGTAGATGTCCGTGACGTAGACCAGGTCCGCTCCCTTAAACGCCGGGCCGAAGTCCTTGGCCAAGAGCTTAGTGCGGCTGAAGCGATGCGGCTGGAAGATCACCACCACGCGCTTGGCTTTCCATAGGCCCGCCACGGCCGTGATCGTCGCTCGCACTTCGGTCGGGTGGTGGCCGTAGTCGTCGACGAACTCCACGCCTCCCGCCGTGCCCAGCCGGTCCATGCGCCGTCCCACGCCGCGAAAATCGGCGAGGCCGCGCGCCAAGCGCTTGAGGCTGAAGCCGAGAAAGCTCCCGGCGGCCAGCGCCGCCAGCGCGTTGGACACGTTGTGGCGGCCCGCCACGCGCAGACGCAGCGTGAGGACTTTCTTGCCGCGGTGCAGGACGTCGCACACCGAGCCGTCCTTGGTCATGCGCACGCCGCGCGCGCGCCACTCGGCGTCATTGGTCACGCCGTAGGTGATGACACGTCGCGTGAGCCGCGGGCGGATCGAGGAGAGCACGGGGTCGTCGGCGCACAGCACCGCCGCACCGTAGAAAGGCAGCCGCTGAAGATGCTCGACGAAGGCGTCCTTGAGAGCCGCCATCGTCTTGTAGTGGTCCATGTGGTCGTTGTCGATGTTGGTGACCACGGCGACGAGCGGCGTGAGGTAGAGAAACGAGCCGTCGGATTCGTCCGCCTCGGCCACGAGATACTCGCCCACGCCCAGCTTCGCGTTGGAGTGGATGTTCTTGAGCTGGCCGCCGATGATCATCGTCGGACCCGCGCCCGCTTCCTTTAGGGCCATGGAGACAAGCGACGTCGTCGTGGTCTTGCCGTGGGAGCCCGCGACGGTCACCGTCTTCTTCATGCGACCAAGCTCGGCCAGCATCTGCGCCCGCAGGACGACGGGCACGCCATGCTTGCGCGCGTAGGCGACCTCGGGGTTCTCCGCCGAGACGGCCGAGGAGACCACCACGACCTCCGCGCTCTTGGCGTGCGCGGCGGCGTGTCCCTCGAAAACGCGCACGCCCGCGGCGCGCAGGCGGCGCGTGGTCTCGGTCGACTTGGCGTCTGAGCCGGATATTTTATAGCCCAAGTTGTTAAGCACCTCGGCGATGCCGCTCATGCCCACGCCGCCGATCCCGACGAAATGGATGCGCCTGACAAACGACTGCATCAAACCGGCCGCTTCATTACGGCTCATTTCTTGTCTCCTTGACTTTTCGATGAGGACGCCGGCCTTAGCAGCCACTTCAGGCCCTCCGCGGCGGCTTTGTTCTTGGGCTCGATGGCCAGCGCTTGGCGCAGGGCCGCGACAGCACCCGCCTCGTCGCCGATCATGACTGACGACACTCCCCGTCCCAGCCACGCCGGCGCCGAGCGCGCGTCGAGTTCGGTGGCGCGGCGAAAGGCGCCTTCCGCGCGCTGCCCCTCGCCCACGGACGCATGAGCCAAGCCCGTGACCGTCCACCAGTCCGCGTCGTCGGGGTGATTGACCTTCTCGCCGGATTCGGGCAAGATCTCGGCGACCAGCGCCATCCAGCCGGTGCCGATGACCCAGAGGCCCATGTCGTTGCCGACTTGACGCGGCTGGTAGCTGACTTTGGGCGGGTTCTCCGCGTCTCCGCGGCCGGCGTCCACCGGCCTCGTGAAGGTGAGGTTCATGCCCAGACGCGCGTCGCTGTCGGGCGGCGCCTCGCGCATGGTCTTGCGCAGATCGTCCATGATCCGCCGCACCTGCTCCTCGCGCGGCCCCGCTTCCCCGGCCTTGAGCGCGTAATCGCGGCGCACGGTCTGCGGCCCCGCGGTCTCAGCACCCGCGGAGCCATGCGCGCGGGCCAGAGCTTTCTTGAGGCTGCCGCCCTCGGAGGAGCTTCCCCTGACCAACTTCGGACGCGGCAGGAACATCGCGTCGACGTGCATCAAGGCGCCTTGATCGAGGGGAACCCGGCGTAGGTTGCGCTCGAACACCGCCAGCGGGTCGGCCGCTTCCGGCTCGGGCGCGGCCGCCTTCGACTCGGACCCCGAGTCGGCCTGGGCTTCGCGCTTTCCGCCCGCGTAAGAGACGGAGAGCTGCAGGCCGTCGCCTCCCCCTTCAGGCGTCAGGTGAAAGGCGTCGGCGAGCGTGGCGCGAGCCTTGGCGCGGTCGCCCGCCTTCAGCTGGAGACGGGCCAGGCGCATGCGCGCCACCGAATCGCCGGGCTTGAGCGCCACCGCGCGCTTGAGCGTGGCGGCCGCCAGCTTCTCTTCCTTGAGCCGCTCCTCGGCGCAGCCCAGCTCGAGCATAGCGTCCTCGTAGTTCGACTCCAGCTTGACCGCCTCGCGCAACTGCTCGGCGGCGTCGAAATCCCGGCCGAGCTTACGGTAGAGCTGGCCGAGCTGAAAGCGGTACAAGGGATTCTTCTTGTCGAGGTCCACGGCCTTGCGAAAGCGCTCCAGCGCCTCGGGGAAATCCCCTTGCGTCTCGCGGATGGAGCCCAGGTTCATCTGCGCGTCGGCGCGAGCGGGATCGAGTTCGGTCGCGCGGCGAAACGCCGCCTCCGATGCCGGCGCGTCGCCTTTCCAAGCATGCGAGATTCCAAGCAGCAGATAAGCCTGCGAACTCGCGGGGTCGAGTGAGAGCGCGGTCTTATACGAGGAGATGGACTCCGAGACCTGCCCGTTCCAATATTGCGCGACGCCCAGCAGCATATAGCCCACGGGATTCTTGGGGTCGGCGGCGACGGCGCGCTTCATCTCCTGAAGCGCCAAGTCGTATTTTTTTTCCTCGAGGTAGCGTTGTCCCTGCTGCATGCCGCGCACAGCCTGCGAGGCCATGATCTGATCCCAAACCGTCTCCTGCCCCGGCTCCGTTTTCCCCGCATGAGCGACGGAAACGGAGACGGCAAGGAGAACACAAGATGTTAAAGCGAGCAGGCGTGGAAGAATAGCTCGCAAGGCGCGGCCTCGGTGGCTGAGCGCGTTCTTTTCATCGAGCGTGAGCTCCGCGAGCGTGCGCCCGTCGGGCAAGAGAAAAAGAGGATCGTAGCCGAAGCCGCCCGCGCCCCGCGGCAATTGGGCGATCGCGCCCTCTAGGCTTCCCTCTGCGAACTCGACTTTGCCGGACGGATCCGACAAAGCCATCACCGTCCGAAATCGAGCCTGACGGCGCTCGACTGGAACGTCCGCCATCTCACGCGAGAGCTTCGCGCAATTATCGGCGTAGGAGCAGCCGGCCCCGGCCCAGCGCGCGGAATATACGCCCGGTGCGCCGCTTAACGCGGCGACTTCAAGACCCGTGTCATCGGCCAGGGCCCAGACCCCGCACGCACGCGCTGCCTCGACGGCCTTCTTCTCGGCGTTGCCCTCGAGCGTGTCGCGATCCTCGACGGTCTCCGCAAACGCGGGAAAAGCGCCGAGCGCGGCGACGGAGGAAGCCGCGCCGCCCAACAGGCGCGCGATCTCATCGGCCTTGTGGGCGTTGCGCGTGGCGAGCACGAGTCGAGCCGAAGGACGGGACATGGGGCGAAATGTTACCATTTCAAAATGCGGCGCTCCGACGAGCTGCTCCGGTCGGACCTCTCGCGCTGGTATCGCCGGGCCAAGCGCGACCTGCCTTGGCGCCGAGACCCGACCCCCTATCGCGTCTGGGTGTCGGAGGTGATGCTTCAGCAGACCACCGTCGCCGCGGTCGCGCCGAAATACGAGGCCTTCCTGCGCCGTTTCCCGACCTTGGCCCAACTAGCTGCCGCGCCCGAGGAGACCGTGCTCAAGCATTGGGCCGGCCTGGGCTATTACTCCCGCGCGCGCAATCTGCGCCGCGCCGCGCTCGCCGTAGTCGCCGATCACGGTGGAGAATTTCCTTCCGATTTCGACGCCGTGCTCGATCTGCCCGGCATCGGCCGCTACACCGCGGGAGCCATCCTCTCCATCGCCTTCGACAAGCCCTATCCCCTAGTCGACGGCAATGTGATCCGCGTCTTTTCCCGCCTGTTCGGCATGAAGGGACGAGCCAAGGACCCGGCCTTCGTCAAGAAGATGTGGCCCGTGGCCGAGCGGCTCATGCCGCGCAAGAACCCCGGCGACTGGAACCAGTCCCTGATGGAATTGGGAGCCACTGTCTGCACTCCCGAATCCCCTTCCTGTGGAGCCTGCCCCGTGGCGAGCCGCTGCGCGGCCTTTAAAGAGGGCCTGCAGGACCGCCTCCCTCTGCCGGAAGCCCGCCGTGAGCCGGTGGCCGTTCGCTGGACCTGCCTTTGGATCGAGAAGAATGGACAAGTACTTCTCTGGAAACGCTCGGAAAAAGAGCGCCTTCTCAAAAACCTCTGGGGGCTGCCCGAACTAGGCCGCGTGCCGGCTCAACTCGGCCGTAAGCTCGGCGAAGCCTCCCATTCGATCACGCATCACGCCCTGCGCGTGGAACTGCGCGGGGCGACGCTTCAGGACGGATCCGTCCTACCGCCCGAGGCTCGCTGGACGCCCCGGCATGAATTGTCCGATCGCCTCGTTTCCTCTCTGTGGCTTAAGCTGCTGAAACCGCTTAAGTCCTAAGGCCTACTTAAAGCTTAGGCCCTTGGCCTCAGGCGTGCCCCTGGCTATCAATGTAAAA
>JAYVZL010000221.1:0-4492 GCA_043783505.1 Elusimicrobiota bacterium
CACAGGAACACGATTTCAGGTTGGACACGAACGGCAACGGCTACGACCCTGTACAGTCTCTACCGGCTGTTTCTGGACAGTTGAACGGTGCCGTTATCAATGGCCGGTGTATCTACTGACAACGCGGGGCTTCGAACTGCTGAGGCGGCGCGGCAAGACCCGGTTCGAGACGCCCGGCCAAGGGGTCAGCGCACGACTCGTGCGGCACGAGAGCGTTACCGTGGGCGTCGGCCTGATGCTGACCGAGGTCCTCGGGTTTTCGGTCAGGACGGCCCGCCAGACCTGGGACTGGATGAAGCGGCGCTACCCCCACAACCGAGACGCCCGCCTGGCCATGCCCGACTTCTTGATCGAAAGCAGAGACGGCGGGGCGCGGCATATCGTCGAGGTCGAGTTGACGCCCAAGTCGCGAAGACGTTACGCGGACATATTCCACGAGCACCGAAAGCGGCTTGGGAACATGGAAAGCCGCGTGCTTTATCTCGTGGGCTGGCCGGGCGGCGTGGGACAGATCATGCGCCTGGGCCGCAAGTTCGAGGTTTCCGCCGTCCAAGCAGCGCAACTCTCCGACTTCCGGGCCAAGCTTGGGCTCTGCGAGTTCGCGCCGTCCTATTACCCAAGGACGCCGTTCGTCCTGGCGAAGCAAGCGCCGCCTGCGGCTCCGCTGGGCGCGGTGCAGGAGGCGGCACGATGAGCGAGAACTGGGACATTCAAGCGCTCCGCATGAACTTGCGGCCTACGCAGGAGCAGGAAAGAGAGGTGATCCTGCGCCCCCTGGCGCGGCTAATCGCGCGGCGACTTCTGGCGGAAGGGCTTGCAAAGCAGGAGAACGAGGGACAAACTATGGACGCGAAGCGGCAGGAGGTGACAGCATGAATAAGCGGACTGAAACCCAAGGCGAAGTGCGGGCGGCGCTCTACGCACGCGTCTCGTCCGAGCGGCAAGCAGAGCGGGATCTGTCCATCCCGGCGCAGCTCAAAGCATTGCGCCAGTACGCGGACAGGCAGGGCTGGCGCGTTGTTGAGCAGTTCATCGATGAGGCCGAAAGCGCGCGCACGGCTGACCGCCCGGAGTTCCAGCGGATGATGGGGCTCTCCAAGCAGAAGGAGCCCGCCTTCACCGTTATTCTCGTATGGAAGCTGTCGCGCTTCGCGCGCAACCGCGAGGACTCGATCCTTTATAAGGCCATGCTCCGCAAGCACGGCGTCCAGGTCGTTTCGATAAATGAACACATCGAAGACTCGCCTTCGGGGCGGATGCTTGAAGGCATGATCGAGGTCGTAGATGAGTTCTACTCGGCCAACCTCTCGTCCGATACGATTCGAGGCATGAATGAGAATGCCTCCCGGGGCTTTCTCAACGGCGGACGCGCCCCTTACGGCTACCGCCGCATCAAGGTGAAGGTTGGCGAGATTGAAAAGGCCAAACTTGAAGCCGTGCCGGAACACGCGCCGCGGGTCAAGCGGGCGTTCCAGATGTCGCTTGATGGAATGGGCGTCAAGGAGATCATTAAGAAGTTCAATGCCGAGGGCTACAAGACGCGCGACGGTCATGAGTGGACCAACACCGTGCTTTATTACATGCTGACCAATGAGGCCTATACGGGCGTGACCGTGTTCAACGGCTACCGCTATTGGGACTCAAAAAGCGGCAAGGAGCAGAAGGCTATCCGCGTCGAGGGCACGCATGAAGCATTGGTCACGCGGGAGCAGTTCGAGAAGGTCCGCCAAGTCCTTAAGGACCGCAGCTTTAAGGTCACCCACCCGCGCGCGGTGGCAAGCGAGTACCTGTTGAGCGGCGTGCTCTACTGCGGCATCTGCGACGCCAAGATGATCGGCACGACGGCCAAAAGTGGCCAGTTCACGTATTACGGCTGTCAGACCTACCTCAAGAAAGGCCGTAAGGCGTGCGGGGCGGGGCTCGTCAATCGCGAACGCATCGAGGGCGCGGTTATTGACACCCTCAAGGATACCGTGCTGACGGACAAGAACCTGACGGAGTTGGCCCAACTCATCAACGAGGAGGCCAACCTCAACCGGGATACGTCGGGCAAGCGCTTGATGGAGCTGGCCGCGCAAGCCAAGGCCCTCAACGGTCGCTTGGACAAGCTCTACGTAGCCTTGGAGACGGGCCATGTGGACATGGCGGACCTCGGGCCGCGAATTAAGGCGCTGCGCGTGCAGATCGAGGCCGCCGAGGCGCTCAAGCGTCAGATAGAGGCCGAGGAGACGGCCCCGCTTAAGTTCAGCGGGATACAGGTCCGGCGCTCAGTTGAGGACCTTCGCCGGCTGCTAAGCGACGGCACGACGCTTGAACGAAAGTCGCGAATTCGCGGCTGGCTCTCGCGCATCGAGGTGGACACGCGGCGCGGCGGGACCGTCTACTACAAAATACCGCCGTGGATACTAAAAGCGATGGGCCGCCCGACGGCAGGCGGCCCAACACCCTCAGTTCTGTCTATTGATCAGATTGGCTGCGGGAAACAGACGATATTAGAACGTGGCTGATGAGTCAGAACGAGGAAATATCAGCACATTTTTTAGTTGATGCCTGAGCAACCGCAACGGGAACAGGACGATACTCGAACCGACTACAGCAGCCCCTTATCGCAAGGACCAGGAACCGTCGCCCTTCATCTGCGGCGTCTGCGCGCGGTTCTGACGGCGCGCCTCGTCCTGCACACGCGGCTTGAGCGCCTCATAAACTTCACCGACGCTGCCACGCCCGGCTGTCTCCGTAAGAGCCTTGAGCAACTGGTACGTAAACAACCCGTGACCCTGCTCCTCTAGCGCACCGGTGATCTCCTCTGACGACGAAGCGGATAAAGCGACGATCTTGCCCGCCTGAGGTTCGATATTCAGCTTGGCCACGAGCGGCCGCGTTCCTTTGGCGAGGACGGAGCGTCCGCCCGCGCCCGAGAAGCACGAGTCGAGCGCGACCACGACATGCTTGGCCTTGAGCGCGGCGAGCTTATCATAGAGCCGCTTGATGGGGTACGCGGTCTCTTCCAGATACTGAGGGTCGCCGTCCATCGGTACAAGATAGGCCTCAGAGGACTTAGCGTCCGGTGCGCCGTGACCAGAAAAATAAAACAGCACCGTAGAGCGCTCCGTGACTTGATTGGGAAGCCAGGCTTCAATATTTTTGACAATGCCCGTGCGCGTGGCCTGGGAGCCCGTAAGCAGAACGATATTGCGCTGCGGGTACCCCATTGCGAGCAAATGCGCATTCATCGCCCGGGCATCGCGCTCAGCGTAACGGGCTTCGGGCAGGGTATTGTACTTCTCCACGCCGACGACTACGGCAAATGCGTCCGGATTGGGCGCGACCGTGTAGGACGGCCGATCCACATCGGATTTTATTTCGGCGGGAGCCGACGGTGCGGGCGTCTCCTTCGAGGAAGCCACGGCGGACTTCACTATCTGCTCCATTTCCGATTTCGAAATACCGCCGCCGGGAGCATTCACTTCCGCGGTCCTTCCATTTGCTCTCAGACGCTCCAGAAGTTTAATGCCCGCAGAAGCTTTGGCCAGGTACGGACGCATTGTCGCGCTGTCAGAACCGGCCATTAACGCGAGGTTTTTTTCTAAAAGAGCGATCCCAGCGTCGACATCTTCGCCCGCCTTTATAAGCAGTTTTACGTTTGCGATATTGCTCCCATGGGCAGCACACGCCAACAGACCTCCCGATTCGTAGGCCTTTTGCTTTTGAGCCCCCTTCGATAGGAAGACCGAAAGCAGTGCGGTGTCGCCATATTGAGCCGTCCAACAGGGCGCATATCCACAGTTATGATCGGGGACAAAAACTTCGCGGCATCGTCCCACGATCAGGCTAATTATTTCCGTGTGCCCACCCAATTCCGCATAGACGATGCCATCAGAAAGCGGCACGATGCCGTTTACTGCTTCACCGGGAATGACGCCTTCTGCAAGGAGTTTCTCGACAAGGGCCTTGTCTCCGCTCTTCGCAGCGTCGGCCAGCTGTTCAGCTGGCATCTTTGGTATCGCGACCGCCTTAGAGGCCCCGGGTCCAGCGACGACGCAGCCCGTGACGGCAAGGGACATGGAAACAAGAATGATGGCGAGCGATTTCATAAGTCAATGTATCAGATTTTCGGTGAACTCCATTGCGAGCCCGAAGTCTCACCACACATTTATGGTGTCCTTCCGGCAAGCGGGCCTGATTTTCGCGTTGGCGCTCTGATATTCTCCCGACGCCGCCCTGAGCGGCAGGGAGGAATCATGGCGAACGTGAAGAACGGAAGGTCGGAGGATATGCCGGCGGACGTACAGAAGTTGCAGGAACGGTTCGCGCGCTGGCGGGAAAATAAGGAGGCGGCAGCGGAGCCAATTCCCGGGAGACTTTGGGAAGCCGCCGTCAAGCTCTGCCGAACCTACCGCGTCAGCCAGTTGTCGCGATGGCTGCGACTGCACCACACGACTCTGCAAAAACGGGCTGGGAGGCGCTCGAGCCCGCGTTCCAGCAGGTTGAG
>JAYVZL010000222.1:0-26295 GCA_043783505.1 Elusimicrobiota bacterium
CTATTTTTCAGGATGAGATTGCCGTAAACCCGCAGCATACCTGCTGGCTCGATCCGCGAGTCATGCATGAGGTCGTGTCTCGATCGAGCTTGGCGATCAAAGATTTCCATTGGGTTGATACCCGTTTTATCTTTACTGTCCAGAAAACGATATGGAAGACCATTATAAATAGGCTCTCCGCATATTTAATGAGACTGCGGCCGATTCTTAGAAGGGACTACGCCGTCATTCTTTCTCTAAAACAATGACGCCCGCGACAGCGTTTTCACGCGATCGCGGCCGTTTTCAGAGTTGGGGTCCCCGAAGGAACCTAGCGGGTAACGAACTCGGGCTCAAAAGACGCATTAAACCCGTCTATTCCGTCCTTCCGGGCCCGCGGAAGGCTTCGCTCGGCTCGCGGATGCGCTACATGCGGCGGCGGCTGGGGCTGAGGATCGAGGACCTCAGCGCTAAGAGCGGCCTCAGCCACAACGCCATCTCGCGTCTCGAGCGCGATACTACGAAGAGAGTGCACCCTTGGGTACTCGGCCGGATCCTGCCATATCTCGCCTCACGGTTCAACGAAACCTTCCCGGAGGCGGGGGGCGACCCCTACGACTTTCTGATCCCGCCAAGCACCTTCGGGGCCTGGCTCAAGAATTTTCGGATGCGCCGCGGGTTGAAGCTGAAGGACTTGGCGCGTGAACTGAAAGTCCGTCCGTTCACGGTGATAAGGTACGAGGCAGACTTGGCCAAACCGAGCCGCGAAGTTAGGGAAAACCTCCGTCGCAAGTACGCGCTCAACGGCGAGTTCGACCGGTTCTTCTAATAGGGTTCCGCGCCCTGATTGAGATCGGCCGGCAGGAATATCACATGGCGCCCTAGCGTGGCGCGACAGGAGTTTCTGAGCCGAAGCCCGGGTCCTCGGCCGGCAACCCCGGGTAGGAAAGCATCGGCCGACACCTTCGGGGTCTTTCGCGAGCAGAACGCCAACCTGCTCTGCGACCGCGAACAGGATGAGCAGCGGCAGCCTTCGCGCGGCGCGGCTGCCCCGGCGGACGCGAACGCCAGGAGGAGGGCGGCCGCCGTCACGTTAGCCGCTCAGGCCGATGGTCCATGCGTGCGTCGAGAAACGTACCTGCCAGAACCGAAATCTCGTCGGCGATTTGACTCGCGCCTCGCGTTCGAATCATCTAGAATCGGGACATGCTGAAGGGCATCTCGCTGCATTGGAACGGCGTGCGCAACGGCGTGCTCGCCGGGGGCTCGCTCGTCGCACTCGTGCTGATCGGCTCGCGCCGCCTGCTCCATTTCGACGCTGCGCTGCTGCCTTACCTCTTCGCCTCGATCTTCGCCGCCATGGGCGTCGCGTATCGCTACACGGTCTGGCTCGACCGGCCGCCGACGCGGCGGCTCTGGAACCGCAATATCGAGTTTCTGCTCAGCCGGGACTTCTTTCAGCACCTGCTGCTGACGGCGCAGACGTTCGTCAACCAGATCCTGCTGCAGCGCTTCGTGGTTCCGCGCAGCCGCTACCGCTGGATGACGCATTTCCTGCTCGCCTGGGGAACCGTGGTCGCCTTCGCGGTGACCTTTCCGCTCACGTTCGGCTGGCTGCATTTCGAGTCGGCGCCCGGTCGCGACGACCTGTACCGGCTGTCGGTCTTCGGCTTCCCGACCTTCGTCATCTTCGTTCCCGAGGGCTGGCTCGGATTCATCTTCTACAACACGCTCAACATCGCCGCGGTGATGGTCGCGATCGGAACGGTCATGGCCTTCACGCGCCGCATCCTCCATCCCGATTCTGTCCCAGCCCAGGGCTTCGTCGAGGACATGCTTCCGCTGCTCATCCTGTTCGCGGTGTCGATCACGGGCTTGTTCCTGACCTACAGCTCGCATCTCATGGGCGGGCAGGGGTTTCGCGTCTTGTCGACGCTGCACGCTTTCACCGTCGTGATCCTGCTCGTCTACATGCCCTTCGGCAAGCTCTTTCACATCTTCCAGCGCGGGGCGCAGATGGGGGCGGGCGTCTACATCTTCCAGCGCAAGCAAGGCGAAACCGCGCCGTGCGCCTCCTGCGGCAAGCCGTTCACGAGCCGGATGCAGAAGGAGGACGTCAAGGGCGTCCTCAAGACCCTCGGCTTTCAATACGAGACCGCGGCCGGCGGCGCCACCGTTCACGACCTCTGCCCGCTCTGCCGGCGGCGCATGTTCATGTGGGCGCAGGACAAGCGGCTGGGCGGGAAGTTCGACGCGAGCAAAGGAGCCTGACATGGCCGAATTGCCGATTTCGAAGGAAAAGATTGAGGAACTCTTCGGACCGCATCTGAACTTCGAGCCGCCGGGTGGCTGGAAAGCGCCGGTCGAGCCGGATGCGAAGGTCAAGACGCACTGCTGCTTCTGCGGCCAAGGCTGCGGCATCATCCTCAACGTCAAGGACAACAAGGTCGTCGGCTTCGACCCGTGGGACGAGTTCCCGTTCAACGAGGGCAAGCTCTGCCCCAAGGGCATCAAGCGCTACATGCAGGGCAGCCACCCCGACCGACTGATGACGCCGCTCAAGAACCGTCCAGGCGTCGGCTATGAGCCGATCGGATGGGAAGAGGCTTACGAAAAGGTAGTCTCGGCGATCCAGCGCATCCAGAAGGAGCACGGCAAGGACGCCTTCGCGCTGCTCTCGGGCGTGTCTCTGACCAACGAGAAGTCCTACCTCATCGGCAAGTTCGCGCGCGTCGCCCTGCAGACGGCCAACCTCGACTACAACGGCAGGCTCTGCATGGTTTCGGCCGGGATGGGGAACAAGAAGGCCTTCGGGGTCGATCGAGCCGCCAACTCCTGGGCGGACATCCTCGAGACGGACCTTCTCCTGGTCGCCGGCTCGAACGTCTCGGAATGCGCGCCCATCACGACCGACTACATCTGGAAGGCGCGCGACCGCGGCGCCAAGCTCATCATCGTCGATCCGCGCATCACGCCGATCGCTCGCACGGCCGACCTCATCCTGCCCGTCAGGCCGGGCACGGACAGCGCCCTGTTCGACTCGATTCTCCATCTCATGATCAAGGCCGGCAAGATCGACCGGAAGTTCATCGACGAGCACACGCTCGGCTTCGACGAGGCGGCCAAGGCGGTCGAAGGCTGCACGCCGGAGTGGGCCGAGAAGATCACGGGCGTGCCCGCCGCCGCCATCGTCAAGGCCGCGACGTGGTGGGGCGACGCCAAGAAGAGCATGCTGCTCCACGCGCGCGGCATCGAGCACCACACCAAGGGCGTCGACAACGTGCTGTCCTGCATCAACATCGTGCTGGCCTCGGGCCGCATCGGCCGCCCGGGCTGCGGCTACGGCACGATCACGGGGCAGGGCAACGGCCAGGGCGGGCGAGAGCACGGCCACAAGTGCGACCAGTTGCCGGGCAACCGGGACATCACCAACCCCGAACACCGAAAGTTCGTAGCGAACGTCTGGGGCATCGACGAGAAGGACATGCCGGGCAAGGGGCTCTCCGCGCAGGAAATCATGAACGAGATCCACGTGGGCACGATCAAAGGCCTGCTCTTGATCTGCTTCAACCCCGCCGTGAGCCTGCCCGACACGCGCTTCACGGAGGAGGCGCTCAAGAAACTCGACTTCTTCGTCTGCATCGACTTCTTCATGAGCGAGAGCGCGCGCTTCGCCGACGTCATCCTGCCCGGCTCGCTGCATGAGGAGGACGAGGGCACGGCGACGACGGCCGAAGGCCGCGTCGTCCGCATCAAGAAGGCCGTCGAGCCTCCGGGCGAGGCCAAGGTGGACTGGCACATCTTCCTCGAGCTGGCCAAGCGCCTCGGCAAGGAGAAGCACTTCCAGTATTCGTCGGCCGAGGACATCTTCAACGAGTTGCGCGTCGCCTCGAAGGGCAGCACGGTCGACTACTACGGCATCACCTACGAGAAGATCGAGAAGAACATGGGCATCTTCTGGCCCTGCCCGACGCTCGACCATCCCGGCACGCCGCGCCTCTTCGAGGGCGGCAAGTTCGCGCATCCGGACGGCAAGGCTCGGTTCATCCCGGTGACCTACCGGCCGTCCGCGGACGAGATCAACGACGACTATCCGATTTATCTGACGACGGGACGCGTGATCTTCCAATATCTCTCGGGCACGCAGACGCGCCGCATCGGCTTCCTGACGAAGGAATGCCCGGAGCCCTATCTCGAGATTCACCCGAAGCTCGCCGAGAAATACGGCATCGTGGAGGGCGAATTGGTCAGGATCACGTCGCGCCGCGACAGCATCGACCTCAAGACCAAGGTCGTGCGCACGATCCGGCCGGACACCGTGTTCATCCCGTACCACTGGCCCGACAAGAAGTCCGCCAACCGCCTGACGCAGCGCGCGCTCGACCCGCTCTCCAAGATCCCGGAGTTCAAGTTCAGCGCCGTGCGCATCGAGAAAATCGAAAATGCTCGAAAATAACTCTCCCGTTCCCGAGAACGACTTCTTCATCGACCCGCAGCGCTGCATCGGCTGCAAGGCCTGCGAGGCCGCCTGCTCCGAGTGCGCGACCCATCGCGGCGTCCCGATGATCCACCTGGACTTCTTCGACCGGGGGGAGACGGTCAAGACGTCGCCCATGGTCTGCATGCACTGCGACGACCCGTCCTGCGCGGCGGTCTGTCCCGCGGACGCCATCAAGAGGACGCCGGACGGCGTCGTGCAGTCCTCGCTCAACCCCCGCTGCATCGGCTGCTCGAACTGCGAGATCGCCTGCCCGTTCGGCGTGCCCAATATCTTCGACGGTTCGGCGCAGATGCTCAAGTGCGACATGTGCTACGACCGAACGTCCGTCGGGCTCAAGCCGATGTGCGCGAACGTCTGTCCCTCGCAGGCCCTCTACTTCGGGCCGAAGGAGTGGATCGCGAAAAATCGCAAGAACAAGCCGAACAACAAGTTCCAGTTCGGAGAGCAGCTGTTGACCACGAAGGTGCACTTGATGGTCGATGACGACCGCGTTCCTGTGAACCTCGACGCGATGGACTTCATCAGCACTGGAGAGGTCGGCGCGCGGGAGCCTTGGCTATGAACGAATCCGTCTTCGTCCGCCTCAAGCGGCGTTTTCAGACCGTGCCCAAGTGGGCCGAAGACTTTCCGGTCGAAGCCGCAGACGACACGACGGTTTCGCGGCGCGATTTCGTCCGCTATCTCTTCCTCGTCTCGAGTGGCATCTTCTCGGGGACGCTCGCGGTGGTGGCCGGCGGCATCTTCACCAAGAGAAAGAACGCCGGCCGGGTGGAGGAGTCGTTCAAGATCGCCGACACGGGAGCGGTTCCCGTCGGGACCTCGCGCGTCTTCCCGTTGCCCAATCACCGCGGGCCGGCGATCATGGTCCGCCTGTCCGAGGATCGCTACGTGGCGTATTCCCAGAAGTGCACCCATCTGCAGTGCCCGGTCCTCTGGCGCATCGACGAAAACAAGCTCGTCTGCCCGTGCCACAAGGGAGCCTTTGAAGTGGAGACGGGACGGGTGCTCTACGGGCCGCCGGAGAGGCCGCTTCCAGCCGTGCGGCTAGCCGTGAAGGACGACGGCATCTACTACGCGGGGATGTGAGACCATGCGATTCAAGAACAGGGACAAAGAAGTCTCCGCGACCGTCGTCAACGTCTGCGTCATCCTGAGCCTGGGGGCGATCTTCCTTCAAATCTGGATCCTGATCGCGGAAACGAACTTCGTCCTCGGAGGGGGAGGCGCCGAGTTCCGGTGGGCCGGACTGGGCTTAAGCGGGCTAGCTCTCGCCTGCTGCGCGTTGACGGCTTGGACGACGACGCTCCCGCCGTTCCGTGAGTAGCGAAGGCCGCTGGCGCGAATTGGTCGCGGGGCTCTTCCCCGGCTACTTCGCCATGGTCATGTCCACGGGCATCGTGGCGATCGCTGCGTTCCGGTTGGACTACCATGCGATCTCGACGGCACTGTTCTGGATCAGCCTGGTCGCATACGGCGTGCTCGCAGCGATGACGCTGCTGCGTCTGCTGCTCTATCCCGCCCGTCTTTTCGCCGACCTCGTGGACCACGGCCGTGGGCCGGGCTTCTTCACCTTGGTCGCGGCGACCTGCCTTGTCGGCATCCAACTGCTGCTCCGGGAGACCTTCGCGCCGGCGGCGTCCGCCTTGTGGTGCCTCGGATTCGTCGTCTGGCTTTTGGTCGGCTACGCCTTTTTCGGCGCGGCCGCGATCAAGAGCGAAAAACCCCCGATCGAGACGGGCATCAACGGCGCCTGGTTGCTCGCCGTCGTGAGCACGCAGTCTCTTTCCATCCTTGGCACGCTGCTTGCGGCGCGCGGCGTCTGTGGGCAGCCGCTTTTTTTCGTCTCTCTCTGCCTGTTCCTCCTTGGCGCGATGATGTACCTCTGGATATCAGGCATGATCGTTTACCGCCTGCTGTTCCTGAAGATCGCGGCGCTGGCGCTGACCCCGCCGTATTGGATCAGCATGGGTGCGGCCGCGATCACGACGCTTGCGGGCGCCACGCTCGCGCTCAACGCGCAGGCGGCGCCCTTCCTGGTCGAACTCTCCGGCTTCATCAAAGGCATGACCGCGCTGTATTGGGCGACGTGTACATGGTGGATCCCGCTTCTTCTGATCCTCGGTGTATGGCGCCACGGCCGTATGGGCGTGCCGTTCGCCTATGACCCGCAATATTGGGGCATGGTCTTTCCGTTGGGGATGTACACGGTCTGCACACTTCAGTTCTCCCGCGCACTGGGGCTCGACTTCGTGGCCTCGCTCTGCGGCGGCTTTCTTTTCTTGGCGCTCGCCGCCTGGAGCATCGTTTTCACCGGCATGCTCCTGAGCCTGACGGCCGGCTGCCGAACGGAGGCGAGATCGCCATGATCTCTCCGGACAAGGCACTTTCGTTGATCGCCGAACGAGTTCAGCCGCTCGGCGCCGAGCGCGTCCCGCTCGACGAGGCGGCGGGCCGCGTGCTCGCCGAGGACCTCCACGCGGCGCAGGACCTGCCTCCGTTCGACAATTCCGCGATGGACGGTTTCGCCGTGCGCCTGCTCGACTGCGGCGCCGAAGCCGGCGCGACCCTGCCGGTGGTCGAGACCGTCCGGGCTGGAGAGCGTGGAAGGCCGAAGCTCGGGCCCGGGCAGGCGATCCGCATCATGACGGGGGCGCCTCTCCCCGAGGGCACGGACACAGTGGTGCCGAAGGAAGCTACCGAAGGAGGCGACGCGACCGTGAAGCTGCTTCGAAGACCGACGTTGGGGGCCCACATCCGGCGCCGAGGCGAGGACGTGCGCGCCGGCGCGCAACTGCTTCGAAAGGGCGTAAGACTAAGGCCCTATGAAATCGCCCTATTAGCCGCCCAGGGCGAGGAGCGCGTGGCCGTCATCCGGAGGCCCCGGGTGTCCGTGCTCGTCACCGGCGATGAGCTGACGTCGGGCTCGTCCGAAAGATCATTTGGACTCATCCCGAACTCGAACGGACCGGCTCTCTGCGCCGCGGTGGCGCGGTGGGGAGCCGCGCCGGTGCCCCACGGCGTGGCGCCAGACGAGCCGGCGGAGCTCAAGGCCGCGCTGCGGCGCGCGTTGGACGCGGCGGACGCTCTACTCGTCACCGGCGGGGTTTCCGTAGGAGATTTCGACTTCACAAGATCGGCGCTGCTGGAACTCGGCATGGAGCTCGTCTTCTGGAAGGTGGCGATAAAGCCCGGCAAGCCGCTGCTCTTCGGGCTATGGCAAGGCAAGCCTGTCTTCGGCCTGCCGGGTAACCCCGTCGCGGCCATCGTGTGCGCCGAGGAGTTCGCCCGTCCCGCGCTCGAGCGGCTGCAGGGTCACTCCCCGAAGCATCAAAGCTATCACTTGACCGGCACGGCGCTCAACGACTATTCGAGCCCCGAGGATCGCCTGCAATACCTCTTCTGTCGCGCGCGCGGAAGAGATGCCGGCTACGAGTTGGAGATCATCCGCCCGCAGGGCTCGGCGATGCTGGGCATGGCCTGCGGCGCGGACGCTCTCGCGTTGTCGCCGCTGGGCAAGGGGCGGATTCGCGCGGGCGACCAACTCGCCTTCCGGTGGCTCAAGTGATCGAGGGCGTCTGCGCCGCCGTGCTGACGGGTGGACGTAGCCGGCGCTTCGGCTCGGACAAGGCGTCGGCGGCGTGGGGAAACTCGACGCTAGTCGAGTCCGTTTCGGACTCGCTCGCCGGGCTGTTTCGCGTTCAACTGATCGTCGTCAAAACGCCCGGGCCGCTGGCCCATCTCGCCCGCCTCGACCGGCTCATAGTGCCGGACGCTTTCACCGAGCACCACACCCTCGGAGGAATTCATGCCGCGTTGACCGCGGCTCCGACCGAACGAGTTTTCGTCTGCGCCTGCGACATGCCGTTTCTTCGGCCTGCCCTCATCGCGGCACTCTGCAAGAGCAGCTTTGACTTCGACGCTGTCGTTCCCATCTGGCAGGGCCACCTGCAACCGCTCTGCGCCGTTTACTCGAGGTCGTGCCTGCCGGCAACCGACAAGCTCATCTCGGAAGGCCGACTCCGAGTCCGAGACCTCTTTCCGCGCGTGCGCACGCGCGTCTTCTCGGAGGCCGAGTCGCAGGCTCTCGACCCGGAAGGCCGCTCCTACATCGATCTCGACACGGCGCAAGAGTATATGTCCGCCTTCAATCGCGAGGGGCAGCACGTGGGGGGTTGAGATGATGGAGATTCTGGACGTCGCGGACGAGCCTTATGATTACGGCCTGAGCGCCTAGGATCTAGGGCAGGACCGGCAGCAGGCCGCGGGCGAGGCGAGGCATGAAGGTCGGCCTCAGCAGCCTGTCGTCATAGGGCGCGAGTCGGCGGGCGTTTTCCCTCAGGCAGGTTTCGAGGAACTGCTTGATGGAGAAGTTCCCGAAGGATTCATGGGCGTTCATGGTGAAATTGTCCTGCGGGCTCGAGTTGCGCATGCGCAAGGCGGTCTTGATCCGGCTGGCGGTTTGGTGCCCCAAGGCCAGCGCTTGCTTGAAGGAGAAGGCCAGTTGCTCGAGCGACGGCTGCTGCGCCTTGGAGTAGGCGACCCAGTTGGCGTGGAAGATGATGTGACGCGCTTCCTCCTGCATGATCGGATCGAATATCTTGACCAGCGCCGACGAGAAATAGCCCGAATCCCGCGCTAGGGCGAACAGCCCGAAGCCGAAGAAGGAGTCGAAGCACTCGCCGTAGCCGACCTTGAGAAAGCCCCACTCAGCGTCGACGTCCGGCATCGGATCGAACTTCTCCACGGCGATCCCGTATCGGCGCGTCAACCCCGACAGCAGCGCCGCGTGGCGCCCTTCCTCGAAGCCGTTCATGGAGACGGCCTCTTTGAGGTCCGGGTCCTTGAGCTTCTTGCCGAAGGACTGCACCAGCAAAGCCGTGGTGGCCTCGGTCTTCACGGCTTCTTCCCAGATGGGCAGCGCGGTGAGGCGTTTCACGTCCGCCGGGGGGAGGTCCGGCCAGGCGACGGAGTCGGAATTGAAGCGCAGGAAGGAATCGGTGAAGAACCGGCACATCAAATCCTTGTGCTCCCGCGAGCCGCTGCGCAGTTGGGTCATGAGTTCAAAACACTGGAACGATCATCTCGAGGTCTTCTTCGGCGACTTCCTCGCCCATAAGGCCGACTTCGGGCATGGCCGGGAAGGCGATGCCGTAAGCCTCGACCGTCTTCTTGACCTTGAGCATGGCGTTGCGCCAAGCGGACTCGCGAGCTTTCATCGGGAGAATCCCGAGCCCGCCCGACTGGGCCGCATCCTGGAGGATATCGTGGTAGTTAAGGAAAGTGTCGGGCAGCTCCCAGAACTTGCCCGGGAACGGCTTGAAGAGGATGAGCGAGAGGAAGATGAAACCCGCCCTCAGCTGCTTGGTGATGAAGTCCTTCTGCTCCTGGGGCAAGGTCGGGAAGGTCCGTTTCGTCAGGTACAGCGCCATGCGCGCGTGACGGGCCTCGTCGCGGCTCACTCTCTTGAAGACCTCCTGGAACACCGGGATCTTGGCGGCCCGGCCCATCTCGGAGAAAAGCGTCGTCGCCGCGACCTCGCCCATGAGGAAGGAAGTAAACATAACCGCGAACGGGTATTTATCGAAGGCCTTGACATAGCCGTCCCAATAGCGGGCGCCGTTGTGATAGGCCCATTGGATGTTGTTGTAGGCTCCTTTCTCTAGGGCCGTCTTCGGTGTCCATTCGAGCGGGCCGTAGGGGCGGCCGGGAAGGCAGGCCATCGTGGCCTTGCGGCAGACCTCCTCGTGGTTGAGCTCGTCGCGCAGGATCGTCGAAAAGCATTTACGCACCCCGTCTTCTTCCTTGTTCTTGAACATCTCGATGAGGGCATGGGCGAAAACGGGGGGCGCGGCGGCGTCGAAGATGCCGAGAATCGAGAACCAATAGCCGATGGCTAGGCGCTCCTCGGCCGAGATGCGAGCTTGGGTCAAGGACTCCCAGGGGAGCGTCTCCGGATCCCACATCTGGGTCTTGGCGAGTTCGAAAAGGTCGTAGGTGATCTGGGGGCTTTGGGGCCAAGAGAGCGGGAAGACGTTGAGCGGATCGATCGGCGGGGGGGCGATCAGATCGGACGTCGTTCTGTGCACGGGGTCGCTGTCGCAACAGAAGCGCCAGATACTCCGCTCGTCTACGGCGGCTGCAGCCGCCGCTTGCCTGCTCTTGACTGGTCCTCGGCGCCGGGCAGCAGACGCGGTCCATACTGGCCCTGGAACCGGGAATCCATTAAGCGTCGTTGAGCGTGGCTTGGTGCCATTTTGGAGCGTTTTGCGCGGACAGAACGTTGCGTACCTGTGTGTTCGCGCAAGACGCGCCATTAATAGGAGATCGAAACCCGAATGTCGACCAAAACGGCGGAGAGCCAGGAAGCGGTTTCGATTCTGCGGTCGGTGACCAAGAGGGACGGCTTGTGCGTCGACTTCGATCCCGCCAAGATACGCTCCGCCCTCGCGCGGGCGGGCGCCGCCTCGGGGGAGTTCGGCGACGACGCCGCCGGACCGATCACCGCGCAGGTGGTCAAGGTCCTTTCGCGCCGGAACGGCGCGAACATCCTTAATATCGAGAAGATCCAGGACGTCGTCGAGGCTGTGCTGATCTCGGCCGACCACTTCAAGACCGCGCGCGCCTACATCGTCTATCGCGAGCAGCACCGGAAGATGCGCCGCGACCGGAAGACCGTCGTGGACGTGGAGTCCTCGATCAACGAGTACGTCAACCGCCTCGATTGGCGCATCAACGCCAACGCCAACCAGGGCTATTCCCTGGGCGGGCTGGTGCTCAACGTCTCGGGCAAGGTCGTCGCGAACTACTGGCTCAACCACGTCTATTCGCCCGAGATGGGCGAGGCGCACCGTGCCGGCGACATCCATATCCACGATCTTGATATGTTGGCGGGCTATTGCGCGGGGTGGTCGCTGCGAACTCTTCTTCAGGAAGGGCTCAACGGCGTTCCCGGCAAGGTCGAAGCGGGGCCGCCAAAACATATGTCGAGCGCCGTCGGTCAGATCGTCAATTTTCTCGGCACGCTCCAAAACGAATGGGCCGGGGCGCAGGCGTTCAGCTCTTTCGACACCTACATGGCCCCGTTTATTCGCAAGGATAAGCTCCCCTACAATGAGGTTCGTCAGTGCATCCAGGAACTCATCTACAACCTCAACGTGCCCTCGCGCTGGGGCACACAGACACCTTTTACCAACCTGACCTTCGATTGGGTCTGTCCCGAGGACCTGCGCGAGAAGCACCCGTTGATCGGCGGCGCGGAAATGCCCTTTATTTACGGGGACCTTAAAGTCGAGATGGATATGATCAACCGCGCCTATATCGAGGTCATGACGGCCGGCGACGCGAAGGGCCGCGTATTCACCTTCCCCATCCCCACCTACAATATCACCGCCGACTTCCCGTGGGAAAGCGAGAACGCGGACAAGCTTTTCGAGATGACGGCTAAATACGGCCTGCCCTACTTCCAGAACTTCGTCAACTCGGAGCTCAAGCCCAACATGATCCGGTCCATGTGCTGCCGCCTGCAGCTCGATCTGCGCGAGCTGCTCAGGCGGGGCAACGGCCTGTTCGGCTCGGCGGAGCAGACCGGCTCGCTCGGCGTGGTCACCGTCAACTGCGCCCGCCTGGGGCATCTGCACAAGGGGGACGAGAAGGCCCTGCTCGGACGCCTCGACGAGCTCATCGACATCGCCCGCAACAGCCTCGAGATCAAGCGCAAGGTCATCCAGCGCCTGATGGACGACGGCCTGTTCCCGTACACGCGCCGCTATCTCGGCACGATGCGCAATCACTTCTCGACGATCGGGGTCAACGGCATCAATGAGATGATCCGCAACTTCAGCGGCGACAAGCTCGACATCACCGCCCCCGAGGGCCACGCGATGGCAGTGCGCTTCCTCGACCACGTGCGCGCGCGCATGGTCGCCATCCAGGAGGAGACGGGCCACATGTACAACCTGGAGGCGACGCCCGCCGAAGGCACCACCTACCGCTTCGCCAAGGAGGACCGCAAGCGCTTCCCCGCCATACTCCAGGCCGGCACGGCCGAGCGGCCCTACTACACGAACTCCTCGCAGCTGCCCGTCGGCTTCACCGACGACCCGTTCGAGGCCCTGGAGCGCCAGGATGAGTTGCAGCGCAAGTATACTGGAGGCACCGTCCTTCATCTCTACATGGGCGAGCGCGTTTCCAGCGGCCGGGCCTGCAAGACCTTGGTCAAGCGCGCGCTCGAGCGCTTCCGCCTGCCCTACATCACGATCACGCCGACATTTTCGATATGTCCGACCCACGGCTATCTCGACGGCGAGCAGCCGTTCTGTCCGAAGTGCGACGTCGAAAGACTGGCGGAAAAACAAAGGAGCGCCCAATGAACGAGTACACGCCGCGGCCGCCCGTCGTCCTGGAAGACTCGGAACGCCAGCCGTGCGAGATCTGGACCCGGGTGATGGGCTACCACCGTCCGGTTTCTTCATTCAACATCGGCAAAAAAGGAGAACATTACGAGCGGCTTTTTTTCCAAGAGTGCCCCGCCAAGCCGTAGCGGCAGCATTCGTCTCGGCGGCCTAACTCCGTTAAGCACGACGGACTATCCTGGCGCGGTCGCGGCCGTGGTGTTTCTACAGGGCTGTCCCTGGCGCTGCTCCTATTGCCACAACCCGCACCTCATCCGGGCCGATCTGCCCGCGAAGAGGGAGTGGTCGGACGCGCTCGCGTTTCTGCGCCGCCGCGTCGGGCTCCTCGACGCCGTCGTCTTCAGCGGCGGCGAGCCGACCATGCAGGACGGCCTCTCGGATGCCGCGCGCGAGGCCAAGGAACTCGGCTTCCGGATCGGCCTGCACACCGGCGGGGCGTATCCCGAGAAGCTAAAGGCGATTCTGCCGCTGGTCGACTGGGTGGGGTTCGACGTCAAGGCATCGTTCCAGCGCTACGACGCCGTCAACGGCGTTTCCGGAAGCGGGGCCACGGCCGAGACGAGTCTGCGCCTCCTCGTTGACAGCGGCGTGGACCACGAATGCCGGACGACGGTCCACCCCGAGCTGTTCACCGAGGCCGGCCTCATCGCGCTCTCCGAGTCGCTGTTCGCCCAGGGCGCGCGCAGGCACGTGCTCCAGGCTTTCCGCCCCGACGGCTGCCGCGACGAGGACCTCAACGCGTCCTTCGATCCGGTCGCGCTCTCCGGGCTGTTGAAAAGCGCGGCGGCGGCTTCTCCGCGAGTCGAGCTGCGCGGGGTCTGATCGCGGCTGTCGCGGGGAGGCGGAGATGGTGTGGATAGACGCGGCAGTTCATTGGGTGCACCTGATGGCGGCCATCGTCTGGGTCGGCGGGACGCTCTTCACGTCGCTCGTGGTGCAGCCCGCCCTGCGCGAGGCGCTGCCCGAGGAACGGCGCTTCGCCGTTTACGCCGGGATCGGCAAGCGCTTGAGCGTCGTGCAGTGGGGGACCTGGGCGGCGCTTCTCGCGACCGGCCTTTGGAAGCTGTGGTCCGTCCGCTCGACGCCCGAGGTGTTTTACGGGCCGTTCGGCCGGATTCTCGCGGTCAAGCTGTCGTTCGTCGCGGCGATGGTCGCGCTGAGCCTCGCGCACTCGCTGAGCTGGGGGCCGGCGTTGGCGCGAGGCGGAATGGGGCCCTTGGAGCGCGGGTCGCTCTCGCGGCGCGTCGCGTTATGGGGACGGATCAACGGTCTCGTGATGCTGGCGATCGTCTTCTGCGGCGTCTTTCTGAGGTACAACCCATGGTAAACGACGAGCTACCGGACCTGGACATGACCGTTCGGGAAACGGTCGAGCGCCGGCGTTCATCCGGTCGCGACGGCGGCCGCGGCGCACGGAGTGGACCCCGTCATGATTCTCGCCGAGCTTCGCGCGGCGGCGGGAGGAAAGGCATGAGGCGCGAAACGCTCGCCTGCGCGGCCTGACGCCGCCCGAGCCGCTGGTGCGCATCCTCTCGGCTTTCGCCGCTCTCGAGACAGGAGACGAGCTTGAGGCGATCCTGCCGCACGCTCCCGTCCCGCTCTATGCCATGCTCCACCGAGGTACGATACAACAAAACGGCTATATCGCGGCGGCATGGAGGTATTGTTGCTTTTATATATTAAGGTTTTTGACTCCGGTCGGCGACGAGCATGGCCAGCACGAACGGCAGATACGCTAAAGAAGCGATGAATACGCGCCTGGCCGAAGCCGCCGTAAGTTCTCGCGCGGCGGCGAGCACCAGGACCATGAACAGCCCGCCAAACGCCAGCGCGGTGAACAGGTAGGCGCGGCCGGCCAGTCCCAGGCCGAAAGGCAAAGTGGAGACGGCCAGGAGCAAGGCGGCGGTCACCGACATTTGCCAGGCCAACTCCGCCCCGGACGGGTCGGTCACGGACACAATACGGTAGCCGCCCTTCGCATAATCCTCACGGTACATCCATGCCAGCGCCAGGAAATGTGGCATCTGCCACAGGAACTGAATGCCGAACAAGACCGCCGCCGAGGCGTCGAGCGCGCCGCCCGCCGCCGTCCAGCCGATGACGGGCGGCAGCGCGCCCGGGACCGCGCCGACCCAGATCGAGAGCGGCGTGAAGCGCTTCATCGGGGTGTAGACGAGAAGGTAGCTGACGAGGGTGAACGCGGTCAGTCCGCAGGAAATAGTGCTGACCTTCCACGCGAGAAGGCCCAGTCCTGCCGCGCCCCAAAGAAGCCCGAGCCCGTGCGCTGCCGCGGGCGACACCCGCCCCACCGGAATCGGGCGGCGGCAAGTGCGTTTCATGCGGGCGTCGAGATCGGCCTCGAGGACCTGGTTGAGGCAGCCGGTCGAGGCCGAGGCGAACGCGACGCCCGCCACCATCCAGAACAGACGCGCCCATTCCGTCGGCCCATGGGAGGCCAAGGCGTAGCCCGCGGCGGCGCACAGCGCGACCATCAACGTTATGCGCGGCTTGGCGAGGGCAAGATAGTCTTTCATCGGTTTGCCGACCGCAGACGTGGAAGCCGCGTCGTCGGCAGGGCCGTCGTACTAGGCGCGCACGCCGTAGTCATAAGGCTCCTCTGACACGATGGGCGGCGTCTTAAAATTGCCGTGCGGCGGCGGGGACGCGGTCTTCCACTCGAGCGTAAGTGCCTCCCAGGGGTTGTTCCCCGCCGGCTCGCCGTCAGAGAGAGAGCGATAGACGTTGTAGCCGAACACCAGCACCGACGCCGCGACGATCAGGGCTGCCCAGCTGGCGAAGGTCTGCACTGGATCCATCCACGCCGGAAAGTCCGCCACGTGGCGCCGCATGCCGTGGTTGCCAAGCCAGAACAGCGGAATGAAGACGGCGTTGAAGCCGATGAACATCAGCGCGCACTGGGTCTTGGCCAGCGCTTCGTTCAGCCGACGGCCGGTCATCTTCGGGAACCAATGATGGAAGCCCGCGAAGAAACCGAATACCGCGCCGCCCATGATCGTGAAATGGAAGTGGGCCACGATGAACCAGGTATCGTGCAGATGAAGATCCGTCGGCGCGTCGGCAAGCGGGATTCCGGTCAGGCCGCCGATCAGAAAGTTGGCCAGCATCGCCAGAGCCCATAGCATCGGCGCGTCGAGGCGGATTTTCGCACGCCATAGGGTCCCCAGCGCCGACAGGAACACGACGCCGGTCGGGATCGAGATCAATTCCGTGTTGACCATGAACGGCAGCTTGAGGAGCATCCACATGCCCGAGGTGAACATATGGTGCGCCCAGACGAAGAAGCTCAGCGCGGTGATGGTCAGCAGCGCGCCCGCGACGATGTGATAGGCGAACAGCGGCTTGCGCGCGTACACCGGCAAGATCTCGAGGATCGCGCCGAATGCCGGCAGGATCATGATGTACACCGCGGGGTGCGAGTAATACCAGAACAGATGCTGGTAGAGAAGGACGTTGCCGCCCAGACCCGAGTTGAAGAAGGTCGTGTGCAGGACCCGGTCGAAGGTCACCATGATCAGTGACGCGGCGACGACCGAGGTCCCCATGATCTGGATGATCGCGGTCGCGACCACCGACCAAGTAAAGACCGGCACACGCGCCCAGCCCATACCCGGCGCGCGCATCGTGAGCACCGTGGCGACGAAGTTCACGCCGCTGAAGATAGAAGAGAAGCCCGCGGTGACGAAGGCGAGCAGGAACAGCTGCTTACCGATCGTCGTGCCCTGCGTGGATAGCGGGGCGATGGCGGTCCATCCGAAATCGAGGCCGCCCAGGAACGGCGACGCCAGCAGCAGGATCACCGCCGGCGGCAGGAGCCAGAAGCTGAGCGCGTTCATGCGCGGGAATGCCATGTCGCGGGCGCCGATCTGCAATGGAACGATGAAATTTCCGAGGCCGCCCGCGGTAGCGATGAGCGCGACTACGACCATGGTGATCCCGTGAAGGGACATCACGGTGAGGTACTGATCGGGCGTCAGGAACTGCAGGCCGTGCTTGGCGAGCTCGAGGCGCATGGTCAGGGCGAGAGCGCCGCCGACGAGGAAGATGATCACCGCGGCGGCCGTGTATTGAATGCCGACCACTTTGTGGTCCACATCGAAGGAGAAATAGCGCGCGGCGCCGCGCTTTTCCTGAGGCTCGCGACCCTGGGCGTAGGTGCGCAGGGCCTTCCCGCCGCCGACGACGCCGAGGAAGACGAGCAAAGCGGCGAGGTAAGCGAGTACACACGCCGCCTGGGGTCCGAGCGCCCCAGAGAGGCCTGCGAAGCCGGCGACGAACACGACGATGCCCGCGACGAATGCGGCGATGAATTCAGTCATTTCATTCTCCAATGATGCGGCTCAGAAATCGGTCTTCGTGTTCTTCTCGAAATCCTCGTGCTCGAGAACCGCGACGATCGCCTTCATGTCGTAGTGATCGCGGCCGCAGAGTTGGTTGCAAAGCAGCAAGTACTCGCCGGCCCGGGTCGGCGTAATGATGAGCGGGATGGTCTTGCCGGGCACGGCGTCTTGCTTGAGGCGGAACTCGGGCACCCAGAAGGCGTGGATGACGTCCTTCGATGTAAGGATGATTCGATGGCGCTTGCCTTTCTCCATGTAGAGCTTGTCGCCGTAGGTCTTCGACTGCGGATAATAGAACTCCCAGCTGAACTGCGAGGCTCGAACCTCGATGTCGATGTCGGCAGAAGGATCGTTGATGATGGCGCGCAGCTCGTGCGCGCCGAGCGCGGCCAGAGCCAAGGTCAAGGCGGCGCTGCACCCGATCCAGGCCAGCTCGACGAAGCGGCCGCGGCTGCGGTCGAACTTGTCGCCCTGCTCCTCGCGGCGCCCGGCGCGGAAGGCGATCAGGCAGTAAAGGATGAAAGCCATGACGACGGCGTAGATTGCGCCCTCGACGAGAAGTAGGCCGTTCCAGGCCGAGTCCACATGCGCGGCCTGCGCGGACGCGGCCACGGGCATGGTGGGAAACGCGGTGAAGAGGGCGTGCATCCCCCAGGCGATGAGTCCTCCCACTACGAGCACGAAAGGCACGGCGGATTTATTTTTCACGAACCGACCTCCAGGAGCCGCCGCGCGTCACGCGCGATGGCGGCGTTGTCCGAATCGCTGAGTCCGTCGTAGTAGCCGCGGATGCCCCCATTCTTATCCAGAAGCACGAAACGCGCGCTGTGTGTTGCGCGCAGCTCCTCGGGGGCGGACGGATCGACCGACAGTGGCAGGCGGAAACCGGCGTACAGAAGGTGATACGTCTGGGACGGCGTGCCGCGCAGGAACACCCAGCGCTCGGGCTCAGCCTGGTAGCGCCTGGCGTAGCCGCGCAGTCGCTCCGGGGTGTCCCCCTGCGAATCCACCGCGACCGTCAGCAGGCCCACCGACGACGGTAGCGCGCGTCCGAGCGCCGCCAGCCGCGCGCTGAGGATCGGGCACGGGCCGGCGCAGCGCGTGAAGATGAAGTCCGCGACCCATACCTTGCCGAGTAGGTCCTTGCGTCCGAAACTCGCCGTGCTCCGGGGACCCACCGCGGTCATCGTGAACTCGGGAAGTGCTGTGAGAGGCTCGCTTAAGCGCGAGCAGGCGCAGGAGAGCAGGACGGCGCAAGCGAGAAGCGTTCCGCGCATCAGAACCTCGCGAAGGTCAGATCGGGGAGGATGCCGACGAGAAGGATGAGCACGGCGACGGCGCCGATGCCCAGGATCACGAACATCATCGCGCGCTCGCGGCGCAGGCCCATGTAGTAGAAGCCTATGAGGCCGGCCTTCATCGTGGCGATGATCAGCGCGAGTGCTACGGCCATGATGCGCCCGCCGTGGGTGAAATGGCTCACGGCGAGCGTGGCGGCGGTGAGCGCCAGCAGGGAGAGGTAGACGCCGAGGTCGAGCTCGTCGTCGGTATGGAGCGTCGTTTCTTGGCTCATGAGGGAGTTCTCCGGTCAGATGAGGTAAAGGAGCGGGAAGAGGAACACCCACACCACGTCGACGAAGTGCCAGTACAGCCCGGCGTACTCCGCCCGCCGCGTGACGTCCGGCATCGGCGCGTCGCCCGAGGAGTACAGCGCGACTCCGTTCCATACCAGACCAGCAACGATGTGAAGGCCGTGGAGTATGGTCAGCAGGTAGTAGTAGGAAAGGAAGATGGACAGACCGGGGTTCGCCTTTGCGAGCTCCGATCCGGGATAATAGCCATGCAAGACCTTGAGGACGTATTCGGCGGACTTCACTAGCAGGAAGCCGAAGCCAAGGACGATCGTGGCGGTCATATTCGACCGGAAGCCAGCGCGGTCGCCGCGTTCGGCGCGGACGATCGCCCGGACCATCGTATAGGAGCTGGTCAGGAGGATGACCGTGTTCAACGCGGCCATCGCGAGACCCGGCAGGTGCCCCGCCTCGGGCCAGGCGACGACGCCCAGAGCGCAGTCCGGATTGCCCAGGCGCGTGCCGACATAAGAGGCCAGGAAGGCCCCGAACAGCAGAATCTCGGACAGGATGAAAAGCCACAGACCGACGCGGCCTCCTTCCTCCTCGCGCCAGTCGGCATTCGTTGTGATCGCTGCGGCCATAAAATGTACCAGCCCCCTTGCGACATTCGTGCGACGCCGATGTTTACGCAACATACATACCAGCGTCGCGTCGACGAAGCGAAGGCCGGGCGGCTACGAACCGCTCGGCCCCTTGCTACCTCGGATCGCCGTCTCATGGACCCCGACCTGTCTGGGCCTGCGGCGTATTCCGGTCCGACTGTGCACCTTTTGCGGCAACCTCCCTCTGGGAGGTCGTCGAAGTACGTCGCAACAAAACGGCTATATTACGGCAACGGGCGCAGCGTGTATTCCAGGACATGCTTGCGGAGCACGAAGCCAGAGAAGAGCGCGTCCTTAATGCGTTGCTCCGGCGGCGGGAAAACGCGAGCGCGGAGTTGGAGCCGGTGCTCCATAGAGCGCATGCCTCTCTCAACGGCATGACGGCGCTACTGCGCACCCTGACGAACGGCTGTGACGGCAAGCATGTCTATGCGGTTAGAGCCATGGCGGAGCGCCTGTGTGCGCCGCAACCCAGCGGCTGTGTAGCCGGCGGCGCGAACCGGTCATGCGTCGGTTCCACCTTATTTGGCCGAAATGTTGCGCTTCAATGATCGAGACAGCTCGGAGACATTATGATCATATTCCCGCCAAAGAAGATTCTCGTTGGTTATGATATCGCGGACGCGTCCCACGCTGCGTGGCGGCACGCGTCCGCGCTCGCCGCGAAATGCGGCGCGGCCCTAGATGTCGTTTACGTCGTTCCCTGGGTAATTCACGATGTTTCGCTGCCCCCGTCTGGCCTGACCGCTGCCGACATTCGCGCGCTGCGCGCAAAAATCCGCGCGGTAGTCGGCCCTGATTGCAAGATCACGATTCTGCAGGGCGACCCGGCCGAGCGCATCCTAAGCTTGGCTCGTCTTCGCCGCTGGGATTTGATCGTAGTGGGGACGCATGCTCGCAAGGGTGTCATGCGGTTCATGCTGGGATCGGTGGCCGAGGCCGTGGTTCGCGACTCTTCAGTTCCCGTTCTCGTCGTGCGAGGCGCCGTCCGGCCGATTCGCTCGATTTTGGCGCCTATCAAGTTCACGGCTTACTCGGAATACGGCTTCGCCTATGCTGCCGCCGCGGCGAGCGTCTTGTCGGCGCGGATGACGGCCCTGCACGTGACGGAAGATCCAGTTTGGAGCGATCCGCGATTCTGGATGACCAAACTCCTCAAGCGTTTACCAGCGGAAGTCCTGAAAAAAGCTCGTCCGGTGATGAAGGAGGTTTCCGGAGATGTCGTCAGCGGGATACTCAAGTCGCGAAGGGGGCACGATTGGATAGTCCTTGTCGCGCACGGAAAATCGCTCATCAAAGACGCGTTTCTCGGGACAACGCTGGAGAGAGTGCTGAGAAGTTCCTCGATTCCGGTGATGTCTGTTCCCGCCGTAGGTAGCATGCCGTTCGCCATGCGCGTTTCCGACGCGCGATAGGAGGTCCTATGTTGGCGCGAGATATCATGCGCAAGAGGGTCCTGACGGTGCGGCCAGAAACGACTTTGCCCGAACTCATCAAACAGTTGTCCGAGCGCGGCATCAGCGGGGCGCCGGTCGTCGGCCCACAGGGAGATCTCATCGGCATCGTATCTCAGACGGACGTGGTCGGGCACCAGCACGCGGACGCCACGGTCGCGTCGGTGATGACGCCCTGGACCGTTTCCTTTGAGGAAGACACGGACATCAAGGAAGTGGCCCGGCAGATGCTGGCCAAGAAAATCCACCGGGTTATCATCACGCGCGATGGCCGCATGTGCGGGATTATCACCTCCATGGATCTTCTGAGGGCCTTCGTTCACCGCCCTTGACTTGCACCGCGGGCGGCCATGAAAAGTAAGGCTATGTCCGCGGCGGAAGCGCTGATGCCGCTGCGCAGCGGCCAGCGCGTGCTCGTGGGATCGGGTGCCGCGGCGCCGCAGGAGCTCATCGATTGCTCTCTGGGCGTTTCGGTCGACGTGGTCAAGGCCGCAGTCGAGTCGGCGGCCTACGTCGAGGGCGGAGGCCCTATCTTCGAGCTTCCGGCGCGCGAGGCCACGGCCGAGGCTTTGTGGATCGGGCGCTACGTGCGCGAACTCGTGGAAGACGGATCCACCATCCAGGCTGGCATCGGCGCAGTGCCCGACGCCGTGCTCGCGGCGCTGGCAGGCAAGAAGGACTTGGGCGTGCATTCAGAGATGATCTCCGACGGTGTCCTTGATCTCGTCGTCGCGCGTGCGGTCACGGGGCAAGCGAAGAGCCTCCATCCCGGGCGTGTCGTGACCTCGTTCTGCATGGGGAGCCGGCGTCTCTATGACGCCGTTGCCGAAAATCCAAAGTTTCTTTTCACCCGAGCGATTACGTCAACGATCCCGCCGTGATCGCGCGCAACGAGCGTATGGTGTCGATCAATTCGGCCCTGCTGGTGGACTTGACCGGTCAGGTCGCCGCCGACTCGATCGGCGGCCGCCTTTACAGCGGTGTCGGCGGACAGGTGGACTTCGTGCGGGGCGCGGCCGCCTCGCATGGCGGGAAATCCATCATCGTGCTCCCGTCGACGGCGAAGAAGGGGACGATCTCGCGCATCTCCTGCGCGCTGGCTCCAGGCACCGGAGTCGTGACGTCGCGGACGGACATCGATTACGTCGTCACCGAGTACGGCATCGCCAGCCTCAAGGCCAAGACGATCCGTCAGCGAGCCGTCGCGCTGATACAGATCGCGCACCCGCGTTTTCGCACGGTACTTGCGGCTGAAGCCGTGAAGGCGGGCCTGCTGGACTCCGGCCACGTTCTGCCGCGCGACGGAGGGCGCTATCCGATAGAGTTCCAGTCGCGACGGCGAATCGGGAAGATCGACGTGCTGCTGCGGCCTCTTGGACCTGCCGATGAGAGGTCCTTGAAGGATTTTTTTTACGCCCAGTCGGAGGAAACGACCACTTTGCGCTTCGGCACGCCGCTCTCGCGACTCTCCGAGGCGCAATTCCAGGAGTTGGTGGCCATCGACTCCCGGACCTCGATGGCTATCGGTGCTTTTCTATGCGAAGGGCGGCGGCGATGCCTAATTGGCGTGGCGCGCTATCACGCGATCGCGGGTGAAACCGAGGCCGAATTGAGTGTCGCCGTGCGCGACGAGTTCCAACGCAAAGGCGTGGGCGGCGCGTTGATCCGCGCCCTGGCCGAGATAGGGGTCGCGCGCGGCCTAGAGTCGTTTCGCTGCGAGGAACGCGGCGAGGGCATACTGCGGCTGCTGCGAGGAAGCTTCTCCGAGGTGCGAGAGCGTGCCGCCGCCGCGGGGGCGCGCCGTTTTTGGGTGCGGCTGGCGGACCTGTTTTTAGACGAGACTTAGAGCCGAGCGGCAAGCAGAGCGTAGGCTTGCCCTGTCAGCTCCTCGTCGCGGAGGCTTCGGTCGTCCTCGCTCCAACTCCGGCTTTCGGCAACTAGGGAAGAGAAGCGGGCGAGAGCATCGGGGTCGACATTCTTCGAGACGCGGGCCAGAAAGGCGGCCAGCACGCGCGGCCTCCGCAGGCTCTTGGCCGCGTGGCCGGCGAGCACCGGATGCGTGCCTTCCCAGATCTCGTTGATGAGCCCGTCGTGGGCGAGGCGATTGAGCGGGGAGAAATCGTCGAGGATGCCGTGGCCGCCGATGAGCAGCTGGGCTTCCCGCACCAGGGCGGTACCGCGGCGGGATATCTCGGTCTTGAGCAGGGGCACGGTCGCCTCGGCGTCGGCGTCGCCGGCCTCGAGCGCGTCGAGGCCTCGGTAAAAAGCCGTGAGCATGCCCATGTGAATGGACTCCATCGATGCGAGCCGGGCCGCGACCGAGGCGATGGCGGTCAGCGGTTTGCCGTAGGCGGTCCGCCACTGAGTGAAGGTTCGAGCTTCCAGGACGGCTCGACCCGCGAAGCCGAGCGCGCCCGCCGCGACGTGCAGGCGAGATACGGAGAGTATCTCGTTAAAGAGCAGGACTAGTCCTTCCCGCGGCTTGCCAATCATCTCGGCGCGCGCTCCTTGATATTCGACTTCTACGGTCGCCTTGCCTCGCGTGCCGCCGATGGGCTTTTGGCGCAGGATGCGGTGGCCGTTGAGGTTTTCGTTGGGGAGTTTCCGTCTCACGAGAAACAGCGCGACGATTCCGGAGTTCGGCACCTTGGCGCTGGCGACCCACAGCTCTCCGGGGTTGGAACAGAACCACTTGAGGCCAGTCAGCGACCAAGTCCCATCCGCGTTGGGCGCGGCGGCCGTCTCATTGGCGGCCACATTGGAGCCGCCCTGGCGCTCGGTGATGTGCTGCCCACCCGTCAGCGCCCACTCGGCGCTATCGGAGCGCAGGAGGGGGATGAACTCGTGTTTCTGAGCCTCGGTACCCCGCTTCTCGAGCAGGCCGATGAGGCCTTCGGTCATCGCCAGCGGACAGGTGATGCCGCCCTCGCCGCAGTAGTTTGAAAGAACGGCGCGGGTCAAGCGCTCGGTCAGCGACAGCGGCGTGCCGTAGATCGCGCGGGCCAAGTGCCGGCGTGCCTCGATTTGCTCGGGGCAGTAGCGCACGGCGCCGTCCACGAGCTTGGGAAGGTTCTCGACTTTGTGCGCGACGTCGATCAAGGCGTCGAGCGGTCCCCCGACGAAGGCCCCGAACTCGGCCGCGCGGGCAACGCCTTGAGGCGTCAGCCGCTTTTGAGCGACGGACCGCAGCGCCGCGTCGGCCTCCCAAAAATTGAGGCCGCGTGTTCCAGGGTAGCCGGGCAGGGCTGCGTTGTCCATGAGTCGAGAATAGGATATATCCAACTTCTCTCAAACTGTTGCAACAAAGTAGCCGAGATTTGACGCGGCAGTAACGTTGCGTCGAAGTCGGAGGATTTTCGTCTAGGGGGTTATATGCTGGCCAAAGACATCATGCGCAAAAAAGTCGTCACGGTGGAAAGCTGGCTGACCTTGCCGGAGCTCGCGAAGGTCTTCGAGGAGAAATGCATCAGCGGGGCTCCGGTGGTCGATGAGGTGGGCGCGATCCTGGGAGTGGTGTCGCAAACGGATCTCGTGCGCACGCGCCGCGAGGCCTCCGTCGGCGTTCCTTCCTATCATAGGGAGTTCGATGATGCACGCGCCGCAGGCCTTCACTTCGAGGAGCTTGAGCAGATCCGCGTCGAGGAGATCATGACCCCCGGCGCAATTTCACTCGATGAGCTTGTATCGGTAGAGAAGGTGGCCAAGGTCATGATCGCCAGCCGTATTCACCGTGTGTTGATCACTCGCGGCGAACGTCTGGCCGGAATCGTGAGCACGATGGACTTAATGCGCGCCCTTGTCGTTATCGCAAAGCGTAAACCGGCGAAGCGCCAGCGAGGCCCGGTCAGATAGTCGTTCCCGCAAGGATCGGTTGCGGCAAGCGCAGCGTGAAGACGCTGCCTTTGCCTTCCTCGGATTCGGCCGTGACCTCGCCTCCCATCGCGCGAGTCGCCGCGCGACAGAAGGTCAAACCCAGCCCGAGCCCCGAACGCCGTCCAGGGCTCACCCCTTGGTAAAAACGGTCGAAGATACGCGGCAAATCTTGAGCCGGGATTCCCGGCCCGTTATCGGAGATCTGAATCAGAACGTCGCGTTCTAGAGAGGATGTGGTTACATCGATCCGGCCTCCCTGAGGAGTGAACTTGGTGGCATTGCTGAGAATGTTGACCAGGACGCGGCGAAGCAATTCCGGATCGGCGTGCGCGATCAGAGTCCCGTGAACGGTCAGCGTCGGCTCCTGGCCGCGCTCTCGTGCAGCCGGCGCGAGCTCATCGATGACGTTTCGAATCAAGGGTTCTAAATCCACCGGACTTGCGTGCAGAGGCAGCGCCCCTTCCTCGAGCCGGGCCGCATCAAGGTAGGAGCCAATGAGTGCATTCAGCCTGAGGCAGTTGCGGACCCCGCTTTCGATCAGGGCAAGATCGGAGGCGGCGAGAGGCCGGCTAATGCCAATTTCTTTAATGGAACTCAGCTCGATAATTAAAAAACGCCTTTCAACGCTGGGCAGCCGCACCCGCAAGCAGCGCAATCTCAGTTCGCGGCCAGTGGGCGCGTATCTTCCTTTGACAGTTATCGAGTTCTGCTCTCCCCGCGGTATCCTCAACGGGCACGCAACGCCGTCTTTCGCGCCGCAGACCTCGAATTCCGCGCAGGAGACAGACGCAAGGATCTTCGCGAAGAGGCCGATATTAAGCTGCTTCGATACAAGAAAAGGCGGCGTCGGCCCAGTGAACGAAGCGTTGTTGAGTCCGGGCGACGAAGCTAAGCGACGCTTGTCAGCGAAGGACGCAGCCTGAATTCGGCTCCCAGCTCATGCGCCATCCGCTCTACGGCGAGAAGATCCACCCCCGGGAGTTCCACGGCCGTCAAAGTCGTGTACAGTCCGGCTTGGACACAACCGGTCGCAAACCGACGAACGGCGTCAAACCCCGCGTCTCCATAGCTCGCGGCGGGTCGGTGAAGCATCGACCACTGCCGAGGGTCGGCGGTGTTGACGCTTATGGAAACAGCGTCTACGCGCAGCCGCAATGTTGACACGATGTCCCGCCCTCGGATCAAGCTGCCGAGTCCGATGGTATTGAGACGAATTCGGATGCCGGGAAAGCGTTCGCGAATCCTGCTGCTGAGCATCGAGATGGCTTCCAGGCGATAAGTCGGTTCGCCGTAACCGCAGAAGACGATCTCCTGAGGATTCTGTCTGGAGGCGAGCAGTTCAAGCTCCTTCCAGATTTCATCCACTTTCGGTTCGTGTCTTAGCATCAGGTCATTGCCGCAATAGGTCCATAGCCAGGTCCGTTTGACACAGAACATGCAGGAAGTCGGACAATGGTTGGTGATATTCAGATAAACGTTTCCA
>JAYVZL010000223.1:0-11074 GCA_043783505.1 Elusimicrobiota bacterium
GATTCCGATTCATTCCCGCCGAAGCTCGCTCATCTCAGAGATCAGCGACGTCAGCCGGGACGCGTTTCTCTTTATCGCCCACTATTTCATCCAGCAGCCTAAAAAAACGCGCTGAGGTTAGGGCTTGGCGACGAGCGCCTTCATCTGACGCAGGAAGGCGATCGTCTGGGCCAGGTCCTTGTACGGGATCCTCACGCCCTTCTTCGACCAACCCTTGTACTCGGCCTCATCGACCCACTCGCGCAGGTCCAGGCCGGTCGTATCCTTATATATAGTCACGCGCACCACGAGCTCCACTCCCGCCTTCTTGGGCACGCGCGCCAATTCCAAGTCCTCGTGGGTCGCGGGCTCGGGCGGCAGCTTCTCAAGGGCGGCGATGGTCTCGTCGAGCACCCGGCCGTTGAGCGTGACGCCCGATTTGGTGGGTCCGGAGTAGGCGTCGCCTTTGACGAAGGTGCGGATGGAGCCGTAGCGGTGGCCCTTGTATTCGTCCACGTAGAACTTCAGCTCGCTGGTCTCGGTGAGGGTGACCGCCCCGAGTTCCTTAAGAGGCTTGAATTCCTTGGCTTCGGCCATGGGCGGATTCTAGCAAAACATCCGACATATTCCCCAGCGCGCGAGGCTTGACAGGACAGGAGTACCTGCCTATGCTACGTCGTTCATGTCAGGCACTACCTCCAAAGGTTTCCGCGCTTTTCTGGCGGCGCAGGCCACCGGCGCGTTCAACGACAACGCCTTCAAGTCGTTTGTCATCCTTTCGGTGGTCGCGGCCGATCCCGCGGGCGCCGCACGGTTCATCGCTTTGGCGGGCGCGGCGTTCGTCCTCCCGTTCCTGCTTTTTTCGACCCTCGCCGGCGACGTCGCCGACCGCTGGCCGAAAGCCAAACTCGTCGTTCTCTTCAAAGCGATTGAAGTGGCGCTGCTTCTTCTCGCCGCGCCCGCGCTGGCCGCGCGCAGCTTGCCGTCGCTGCTCGGACTTCTCTTCCTGATGGGCGCGCATTCCGCGTTCTTCGGCCCGGTTAAGTTCGCGATCCTGCCCGAGCTCGTTGAGGACTCCGAGCTCTCGAACGCGAACGGCCTCGTGCAGATGACGAGTTTTGGCGCCATCATCCTCGGCACGGCCGCCGCATCCTGGTTCGTCCTGCGCTTTCACGACCGGCCGGCTCTCGCGGCCGGCGCGCTCGCCGGCTCGGCGCTTCTAGGCTTGCTCGCGTCCTTGCTCCTTGCGACGACGACCGCGGCCCGTCCCGGGGCGGCCTTATCCTTCGACCCGGTCTCAAGCACGGCCGCCAACCTCAAACACCTCGCCTCCATCCCGAACGTGAACCTGGCGACCTGCGCGGTGGCTTTTTTCTGGTTCGTCGGCGCGCTGTTTCAGATGAATCTCCTCGTTTACGGCACGCGACTGATGGGCTTGAGCGAGGCCGCCTGCGGGCGCTTTCAGGTCGTGCTGGCCTTGGGCATCGGCCTGGGATCTTTTGTCGCCGGACGTCTGTCCCGCGGCCAGATCGAGCTCGGCCTAGTGCCCTTGGGCGGCCTGGGCTTGGTGATCTTCGGCGTCGATCTGGGTTTCGCCTATCACTCGACGACCCGTGTGCTCGTCGACTTGTTGCTGGCGGGCCTCTCAGCGGGCTTCTACGCCGTGCCGCTGCAGGCCTACATCCAGCAGAGAAGTCCCGCGGCCGAACGCGGGCGCGTGGTGGCCACGGGGAATTTCCTCTGCTTCACGGCGATCCTGATCGCCTCGGCAGCACTTTGGGGGCTCGACGCCAAGTTCCGTTTGAATCCGGCGCAGGTCTTTCTCGTCGCCGCCGCCATGTCGGCGGTCGTCGCGTTTGAAATTCTGCGCCGCCTTCCCGACTTTTTTGTACGTTTGATGCTCTTGCCTTTGACGCGCTGTTTCTACTCGATTCGCGTGGTGGGCGCGGAGAACGTACCTTTGGAAGGCCCGGTTCTGCTTGTGTCCAACCACGTCTCCTTCATCGACGCGATGCTCGTGGCCATGGCCAACCAGCGCGTGGTGCGCTTCCTAATGCTGCGCGCTTTTTACGACATGCCGTTTCTCGGCTGGTTTTTCCGGGCGATGGGATGTGTGCCGGTGTCGAGCACGGACGGTCCGAAGGCGCTCGTCGAGTCCTTTAAGCGCGCGCGCGAGTACATGATGTCGGGCCAGGCCATGTGCATCTTCGCCGAGGGCGAGATTTCCCGCCACGGCCAGATGCAGCGCTTCAAAAAAGGATTCGAGCGCATGGTGCACGGCGTCGATGTTCCGATCGTGCCCGTTCATCTCGACCAAGTGTGGGGGAGCATCTTCAGCTTTTCGCAAGGCAGGCTTCTATTTAAGCGCCCGAGGCGTCTGCCTTATCCCGTGAGCGTGAGTTTCGGCAAGCCGCTGGCCGCGACAGCCACGGCTTTCGAAGTTCGTCAGGCCATTCTCGAGCTCGGCGCCGGCGCTTTTGCCCATCGCTTGGCCGATTCACCGCCGCTGCCCTTGGCATTCGCGCGGCAGGTCAAGAGCCGGCCGTTGCGAGCGTGCGTCGCCGATTCAACGGGGACCAAGCTCAACGCCCTGCAGACCTTGGTCGGCGCGCACCTTCTCGGCTGCGCCTTAAGCGCGAAGATCGGCGATCAAGAGCGCGTCGGCGTGATGCTTCCGCCCTCCGTGGCCGGAGTGCTAACCAATGTTGGGCTGCTTCTTCACGGCCGGGTCGCCGTCAATCTCAACTACACTGCCTCCAAAGACGTCGTCGAGGCCTGCATGGCCAAAGCCGGCATTCAAACGGTCGTCACCTCGAGGAAATTCGCCGAGAAGCTGGGTTGGGAGCCGGCAGGCCGCAAGATTTACGCGGAGGATATTATCCCGGAGATCTCGTCGTTTAAGAAAGCGTGGTGCGCGGCGCTGTTTCTGCTCACGCCGTCGGCGCTTCTTGAGCGCACGGCTTTTTCCAAGGCGCGCGGCCCGCTGGATCGTCTAGCGACCATCATGTTCACTAGCGGCTCGACTGGCATGCCCAAAGGCGTCATGCTCACCCATGCCAATGTCCTCGCCAATCTGGAGGCGGTGGCTCAAGTCGTCCAATTGGGTCCGGAAGACCGAATGATGGGCGTTCTGCCGTTCTTCCACTCATTCGGATTTACGGTCACTCTATGGCTGCCCCTGCGGTTGGGGATCGGCGGGGTGTATCATTACAATCCTCTCGACGCGCGCCGCGTGGGCGAGCTGGTCTGCGAGCACCGCGTCACCGCGCTGCTGGGGACGCCGACGTTTCTTTTGGCCTGGATGCGGCGCGTCGACCCCGAGAAGTTCAAGACCCTTCGCTGGGTCGTCGTCGGCGCCGAGAAGCTGCGCGAGGAGCTCGCCAAGGCTTTTCAAGAAAAATACGGCGTCGCCCCGCTCGAAGGCTACGGGGCCACTGAATTGTCTCCAGTGGCGGCGGTCAATATTCCCGATATCGAGTGGCCCGGAATCCATCAAACCGGGACCAAGCTCGGCACCGTCGGCCAGCCTTTGCCGGGAGTGTTCATGAAGATCGTTGATCCCGAGAGCGGGCGGGAACTCGGTTCCGACCAGCCCGGCCTGCTTCTAGTCAAAGGCCCCAACGTCATGGCCGGCTATCTCGACGACGAGGCCAAGACCCGCGAGGTTATAAAGGACGGCTATTACGTGACCGGCGACATAGCCAAGATCGACGAGGACGGCTTCGTCACTTTGACCGATCGTCTCTCGCGTTTTTCCAAGGTCGGCGGCGAGATGGTTCCAGACATCAAGGTGGAAGAGAGCCTGCACGAGGCCTTGGGCGTTCTTGACATGACGTTCATCGTGGCGGGCGTGCCCGACGACAAGCGCGGCGAGCGCCTCGTCGTGCTTTATAAAGGGGATCTCGACATCGACGCCCTTCTCAAGAAGCTGGCCCAGCAGGGTCTACCCCGGCTTTGGATCCCCGACAAGACCAACTGCCATAAGGTCGAGGATTTTCCGCTGCTCGGCTCCGGGAAGGTCGATTTTCAGAAACTGAAGGCCGAAGCGAGGCGCTTGGAAGGGCTATAATCCTCGCTTCATGATGATACTGGCCGCCGTCCTTATCGCCGCCAACGCGCTTTTCGTGCTGATGGAGTTCGCCATGGTGCGCGCGCGCCCTTCGCGCATCGAGGTGCTGGCGCGCAAGGGCGGACGGCGCGCGCTGGCGGTGCAGAACATCCTCGCGAACCTCGACGATTACCTGGCGGCCTGCCAGGTGGGGATCACCCTGCTGTCGCTGACCTTGGGCTGGGTGGGGGAACCGGCGGTGGCGCGCGGCGTGCAGGCGCTGCTCGGGAATTGGGCGGCGCGGTTGCCCCCCGTCGCTTTTCAGGCCTTGATCTTCGGGTTGTCGCTCGCCATTTTGTCTTGGTTTCATATCGTGCTCGGCGAGCTCGTGCCGCGCACGATCGGGATACAGTTCGCGGAAGTCGTGGTCCTGTGGGGCGCCCTCCCATTGAAGGCTTTCGCGGCATTTCTTCGGTGGCCGGTGCGGTTTTTATCCGCGTCCTCGATGGGGATCCTGCGTTTGTTCGGCGTCAAACCCGCGGCGGAGGCCGACCATTCGGTCACCGTCGACGAGATGCGCGTGCTGCTGGGCGAGACCCAGGAGCGCGGAGCCCTGCCGCTTGAAAGACTGCTTCTCCTTGAGAACCTGTTCGACTTCGGTTCCGCCAAGGTCTCCGACGCGATGCGTCCGCGAGAGAGGATCGCCTATCTTTCGCTCGCGCGCCCCTGGGCCGAGAACCTGGCCGTGATCCGGGACAAACGCTACTCGCGCTATCCTCTGTGCGAGACGGACCTGGACTCGGCGATCGGTTTCGTGCATATCAAAGACTTGGTGCTGCATGACGGCTGGCCGGAGCCGGAGTTGAAGAAACTGCGGCGAGATCTCTATGAGGTGTCGAATTCCGAGGCGCTTGAAAAACTGCTCAAGACGATGCCCGACAAAGGCATGCATCTGGCCGTCGTGCGGGATACTTTAAACCGCATCACCGGACTGCTCACCCTCGAGGACATCCTCGAGGAACTCGTGGGCGAGGTGCGCGACGAGTTCGATCAGACGCAAGGTTGGGTGACGGGAGAGCTATTCTCCCGCGCCGCGGTGGACGCCAACTTGGCGACCACCGACCGCCGCGCGACGATCCGCCACCTGATGGACCGGATCAAGGTGCTCAACCCCGAGCTCGACGCCGACGCGGCCTTCGCCGCGGTCTGGGAGCGCGAGCTTAAGTTCGCCAGTGCCGTGGGCCACGGCGTGCTGGTGCCGCACGCACGGCTGAGCGGCTTGAAGGTGCCGCTCATCGCGGTGGGGCGCTTTCCCAAGGCGCCGCCGATGCCCACCCCAGACGGCGCGCCTCTGCGGATGGTCTTTCTCGTGCTCTCCCCCATCGAGACGCCGACCGCGCAGCTCAAAGTCCTGCAGCGCATCGCCTCTCTGGTCACCAACGAGACCCTGCGCCGCAAGATCCTTCGAGCCAAGACCGACGAGGCTCTGTTGATCCTTCTGCGCACCGCCGACACGCTCCTCGCCACCTGAAGTGGTATCATCGACGGATGGCCGCTGAAAATCAGCGTTTTTTGCGCGCTTGCCGCTCTCAGTCCGTGGACGCGACGCCGGTCTGGTTCATGCGTCAGGCCGGCCGCTACATGGAAGAGTACCGCGCCCTGCGCAAGACGCATTCCATCCTGGAATTGGCGAAGACCCCCGAGCTCGCCTGCGAGGTGACGCTGCAGCCGCTGCGCGCCTTCGACGTCGACGCCGCGATCCTGTTCGCCGACATCCTTCTCGTCGTCGAGCCGATGGGCCTGAAGCTGAGCTTCTCGCCGGGTCCCGTCATCGCCAACCCCGTTCGCACTGCCGCCGACATCGCCCGTCTTAAAGTCGAGGGAGCCGCGGCCGATCTCGGCTGCGTGTTTGAGTCCGTGAGGCTCATCCGCCGCGAGGTGGAGGGCAAGCAGGCGCTGATCGGCTTTGCCGGAGCGCCGTTTACCGTCGCCAGCTACATGATCGAGGGCGGGCCCTCGGACCACTATAAAATCGCCAAGGCGATGATGACCGACCGTCCGGAGTTGTGGGACGCGCTGATGCGCAAAGTCCGGGTCGTCACCGCCGAGTATCTGGAGGCCCAAGTCGCCGCCGGAGCGCAGGCCGTTCAGCTTTTCGACTCTTGGATCGGGGCGTTGTCGCCGGAGCAGTACCGCCGCCACGTCCGTCCGCATTCGGCCTGGGTCCTCAAGCGGCTGGAGAAGACCGGCGTGCCGGTGATCTCTTTTGGCACCGGAACCAACGGGTTTCTCGAGGACTTCGCCTCGGCCGGCGGCTCGGTGATAGGGGTGGACTGGCGCATCGATCTCGACGAGGCGCGGCGGCGGATCGGGAAGAAAGCGGTGCAGGGAAATCTCGATCCGATACTTTTATTTTCCGGTCTCAAACCCTTGAAGGCCGCGGTCAAGGATATCATCGGGCGCAACGGCGGACGGAAAGGTCACATCTTCAACCTGGGACACGGCATACTTCCAACCACACCCGTCGATCACGTGAGAAAAGTGACTGATTGGGTCCATGAGATGAGCTCTCGATGAGAAGCGCCAAAACGGAAAATACAACGAAGCGTATTGTCGTCCTCGGCGCCGGCATTTCCGGATTGGTCGCGGCCTGGGAGCTGACCAAGCGCGTCCGGCACGGCAAGCCCATCGAAGTGACCGTTCTCGAGGCCTCTCCCCGGCTGGGCGGCAAGGTGCGCACGGAGATCGTCGAAGGCCAGGTCGTCGAGACCGGTCCGGACAGCTTTATCACCACCAAGCCCGAGATGCTGGAGTTGGTTCGCGAGTTGGGCTTGGAGAATGATCTTATCTGCACCGGTCCCGACGCCGGGGTCAGCGTCCTGCTCGGCGGCCGACTCACGCCCCTGCCCGCGGGCATGAATCTCGTAGCACCCACCCGTTTGCTGCCTTTCGCCTTGACTTCGCTGTTTTCTCTTCGAGCGAAGCTGCGCATGGCCGCCGAGCCGCTGGTTCCGGCGCGGCGCGACGACGTCGACGAGTCGCTGGCCGATTTCGCCCGCCGGCGCCTGGGAGCGGAGGCTTTGGAGAGGCTGGTGGGGCCGATGCTCGCCGGCATTTACGCGGGCGATCCGGAGCGCATGAGCGTGCGCAGCACGTTTCCCCAGCTGCTCGACATGGAGAAGAAAGGAGGGCTGCTTAAGGCCCTTTGGCTCGGCGGGAAACCGTCCTCGCGCCGCGATGGGATCACGACTTTCATGACGCTCAAGGGCGGGCTGACCCGCGTTATCGACTCCTTAGCTCAGCGCCTGGCGCCGCGCTCCGTGCGCGTCGACAGCCCGGCTCAGGTCGTGCGCCGGCGCGCCGGTCATTGGGAGGTGGTCACGCCGCATGGGGTCCTCGAAGCCGACGCGGTGATCTCCGCATTGCCCGCGCCCGCGCTGGCCGACGCGCTCGAGAGCCTGGATCCTGAGCTGGCGATGCGTCTGCGCGAGATCCCGTTCGTCTCGACTGCCACGTCCACGCTGATCTACGACGCGAAGAACGCGACGCGCCAACTGAGCGGCTTCGGCTGTCTCGTTCCGCGCGGCGAAGGGTTGACCGTAACGGCGGCCACGTACTCTTCCAAAAAATTTCCGGCTCGGGCCCTGCCCGGCCGCCTCGCCGTGCGGGGATTTGTCGGCGGCGTCGGCCGCGAGCAGGACGCCGAGGGCTCGATCACCCGCCTCGAGGAGCGCGTTCGCGCCGATCTCGACCGCCTGCTGGAGTTGCGGGGCGCCGAGCCTTTGGCGATGAAGACGACGCGTTGGATCAAGGCCAACCCGCAGTACGAGGTCGGCCATTCGCGGCGCCTGGACCGCATCGCGTCCTGCCTGAAAGGACATCAGGGGCTGGTGCTGGCGGGCGCTTCATATGGCGGCGTCGGCTTGCCGGATTGCGTGCGCTCCGGCCGTCGCGCCGCGGAATTGATTTTAGCCGGAACACGGAGGGATCATGACGCCGTTCGCCCAGGACTTGCTTAGCCTTTTTGTCGCCCTCGCCCTTGGGGCCGCCATCGGCCTCGAGCGCGAGCTCAGCGACAAAGCCGCTGGACTGCGCACCAACATCCTGATTTGTCTCGGTTCCTGCCTGTTTGCGATCCTCTCGCGCAATCTCGCCGCTTCGATGGGAACCGACATCACCCGCATCGCCGCGCAGATCGTATCGGGCATCGGCTTTCTCGGCGCGGGTGCTATCATGCGCGAGGGTGAGCACGTAACGGGTTTGACTACGGCCGCCACGATCTGGGTCGTCGCGGCCATCGGCGTGACGGTCGGCTTCGGCCTCTATTCTCTGGGAGCGGCGACCGCGGTGATCACGCTCGTCGTCCAGGCCGTGTTCCCTCATCTCGACACGATGATCGACGAGCTGCGCCAGCGCCACACCTTCCGCATTGCCTCAGACCTCGACGACGACGGCCTCGAGCAGATCAAGACCATCTTCCGCAATGCCGAGGTCAAGGTCCTGCGCCGCAAGCTCATGAAGAAGTCCGGCCTATACTACAGCGAGTGGTACGTATCCGGTCCGCGGCTGGTACAGAAGAACGTGGTGCGCAAGCTGCTCGACAGCAAGCACGTGCGCGAGCTCATCTATTAATGGACGCGGAAAAAGTCCAGGCGGCGCTGTCGGCCCTCGGCCAGCCCAAGTTTCGCTGGGACCAGGTCCGTCAGGCCGTTTTCGGGCAGGCGATCGCCTCCTATGAGGACATCAAAGTCCTGCCGGCGGAGATCCGGCGCTCCTTAGCGGAGAAGCTCCCTCTTCTAAACCTAACGCTGCGGAAGGTTCAGGTTTCGGGCGACGGCCGCGCTCATAAGGCTCTTCTAGACTTGCACGATGGCCGCACCGTCGAGACCGTGCTGCTGCGCCCGAGCCCCACGCGTTGGACCACCTGCATCTCCTCGCAAGTGGGTTGCGCGGTGGCATGTACATTCTGTGCCACGGGCCTCATGGGTTTAGTCCGGAATTTAATACCCGAGGAGATCACCGACCAAGTCCTGTTTTGGCGCCAGTACATGGCCAAAAACAACCTGCCCGGCAGGGTCGACAACGTGGTGTACATGGGCATGGGCGAGCCGTTCGCCTGCTACGAACAGGTCGCCGCCAGCCTGAAGATTCTGACGGACCAGAAGCTGTTCGGCATCGGAGCCCGGCATATTTCGGTGTCGACCTCCGGCGTCGCGCCGAAGATCGAGGCTTTCGGCCGGGATTTCCCGCAGATCAATCTGGCGATTTCGTTGCACGCGGCTACGGATGCCCTGCGTACCCGGCTAGTGCCTATGAACAAGGCGTACAACCTCAAAGCGTTGGCCGAGGCCTTGAAGGGCTATGTCTCTTCCACGAGACGAAAAATTTTCTTCGAATACGTCCTGCTCAAAGACGAGAACGACCGTTGCGAGGACGCCGACGCGCTCGTGGCCTGGTTGGCGACGGTCGGATCGAAAGAACTGCTTCACATCAATTTGATCGTTTTCAATCAGACAGACACGCCTCATCGTCCGACCGATGAGAACGACGCACGCCGCTTTCAGGACCGGCTGCTGGCCGCGGGCTATAAATCCACGGTCCGGCAGAACCTTGGGCGCGATATCGACGGCGCCTGCGGCCAGCTTGTCGTATTGGAGAAAAAGGCATGAACGACGAAGGCAGACGAGACCCGGCGGCGGCCCTGGACATCAAGAACCGTCCCTCGCGGGCGCGCTATGACAAGGTCAAGTCGATGCTCGATCTCAAGTGGCGCCGCCGCCAGCCGCAGTCCGAACGCCTGACGCGCGAGCTTGCCGATGCGCTGTGGGACGCCTTCGGCCAGAGTCCATGGACATGGTGCGGTTTCTGGCTGCTTCAGCCCGATGGCCTGGTTTTCCAGCCCGGGCCCGCGCGTCCGCAGCCGGCGCCCGCACCCGTGCCGGCGGAGGGCGCGTTGGGCGAGGCCGTGCGCTCGGGCGAGGCGCGCCTGGGGCAGACGACGATCGTCGTGCCGGTGTTCGACAAGAACGCGCGCGTCTGGGCCGTTTTCGAGGCGCGTTCGACCGCCGCCTTCGATGAGATGGACGCCCGGTGGCTCGAGCGGCTTTTTAAGGTGTTCCAGGCGCTGGAAAAATTACCGCCGCCGTTGCCATAAAATGGCCCGCCCGGGACCGTATAGGTCCCGGGCGGGCGCTCCTGGTGGGGTCGACGCGGACCGTTGTCAGTTCGGAGGTTATCTGCCGCGTCTTGGGAACATTATAGCCGGACCACATGTCTAAAATATGTCGTGGTTCGTGGACGATTGAAGGCGGATAAGCCATAATCTAAAAGATGCGACTGGCGAAGATATTCTTGCCTTTTCTCGCGTTCGCCGCCCTCCCGGGGTGCGGTGAAGTCACCGTTCGCACCGATTTGCCCTCCGCTTACAACGCCCCGCCGCCGGGCCCCGGCACGACCGTGATCGCCGAGGACGGCGGAAAGCTCGATCCCCAGATTCCCGCGGTCCTCATCAAGCTCGCCGAGGAGCGCCGCAATCTCCGGCGCGACTTGACCAACGTCGCGGGCACGCCCGTCGGCGACATCCTAACCGTGGGCTCGCCGATCGGCTACGCCTTGCGCAACCGCTTCCTTAACATTGGCATCCCTTTGGGCGAGGCCTTCTCGCGCAGTTCCGATCCGGCTTTCCGCGCCCAGCTTCTGGAGCTGTCGCGCTGGGATCGCGACGGCGAGTCGCGCGCGTCCGCGCTGATCGCGCTGGCGCGCACGCACGACCTCAAGTACCTGCAGGTGTTCAACGAGGCCTTGATCCATCTCGATCCGGCCGTGCGCTTCGGCGCGCTCGAGGCGCTCGTGGTCTGGGAGAACCCCAAACAGGCGATGCCGCTTTTGGCCGCGGCCTCGGAGCGCGACACCGAGCCCCTGCTGCGAGTTTACGCCTCGGCGGGTCTGGCTCGCATGGGCGACGTGGCGGGGCTGCACCGCGTGCGCGCTTTTCTCGACAACCCCTCCTGGGTGGTCAAGGCGATGGCGGCGAAATACTTGGGCGAG
>JAYVZL010000224.1:0-4468 GCA_043783505.1 Elusimicrobiota bacterium
CTCTCCCCGCGACCAAGCGACTGCCCTCGGGTAAAATAGGCCGCTTCACGTATCATGAGTCGCGGCCGCCAGAGCTGGCCGCGCGTCTGGGCGACTTCATAAAAATGACGGGAACGCTGAGCCTGTGCGAGGGACGCCTGGCCGTTACCTTCGACATACTCGCGCCCAACCACCGCACCGTCCAGAAGACATCCGACCTCGGCTCTTTCTGGACCAACGCCTATCCCACGGTCAAGAAAGAGCTTAAGCGCCGCTACCCGCGGCATCCTTGGCCATGAGATTACTAGAATAGCTCCATGAAGATTTTTATAACGGGAGCGACGGGCTATATCGGCGGCGCGGCGGCGGCGGCACTTAAAAAATCGGGCCATGAGATCGTCGGCCTGACCCATTCATCCGAACGCGCGAAAGCCTTGAAAGCCGCCGGCGTCGAGCCGGTCTCAGGCGACATTAAAAAACCGGCCGAGTGGCGCGCGGCCGTTGATACCTGCGACGTTCTCATTCACGCCGCATTCGAGTACGGCCCGCAGGCCGTCGCCGCCGACGAAACGGCGTTGACGACTCTTATTGAATCGGCGCGCGCGGCTAAATCCCCCCGCCTGCTCATCTACACCTCGGGCGTTTGGGTGCTGGGCGGGCAATCCGCGCCGGCCACGGAACTGACGCCTCTAAATCCGCTGCCGATCGTCGCTTGGCGCCCGGCCCACGAGCAGACTGCGCTGGCCGCCGCGGGCGGCGAAGTCTCCGCCGTCGTGGTGCGGCCGGGCTGCGTGTACGGCGGCCGTCGCGGCCTGTACGCAGACATGATCGAGTCCGCGGTCGAGAAGAAGACGATCAAGCTCACGGGCGACGGCTCCAACTGCTGGGCTAACGTGTTTATCGACGACCTAGGCGAGCTCTATCGTCTGATACTGGAAAAACGGCCCGAGCGCGAGATTTATCACGCCACCGACGGCACGGCTGAAACCGTGCACTCGATCGCGACGGCTCTTGCCTCGGCCGCAGGCGGGGCCGCCGTCGAGACGACGCCCCTCGAAGAGGCCCGTAAAAAGCTCGGCCCGCTGGCCGACGCCCTCGCGCTCGATCAGCGCGTGTCTAGCGACAAAGCCCGCAAAGATCTCGGCTGGAAGCCGGCGATGATTTCCATCGCGAAAAACGCCTCCGCCTTGGTCAAGCAGTGGCGGCCGGCTTAAAAACCGTCTTCCCTCGTCCTCACGGCTTTCCCGGCGAAGCGGGCCCGCTCGGCGGCGGTGAGGAACTTCTTGTGCACGACGATCTCAAAGACGTACTGCATGAACCAATCGTGGTACATGTGGTAGATGCCTTTGTCTCCGGTGACGTCGCTCCATGAGTTCTCCACCTTGAACTTGACGATCGGCCCGTTCGCGCGAGGCCGATCGTAGCCGGTCAGCAGCATCGCGTGGTTGGCGCTGGTTTGGCGGAAGTAAGAGTTCTGCTTGCGGGTCAGAGGCGGAACCTGCGCCTCCTGGGAAAACTGGTAGACGGGATCGCGGTCGAAGATCTGAGGATGCATGATGCCGGTCTTGCGATCCACGTCTTGGCTGACGTCCGCGGCGAACCAAACCGGCTGGCCGCCCTTGAGCGCCGCCGCAGCCAACTGCTCCATGCGCTCGGAAGTCACGTTCATGAAGCGCAGGTCGAATTTGGGCTCGCCGGGCTTAGCGGCGCCGATTGCCGATTTAGGGACTTCATAGACCTCGTTGATCTTTTTTTCCGGATAACTAGCGATCGAGACGTAATCCGACGGGTTGAACTTAGCCACGTTCTTGGCGAACTCCTGGGGCGTCATCGAGGTCACGCGCGTGGGCGTGGTCTTGACTCCGCGAACCACAACCGATTTCCCATTCGTCCGGTACTCGATGCTCTTGGGCGGATCTCCCAAATGCGTCGCCAGGATGCTCCAAACGCGGGCCATGCCGCGCTCCTTTATTTCCCGGGAAAGGTTGGCCGAATGCCCTGCTTTGTACAGCTTGGCGTTGGCGATCATTTGCGCCGCCGTCGCGGCCAGGCTCGCGTCCAACTCCTTGAGCAATACGGCGGTCGCCTCGGAGCTGATGGTCTCGGGCATCGCGGACTTGGGAACCATGCCGTACTTGGTCACGAGGAAAGCAAAGAACTCATACCAACCGCCGTCTCCGATCTTTGGAATGACGGTCTCATGGCGCTCATAGGAACTGATTTTGCCCGTGGGCTTATAAATCTTTTCCACGACGCCCTCGAGCTGGCTGTTGGACTTCTCGAGCATGTTGAAGAAATGAAGATAGTTCTCGGATAGCTCCAAATTCTTCAATTTCTCATTATCGGCGATCATCATGGAGCGGACCATGTTGAGTCCCGCGAATATCCAACAGCGCCCCGAGTTCTTTTGGTCCGTGATCGGCCCGCGCGAAAGATCGACGGTGTAGTTGTCGTTGTGTTGGGCGAGGATGCCGCGGTTGAGCGCGGCCTGCGAAAATCCCAGCCTCTGCACGACGTCGCGCATGCGGCGGCTTTTCCCGTCCACCGCCTCGTCTTTCTCGATCATGCTCCGAACCCAGTCGGCGGAGACGCCCTTGGCCGGCTTGGCCGCGGTCCCGTCGAAAGAAGCGGAGGACGAGGATTGCGGCTCGGTCTTAACGGCGGCGTTGATAAGATTCTTCTTGGCGGTTAAGAGAGCGGATTTTTTGACGGCCGGCGCGGCCGGGGTCATGACGGCCGCCAAGGGCATGGCAGATTGAACGAATGAAGGCGCGCCCGTCATCAGGCACGATTGCGGAAGCAAATTCATCGCAGGATTGATGACGCCGACCGCCATGGCCGCGTTCAGCGGCCTATTGAATGCCGGGACGACGGCTAATTTGGTCTGAGCTTGGAGGGGCGAGCACACGGCCAGCACCAGCGCGGACAAGCTGAAAATATTTCTCATGAGCCACATCCTACCAAGCTCCTAAAAAACAGGCTTAGGTCGAACTGCTCAATATTATCGGAGCATTGGACCCAGGCCGAAATAGGTCGAACAGTCCGTCTTCCCCGCGGCTAAGCGCCGTAGATCAGGGAACGAAGACGACCTTGCCGCAGTCGCGCGCGGGCGCGCTCATCACCGCGAAGCCCGCCTCGTAGTCCTTGAGCGGGAAGGTGTGCGTCACCACGGGCTTGAGGTCGACGGCGCCGCCGCGCAGGAGGCGGTCGGCCTTGTACCAGGTCTCGAAGATCTCGCGGCCGACGATGCCGTGGACGCGCACGCCCTTGAAAATCAGGTCGTTGGCCCAGTCCAGCTCGATCTTCTTGGACGGAATGCCGAAGGCGGTGATGCGGCCGCCGCTGCGCACGGCCTTGAAGGCCATTTCAATGGCGGGCGCGGCGCCGGACATCTCGCAGACCACGTCATAGCCGTCCTTGACCTTGCCCGCCTTGAGGATCGCGTCCAGATTGCCAGGCTCAACCACGGCGGTGGCGCCCATGCGCCGCGCCAGCTCGGCGCGGTACGGGGAGCTTTCGACGGCCACGATGGGACCGGCGCCGGAGGCCTTGGCGACGGCGATGGAGAACAGGCCCTGCGGCCCGCAGCCCATCACCAGCAAGGACTTCGTCGCCACGGGCTCCACCAGCACGGAATAGACGGCGTTGCCGAACGGCTCGAAGAGGGAGCCGAGATCCTTGAGCGTGTCGTCGGTGTGCTTCCACGCGCAACGCGCGGGCACGGCCGCGTACTCGCCGAAGCCGCCGGGGCCGTCCACGCCGATGATCTTCATCTCCCGGCAGACGTGGCGCTGGCCGTTCTGACATTGGTAGCACAGACCGCAGAAGATGTGGCTTTCCACGGAGACGAAGTCCCCCTTCTTGAAGTCGCGCGCGTTCGCGCCGATCTCCACCACGTCGCCGCAGAACTCATGGCCGAAGGTGCTGGGAGTCTTGAAGCGCTCCGGCGCCCAGGAGTTCCAGTTGAAGATGGGAAGGTCGGAGCCGCAGATGGAAGCGCGATATACCTTGATCAGCAATTCGTCGGGCTTGATGCGCAGGTCGTCCAACGGACCGAACGCGGCGCCGGGGCCGGCGGATTTTTTAAAGAGCGCGTTCATTCCCACAGATTCCTCACCACGAACAGAAGATTTTCCTTACGCTCGCGGATGCGCCGGTAGAAGTACGGGAACCAGTGCGTGCCGTACGGGACGTAAATGCGCACGGTGTGCCCCGCCCCGCACAGCTCACGCCAGCGCTTGGGCCTGATTCCATACAGCATCTGGATCTCGTAGTCGGTCTTGACCAGGCCGGCGGCGTCGCAGGCTCGGAGCGCGGCTTCGATGCGCGCGTCGTCGTGCGTGGCGAAGGCCGGGATGGGCGCCTTGGTCAGGATCGCGGAACACTTGTCGTAGTTCGCGTTCACGTCGGCCTTCGACGGAAACGCGACGTCGGCGGGCTCCTTGTAGGCGCCCTTGCACAGGCGCACGCGCGCGCCGCGCGCGGCGGC
>JAYVZL010000225.1:0-11058 GCA_043783505.1 Elusimicrobiota bacterium
GCCGGCCTTCTTGCGCGATATCGTTTTAGAAGCCTAAAGGCGTTTAGCGAGGAACATCCCGCCCAGGCCGCCGATCAAGCTTCCGAGGAGTGCGCCAAAGGGTGCGGCCGCGTTGATGGGCGGGGTGGAGGCTTTCGGGGCGTCATTCTCCGGAGTGGGGATTTCAGCGGCCAGCGGGGGCCGGGATGTGCGGCTGAGAGCCGTCTTCAATGCGTTCGTCTTGAGGGCGTTTGGGGCCCAAGGCTCGTCCGCGCAGGGGCCTTTGCAGACGTCGCCGTCATAACCGACGCGCAAAGCGGATTGACCGCCGTTGGCCAGGGCTCCGGCTTGCCGGATGGTGGAGGCGTTGTTTAAGGCGGCGGCCGCGATTGGAACGGCGAAAGTCAGGGCCAGTCCAGCCAGCGTTGTTCGGTTCGTCATAAAACCAGTATAGTCGCTGCATCCGTTTCCGGCCTGAGCCGTACGTCCCAGACCGATGTAGGCCTAAAGACCCAGGATGCCCGAGCAGCCCCACGTTCTGCTTCTTACCGGTGCCACCGGATTCCTCGGACGGCGCCTGGCCCCGGCGTTGTCGGGGTCTTGGCGGGTGATCCGCGCCTCGCGCACCGCGGCCGGCGAGGGAGCCGCGGACTTAGACCTAGCCGAGCCCGACTCCATTCGCCGCGCCTTCGATGAAGCCCGGCCAAGGGTCGTCATCCATGCGGGCGGCATGGCCGATCCCGACGTCTGTGAGCGTGACCCCGAGCGCGCCAAACGCGTGAACGTGGACGCGGTCGCGGTCTTGGCCGCGTTGTGCGCCGGCTCGGGCGCGAGACTAGTGCACTTTTCGACAGACCTGATCTTCGACGGCGAGCGAGGTTGGTACTCGGAAAGCGACTTCCCGGCGCCTTCCGGAGCTTACGCCCGCGGAAAGCTCGACAGCGAGGAGGCCGCGCTTTCGCGCGCGCCCGGCGCCGTGGTGCTTCGGGTATCCTCCTGCTACGGCAGGCCCCTGGGCGGACGCCCGAGCTTTGTCGACTTGATGCGAGACAAGCTCGTCCGAGGCGAGCCCGTTGCGGCATTCGTCGACCAATGGAGAACCTCCACGGCCGCCGATCAGCTGCCCGAGGTGGTCCAAAAGATTCTCGCCGATCCGCGCCTGGAGGGAGCGTTTCATTGGGGCGGGGCCGATCGCGCCACGCGTTTTGAGATGGCGACGGCCTTCTGCCGGATCATGGGCTGTGACGAGAGCTTGGTCCGCCCCACGCGCGCCGCGGAAACGAAGTTCCTGTCTCCGCGGCCGCGAGACACGTCGCTTGACTCCTCGCGACTGGCCGTGGAGATAGGAGTCGCTCCGCTCGGCTATGAGGCGGGGTTCAAGTCTTTGCGCGGCTCCTGGGGATGACGGGCGTCAGCCGCGCGATCTTCGGCGCCGCTTGTTTTTTGACCGCGCTGCTGGCGGTGTTCCGCGCGCCGGAGTATCACCTGTGGATGCTCGCCCTCGCGGTCACGGAATGGGGACACGGGCTGGCCGTCCTATCGCTGCTGTCGTTTTATCCGGGATGGCGGAGAAGCGTCGGCGGCCGCGCCGGCGCGGCGTTGGGCTTGGCCGCCGCGCTGCTCGCGCTGACTCCGCTGCTGCGAGGCAACACTCGGGCCCTTGAGGTTCCCTTGGAAATGGAGCGCGCGTTCGGGTCGACGACCGTGACGCGCCCGCCGTTTTCCTGGAAACGCCTGATTCTCGGAGTGCCGACGCCGGCCGTGCGGGAAAGCGCGGAATTGTTCGCGAGAAGCTGCGGAGACGAGCTTTTTCTTCAACTGTACCGGCCGAACTCGGTGAGCCGGCACCTGCCGGTCGTCATCGTCGTGCACGGCGGTTCTTGGCAAAGCGGCTCGCGCCGCGAGTTGAGCGATTTGTCCCGCTATCTGGCTTCCCGCGGCTACGCCGTGGCTTCGGTCGACTACGGGCTTGCGCCGCGCACGGTGTTTCCCGGGCCAGTCGAGGACATCCGCGACGCGATCGCATTTTTAAGAAGGCACGCGCTGGAATGGTCCCTCGACATGGACCGTGTCGTCCTGCTCGGCCGATCCGCGGGCGGACAGATCGCCTTGGCGGCCGCGCATGACGCCCAGCCGATGCCGGGGATCAAAGGCGTGGTCGTATTCTACGCTCCCAACGACTTGTTCTTCTCCTGGAGCGTGCCGGGCCCCAAACGCATCATCGACTCGCGCCGTCTGCTGCGCCAATATCTGGGCGGCTCGCCCGCCGAAGAGCCGGAGCGGTATGCCCAGGCGTCGCCTCTTCTTCGCGCGGGAGCGCGATCGCCCGCGACCCTGATGATTCATGGCGGACGCGACGAGCTGGTTTGGTCGATCCACGAGAATCGTCTCGCGGAAAAACTGAAAGCCGCGGGCGTGGCGCATTACTATCTCGACCTGCCTTGGGCCACGCACGGCTGCGACTACAACTTCAGGGGCCCCTGCGGTCAGATCTCGACCTACGCCATAGAACGGTTCCTGGCCTACAGCCTGCGCTAGGGCGGACAAAGGTCCTTTTTTTCCTAGGTCCTCTGGCTGGATGTTTTTAATCCTTTGGGCCCAGGGGAGTATTCCGGAAGATATATAGAATTCGACCATGAACACGATCTCGGCCGCCGTACTGACGGTGCTGTTGTCCTCAGCCCGCGCCGGAGTCGTCTCCGTTCCCGTCCAGACCGTAGCGCCGGTCTTGTCGGCGAACGCGGCAGGCGCGATCGCTCCCCTTTTGACTCCCGCCTTCGGCCTTTCGGCGTCCCTTGTTTCGCCGCTGGCCGCGACTGCGTCTATGATTGGCGAGCCGTTCATCGCGCCGATCGTCGCCAAGGCGCGGGCGGCTCTCTTTGCGGCGCCCGCGCGGGCGATGGCGGCTCGTCAGCCCCGATCCGCGTTGGGCGCGCTGCGCCGCCTCGCGGCGCAAGGCGCGGGCATCGCCGAGGATGTCGCTTTTATCGGACGCACTCGCGACGAGGAGATCGTGGCCCAGCCGCGCCGCGCCCGCGCGGGCTCGACGGCGGGCGTCCGGCTCGACCGGCAGCCGCAAGATCCCGAGTTGGTCGGAGCGATTTCGAGCAACGATCAGTTTCGTTTTACTCCGAGCGAAGGCATCGCGCTCAAAGCCGACCCGGCGAAGCCGGAAGCCATCGAGCAGGCTTTGCGCCGGCTCGTGGATTCCGATCCCGAGACATTCGGTGTCACGGACGCGTACGGACTGCCGAGCGCGGAGATGGCGAAGGTGCACGTGGAGTTTCTTCCCGGCGCGGGCGCGCAGGCCGACAGTTATATCGCCGTGTTTCGCCAGAGCAAGAAAGGCATCGGCATGGACGGCAAGCCGTATTATCTGCTCGTCGATGGGGCTAACCTCCGTTTCGACATCAAGATCTTAGACGGCAAGCCGGTCTTGATGGGTTGGGAGGGCGGCTTCGCCCCGAACGTCGATCCCGCGGTCATGACGCAGACATTCACCAATGCGGAGCTCGCGCAAAAGGCGGAGGACCGGCTCACCTTGCCGCAATTCACTCTCACCCGCGCGCGGCGGTCGTTCCGCCGAGATGACGGGTCGTACCGTTCGATGCTGTCCAAGGACGATTCCCCCACTCCGAAATGGCTGACGCGTTCGCTGACGGTGATCGACGGGGCCTGGCACGCCCTGGATATTTTTCAAGCGACGGGGCGCAAGGGCAGTTCGGTGATCGTGGCCGTGGACGTGCGCACGGGGAAAGCCTGGGCTTTCGGCGAGAACGATTTCCGCAGCTCTCACGGGTTTGCGGCGGGTCCGACGCTGAGCGGCAAGGCGCTGGCGCACGGCAACGCTTTGACCAGGGAAGGCAATGATCACGGGCCGGCGGCCGCGATGCCGCTGTCCAACGCTAAAGTCTACGGTCCCGACGGCAAGGTGCTGGCCGTTACGGCCGCGGACGGATCGTTCACTTTGCCCGGGCAAGGCGCTCCCCTCACCGTCACCATCAAGCTCGAGGGCATCTACGCGGACGTCACGGATGGCGACAAGAATGACCAGCCTATCGTCGCCAAGCTCACCGTCCTGCCGGGCCAGACCGTGGTCGCCACGCTCAACACCAAGGGCGACGAACAGTCGAACGCGGCCGTCAACGCGTACGTCTACTCTTACGCGCTGTTCGACTGGTTTAAGTCGTTTCTCGGCTTGAAGGACCCGCGCCTATACAAGCCCTTGGCCGGCGGCATCCATGCCAACGAGTCGATCATGCCCGGCAACGCCTTTTACAGCCCCGAGGTCGATGGATTCTTCCTCATGAAGAAAGCCACGGTTCACCATAAGGTGACGACCAAGAGGGGGCCGATGACGGCCTCGATCACGTTTGAAAATACCGCGCAGCCGTCGATCATCTTCCATGAGCTCGGCCACCGCTTCATCCAGATGGCCGCGCGCGTCGCGCTGAGCGCCGCGCAGGCGGCCGATCCGGCCTACCGCTACCTTCTCAACCCGATGGATCCGGTCGTGGGCCGCGCGCCCAACGAGGCTTTCGCCGACATGGTCTCGATGTTCATACGCCTCAGTCCGGTCATTGGCTCGGGCTTCATCGTCGATGCGACGCAAGGCCTCGATCTTCCTGAAGTGATCCGCAGCGGCGAGAACGAGGTCATGCTCGATCTCAAGGACAAGAAGCAGAACGCCGATCCTCACGAACGCGGCAACATCCTCATGGGCGTGGCGTGGAAGTCGTTCGTCGACATCATCAACCGCATGGGATCCAAGGGCGCGGCCTACGCGGCCAATCTATTCGTGCGCACGATGCTCTACGCGCAGCCTGGGGACGTCGTCAGCGCGCTCATGCACGTGATGCTGGCCGATATGACCAAAGACGGCCGCCTGCCCAACGCCGATATCATCTGGGCCCAAGCCCGGCGTCATGGCGTGGCACTGCCGGCGCCGTCCCGCTGATAAGGCGTTCGAGTCGCCACACCGCCAGCGGCGAGCCCAGACCCAGCACGGCCGCCGTCGCCGCCAGCGCGGGCATCCCGATCAATCGGCCGGAAGGCTCGGCCGTGAGGAAGGCCGCCGACGCGAAGCAGGAGACGGCGCTGGCCGCGTGCCCGAACGCGTTCTGCGCCGATAGGTAGCGCGCGCGCGCCGAAGGCGGGGGGACGCGGGTCGCCAGGGCGTTGATCGCCACCCAGCGGGCCGCGTTGCAGCTCATGAACAGAGTAAAAAACAACACCGGGGGCAGCAGCGGACGCTCGAGGACGGCGCCGAAAGTCAATGTCAAGGAGACGAGGATGGTGCCTGTTATGACCGGCCACAAAGCGCGCGTGCGGTCGGTCCATATCCCGGCCAGGCGCATGGTCGCGAGGCTGGCGAGCCCGCCTCCGAGATACAGCAGGCCCATGTGCTCGCGAGGAAAGCCCATATTGAACTGCAAGTAGGCCGACAGGTTCGGGGTCAGCAGGAAGTTCCCGAAAATCGAGCAGCCGAAGGCGACGAAGGCAAGACCCATGCGCCGGTCCATCGGCAAAGGGGCGGCCGGCGCGGCGTCATCGAGGTGACCGCGCAGGCGCGGCAGCAGCAGTCGCGCCGCGGCGGCTAGGACGAGGGCTATCGCGCCTACGACGAGGAAGGGCGCCCTCCATCCTCCGCGGCGAGCGAGCTCAAGTCCCGCGGGCACGCCGAAGATGGAGGCCAGCGAAAAACCCGAGGCCACCACCGCCGTGGCACGGCCGCGGCTGGATTCGGGCACGAGGTCGGCCACGATCGAAAAGCAAAGCGTGGCCGCGATGCCGCCGAACGCGCCCGCCGCCATGCGCGCCGCGATGAGGCTATACGTCCCTGTCGCCAAGGCTCCGGTCATGGTGGCTAGGCCCAGGCCGCATACGGAGACGGTCAAAGTCGAGCGGCGCTCCCAACGGTCGAGCAGCATGGAGCCGAGTATGCCGATGACCGTCGCCGACGCGGTGTAGGCGCCGCCCACGATGCCCAAATGAGACATCGGTATGTCCAGGGCGGACGCGAAGTCGGGTCCGAGCGGCATGACCATCATGAAGTCGAGCAGGTTGACGAAATGGACGGCGGCCAAGACGAGAAGGGCCGCGCCCACGGACAGCGGCGGCCGTTCGCTGGTCAGGGCGCTTTTGCCGACGCGGTGCGTTTAGCTAGATATTTTTTGACGCCGTATTCGTAGAGAAGGCTGCCGCTGAGCGCGCCGAGCACGAGCAGTGTGTGCGCGACGACGAGTTCCGGGGCCAGGACGAGCAGCGCGTAGGTCCCCACCGCGCCCGCAATGGAGCCGATGACGCGTCCGACGATCGCGCCCGCTTTTGGCGCGCCAAATTTATTCCCGATGAACGCGCCCAGAACGCCTCCGGCCAGGTACATGGACGGAATGACGGCGGTCAGAGCCAGCAGTATGGCCGGCGCGAACGGCGCGATCGCCGCGCCCATGCCGATGAGCGCGAAGCTCGCGCCCGCCACTTCCTTCTTGATCAAATCGTGGTGGTGGACCGTGCCGCCGTGGCTATGATCGATTTGATCGAGCGTCGGCTTTATTTCGGCGGGAGCGATGGTCGCGGGATTTAAGCTGGCCGCGGGCGGGGCGTCGGTCCGGCCGGGAATCTCGACGGCCTCGGGGGATGAGGGCGCGAATTGATCGAACATCTTATTGAGGGCGAAGGCCTTTTTTCCCACGGGAGCCTTGACGTCGAGGATGACGGCGATCGGAGAGCCTTCCGTGTTTTTGAGGCCGGCGGGCAGGCTTGGGGCCGCGAGGGTCGCTGCAGAGATGATATGCGGGACGAGCGGTGCTGGAGTATTGAGGTTTGCGCTCAGCGGCGGGGTCACTCGGATGCTGTTGAAGGCGCCGCGCGTGGTCTGCGCGGCGGCGGTGAGAAATTGGGTCGCGATCAAGGCGGCGACGGCAAGCGATGAGAAGATTCTCATGACGCCATCTTAACGAAGATCGGGTGATCGTGGAATGAGACCTTTGGGCCGTTTTAGGGGACTTTTAGACCTATGGATTATAGGGACCATTGGTATAATCGACTGGCGCGCATGTCGAGCCCCGCCGGCTAAGTGGAGCTAGGTTCGTGAGGCGAGTTCGAGCGAATCGTAGCGCGCGACGACGGCCTTAATGAAGGCGCGTTTCTCGGCGAAGGAGCCGTGGAAGAAGGCGCCTTTAAATCCGGCGACGACCAGGCGCTTGAGCTCGTCGCGCGTGACCTTGGCGTGCTCGCAGACCAGCTCCATCTCGCGCGTCACCGTCGTGTTGGAGATGAGGCGGTTGTCGGTGCAGATCGACACCGAGAGGCCGTGGTCGATCATCTGGCGCACGGGGTGCTCGGCCAGCGACTTCAGCGACGGGATGGTCTGCAGGTTGCTGGTCACGCATACCTCGACGCCGATGCGCTGGGTGGCGAGGTAGTTGGCCAGGTCCTCGACGTACTTCTTGCGGTCCTCGATCTTGGGATCCTGGATCATCTCCTGGGCGAAGAGAAACGTCCCGTGTCCGATGCGGTTGGCATGGCACTGCGTGATCGCCTGCCAGATCGACTCCGGGCCGTAGGCCTCCCCCGCGTGGACGGTCTTGCGCATGAAGTGGTCGTGCGCGTACTGATACGCCTTCCAATGATCCGCCGGCGGATAGCCTGCCTCCTCGCCCGCCAAGTCGAAGGCCACCACGGGCAGTCCCTCTCGGGCGAGCTCCACGCCCGCGCGCGCCAGTTCCAATGACGCTGCCGCGTAGACCTCGGACTTGGGCGAGTGCTCCATGAGGCGGAGCATATCGGCAAAGTATGGCGACATTCCCTTCTTGAAGCGGCGCATCGCGCACAGGATCATGCCGTAATGGAAGGGCAGGTCCGCGCCGGATTTGACCGCCTTGGTGTTGTTGTGGGCTTTAGCGCCCGCCGCAAGGCCGGCGGCGACCGCGCGCACCACGTCGCGCACGCTGGTGGTGGGTGTGACGTGGAGTTGGGGCGCGAAGCGCACCTCGATGTAGCGCACGCCCTCGGCGGCGTTGTCCTCGACGAGCTCTTGGGCCACGCGCGAAAGGTTCTCGAGATCGGGAAGCACCGCGCAGGTGTACATGAAGCCGTGAAGATAATCGGGCAGGTCTTTGTAGGTGTCCTTGAAGACCAATTTGCGCAGGCCGGCTTCCGTGAAGGAGGGGAGCTTGACCTTGGCCTCGCGCGCGAGTTCGATGAGCGTCTTAAGCCGCAGGGAGCCGTCGAGATGGAGATGCACGTCCGACTTGGGAATGGCGCGGATGAAATCGCTTGTGATTCGGTCTTTCATGAGCGACAGACTACCAATTTAACTGTTGGCGCCAACAGTTGAGGAACAAAGAAGACCGCCGTATGTGATAAATTAGCTGCATGTCCGATGTGTCCCTGAAAGGCGTCCGGAAAGATTTCGACGGCCATGCCGTGATCAAAGGCGTCGACCTCGACGTGGCCAAGGGTGAATTCCTGGTGATGGTCGGCCCTTCGGGCTGCGGCAAGACAACGCTGCTGCGCCTGATCGCGGGCCTGGAGACGGCCGATACCGGAAGCATTGAGATCGCGGGGCGCATCGTCAGCGACGTGCCCCCGCGCGACCGGGACGTGGCGATGGTCTTCCAGTCCTACGCGCTCTATCCCCACATGTCGGTGCGCGAGAACCTGGCTTTCGGTCTGAAGCTGCGAAAATTTCCCGAGGCCGAGATCGCGCGCCGCGTCGCGGAGGCGGCAGGCCTGCTCGAGCTGACATCTTTGCTCGAGCGCCGACCAAAGGCGCTGTCCGGCGGCCAGCGCCAGCGCGTGGCGATGGGCCGAGCCATCGTGCGTCACCCGCAGGTTTTTCTTTTTGACGAGCCGCTGTCGAACCTCGACACAGCCCTGCGCGTGCAGATGCGCGGAGAGCTCGCGCGCCTGCACCGGCGCTTGGGCGCGACGATGATCTACGTGACTCACGATCAGGTGGAGGCGATGACGTTGGCCACGCGGGTGGCGGTGTTCAATCAAGGGGTGCTTCAGCAGGTCGGGCCGCCGCTTGAGCTCTACCACCGCCCCGCCAATCGTTTCGTGGCCGGCTTTCTGGGCTCGCCCGCCATGAATTTTTTGGCCGCGCGTCGGGAGAGCGGGAACCTGGTCGGCAAGGGCTTTTCGTTCCCCGTTCCCGCTGGTCTAGACGAGACTTCCGGCGTCGAGGTTCAGATCGGGCTGCGTCCGCAGGAGCTGCTCGTCGGCGCCCGGGGCGCTATCTCCGGCGAGGTGGAGGCCATCGAGCGGATGGGCTTCGACGGCTACGCCTATCTCTCCACGCAAGCGGGCCCTTTGGCGGCGCGTTTTGGCAAAGGCGTTGAAGTCGCCGTCGGCGATAAAGTCGGCGTTTCTCCGGCGGCCGACGTCCTGCACGTCTTCACCGCGGACGGCCGCGCTCTCAGGCATCCCGAGCCGAATTCTCATTGAACGCGAAAACGTCCGCGGCCGTCGTCTTGGTCTTCGCGCTGTCTTGCGGCGCGCGGGCCGCCGTTCCCCTGAAGCTCTGGCACGCCTATCGCGGCGGCGAGGAGAAGGCGCTGGAGCAGTCGGTGAAGCTCTTCGAACTAGACAGCGGGCTGAAGGTGGAGCTGCTGGCTCTTCCTTATGATGCTTTTGCTGCCAAGCTCATCGCCGCCATTCCCCATGGAGCGGGGCCCGATGTCTTCATCTTCGCGCATGAGCGAGTCGGCCTTTTCGCGCGCATGGGGATCGCCGGCGCCATCGACGGCGCCGTTGACCGCGCGGCCTATTTTTCGAACACCATCGACGCGCTCCAGATAGACGGGAAATTGTACGGCTATCCGCTCTCGCTTAAATGCCTGGCGCTGTTCGTCAACACGCGCCTGGCGCCCAAGCCTCCGGCCACGACCGACGAACTGCGCGTCCAGCTGTTGCGGCTGCGTTCCGCCGCCGAGAACCGCTTCGGGCTGGCGTATGAGTCCGGAGATTTTTATCTCCACGAGCCATTTTTATCCGGCTTCGGCGGGAAGCTTTTTGACGGCTCGGGTCGGGCGATCTTCGACACTCCGGAGATGGCGCGATCTCTGGCTTACGTCAAAGGCCTCCAGGATGAGCATCTCATCCCCGAGGAGGCCTCCGGCGCGCTGGTTAAATCGCTTTTCAACGATCAGCGCGCGGCGATGGTCATCAGCGGGCCGTGGTTTGCAGGCGAGATCTCCAAGACGGTGCCCTATGCCGTCTTTCCCCTGCCGCGGGTGAGCGAGACGGGCCTGCCGATGCGGCCTTTCTTGGGGGTGGAAGCCGCGCTGGTGTCCGCCAAGTCGCAGAACCCCGAGGCCGCGCGAAAATTGGCGCGATTTTTGTCCCTTGGCGAGGCGTCCGTCGCGCGGGCCGTCGTGGGGGGACAGGTCCCCGCCAACTTCTCGGCGTACGAGAATCAGACCGTGCGCGAGGACAGGCTGGTGTCTTCTTTTAAAGAAGCCTCCAAGAACGCCGTGCCGATGCCCAACACTCTCGAGATGGCCCGCGTCTGGGAGCCGATGAAGCTGGCCCTGCGCGCCGTGCTCATGGGCGGAGCGACGCCGGCGCAGGCGGGCGCTTTGGCCGATCGCCGCTACCGCGCCCTGTACCGGCCCAAGCCGCCGGAAGCCGCGCCGCGGACTTATCTCCTCATTTTTTTCGTAGCCGCCGCTGCCGTCGCGCTGAGCCTGCGTTCCAAATACAAATCGCCGATCCCATTTTCCAAGCGCTATCCCGACGCGCGGCGAGCGTTCGGCTACGCTGCTCCCGCCGCGGCGGGGATGCTGCTTCTGGTCTTCGTTCCGTTCGTCTTCGGCGTGGTCCTCTCGCTGTTTCATCACGATTCCGGCCGCTACACGTTCGTGGGCTTCGCCAACTTCGTCGACATCCTGGCGTCCCGCGGCTATCGGGTCACCGAGCCGTTGTCCTTCTACTTCACGCTCGCGGTCACGATCCTCTGGACTTTGACCAACGTGACATTTCATGTCACGATCGGGCTGGCTTTTGCCCTCATTCTGAAAGATCCCCTCCTCAAGCTCAGGGGCGTTTACCGGGTTCTTCTAATCGTGCCGT
>JAYVZL010000226.1:0-11026 GCA_043783505.1 Elusimicrobiota bacterium
ATGAGCCAAGGGGAATCCTCCGTCGTAGAATGGCGTCTAAGCAACTTCATTCTACAACTGGCGAAGGATTCCCTGTCGTTTTTCCCCGGACAGGAGTGTTATGTGCTCGCTATTCCTGCTTTGATCATTGGTGGTGTGAGCTGGCTTTTTTCTGAAAAGAGAAATTAAAGTTGGCGTCCTAACCTGAAGAGCCGTGGCTTTGAATTGCTTCAAAATCGCGGCCTGGCCGATTAACCGGCTTTTAGGCGGCGGCGGACAAGACTAGCGCGCAAGGCGTCGCGATCAAGGGGAGACAGCACCTTCTGGGCAAGCAGATCGAGGTGCGCGGGTTGGGTGGACAAGGTCAGTTCGTTGATCACCGCTAAATCCGTGCCCAGGCGCCAGCCCAGGGCGATGCCTAACCTCAGTCGAGAAAGATATTGCTGGCACTCTTCAAAGGCCAGCAGGCGCGCGCCATTTAGCAGGCTGATGGCGCGGTGGATCTCGTCTTCGAGCCTGATTTTGGCGCCGCCCGTGGATAGAGCCACGCGCGCCTCGTTTTCCCGGGCCACGACGGCGCCGACAGATTTTTCCAAGGCGGCCAGAATCTCGCCCTCGGTGCGGCCGAAGCCGGTCGCGTTGGCGAGCTGAAAAAAATCGCCGATGACGCGGGTGCCCTCGCCGTACACGCCGCGTACGATCAGGCCCGCGCGGCCCAAGCCCTCGACGATCTTGCCGACGGCTCCGGTCATGGTCAGCGCCGGCAGGTGGACCAGGCAGGAGGCGCGCAGGCCGGTGCCTAAGTTGGTGGGGCAAGCGGTCAGGTAGCCCAGGTCGTCGCGAAAGGCGAAGTCGAGTGCGGCGGATAGGCCGTCGTCGAGACGGTCGACGGCGGCGTGCGCGGCTCTTAGCTGCTGGCCGGGCAGCAGCGAGGCAAGGCGCAGGTGATCCTCTTCATTGACCATCACGACGAGGGCCTCGTTTTCGCCGACGGCCACGCCGCGCGAGTTGGGGTGGTCGATGAGCAGGGGGCTGGCGAGATGGCGCTCCACTAAAAAGGCGCGGTCGGTCTCGTCGAGGTCGGCGAGCTTGAAGTACGCGGCGTTCTTGAGGCCGGCGCACTTGGCCGCGGCGAAGCACGCGTCCAGGTTCCGCTTGAGGCCCGCGGGGCCGGAGTGCGTGGGAAAGGGCGCTCGCAGGTTCCTGGCCAAGCGGACTCTCGTGGACAGAACGACCTGGTGATCGGGGCCCTCGGCCTCGGCCCACCCGGTCTTGAAGCGCAGCATGTTGTTGAGCTGCACTTTTAGCGCCTCCCCGGGGTCTTGCCGCGGTGGTGATAGGCGCCGGCGTGCAGGCGCGGCAGGAGGTCTTTGACCTGAGGCAGAAAATGCTCGTAGCAGTCCGCGCAGCCGAACCGTCCGCTTTCGCGAAAGTTGGCGAATGAGGTCCGGCATGTGCCGCAGCGGGCGGGGTGGGCGCGCACGCGCGCGGTGAGGCCGGCCATGGCCTGCATCAGCGCGTCGAGGGCGACGACTGGCTCGAGGTCGGCGGCGCAGGTCGAGCACAGGGCGGACTTGGTGACGTGGTTTTTGAGTACGGTCTGGACGAGCACCGTGGCCTCGCGCGTGCCGCAGTCCTGGCAGATCATTGGGATCGCCCCCGGATCCGTAGCGGCGCGAGAACGAAGCCAAGCACCGCGGCGATCGCGCAGATCAGGGCGAACAGACCCCAGCCTTTGGGCGTGGTGGGGAGCATGCCGCGAGAGCCGTCGGGCGAGGATCGACCGTTGCTGTCGGAGCCAATCTTTTTTGTTTCAGAGGAGTCGGTCATCTTCGACAACAGCGTTTTGTAGGCCTCGGCATAGCGCCCATCAAGCTTCGCCGCCGCCTCATAGTCGGCGGCCATTTCTTCTTTTTTGCGCCCAAGGGAGCGTTTGGCCTCGGCGCGAGCGGCGTAGGCGGCGCCGAGGCTCGAGTCGATCTCCACCGCGGCTTGCGCATCCTCAAGCGCGCCGGCGTCGTCGCCCATTGCCAGCCGCGCCTTCGAGCGCTCCGCGCGCGCGAGCGCGCTTTTAGGGTCTGCCGCGACCGCCTGATCGAAGGAGTTCAGCGCGGCTTTGGGGTCGAGCGCCATCATCCGACGACCTTCGGCAATATATTCCTGCCCCGCCAGGGAGGATTCGCTCGTCATGGCGATGGCGGGTCCGGCGGGGCTTCGGGAGGTCGTCGCATTTACGGAAGGCATGCCGTCTCCCGCATTTGCGCCGGCGGCCGGAGCGCCGCCGGAACGAGTCGATGCCGACGGCGAAACACGATCCTTGACCATCATGTACACCGCCAAAGCCTCCTTGTCCTTGGGACTATCCTTAAGGATACGTTGAGCCCTTTCCCGCGCGAGGTCGTATTGCCCCGTCTTTTCATATACCTGCGCCCCGGTCAGCAACGCCTCTCTCAGAAGCTTTTGATTGCCGGAAGCTTCCGCGAGCGTCAGCCCGCGTTCGGCGTAAGCGACGGCGCGGGGAGCCTCTTCGACGGAAGCCAGGCTTCTGCCGACCGCCAGTTGGGCGGCGGGATCGTCCAGACGTTTATCCGCGATCGTCTCGATCTTTTTGACGGCAGTTTGTTTTTGTTTTTGGAGTTCGGCGGCGGCGGCAGGCATTAGATTTTTGTTTTGTTGATCGACATTTATTTTTTCGGCCGCTGCGGTATTATTAAATAGTTCTCGATTCCAGTCATCATCAGCTTTGACGGTTGTGGATGCGATTAGGGCGACAATAATGAGTGCGCGAGTCATTTTCTTAATGACTGGAAGTCCATGTGGGTGAGCTGGTAATCAAGCTCAGCTATATATAAATCCTTTGTTTCTTTTGAGCGAATATTCATTTTTGTTTGCTTAACATCACCGATAAATCCAGTGGCATGCATAAGAATCACTAGTTCTCCCGAGGGGCTTATCTTCACATCCAGTCCATCGACGTATTTGCGCCCATTCCGTTCTGTGACTGAAACGCGAGAAAGAATGATGGCATCGATTCGGCCTTTCGATTTTGAATTTGAGATGACGTGAAAAGAGTGTTCCTGCTTGTCAAAGGCGGCATCGCTTTTTTGGCGAAGAGCCTTGGTCATCAAGATATCTACATCGTAACCGAGTGTGTGGGAGTTGGGAGCTTTGATGTCCTTATCAACGCCATTTGCTAGCACATACTCGGCAATCTTCATCAATGCTGCTTGGGGATTGCTCGGCGATTTCTTCTTGGATGGCACCGCTGAAATTGCCTGCTCGGAACTCAACAGAGTGGCAAGAATAAGAGCGGCGAACATGCGGCGTTGCATGGCATTAGGATAGCGGGAACGGGGCGCGGGGGCAAGGGCTGGGAGGGGGTGCGCTTCAGCCGAGGTAGACCCGCGTCTAATTGTCTGGTCGGCGATCCCCCCCAAATGTAGCGTATGTGATCCTTTCGCTCGTCCCGGGACGAGTGAATGTATCACATGTGATCCTTTTTGGCGGGCGTTGGCAGGGAACAAAATCGGGGGTCCGATCGTATGATATAGATGACTGATCAGATTGAAGATGCGACCGCCAAGTTGGCTGAGCGGATTGCGGTAAACAAAAACCCATTCCTGGGCGCGCTGCTTGCCGCCAATGCCGTTCCAGCGAAATGGTTGGAATGGCCATTTCATAAGGCATTCGGTCTTTTTCGCCGAAGCCGAGGATTAACGCAGGACGAATTGGCGGCGCGCGCGGGCGTGGCGCGCTGTCAGATCGTCCGCTTGGAGAAAGGGCGCGATATTCGCATGAAGACGCTGCGCACGATATTCGCCGCTTTAGACTGCGACCTTGTTCTTTTGCCTCGGTCCGATAAACTTATTTCTTTGATTCAAGAAGAAGGGCGGCGGCTGGATAGGGAAACGGAATGCTGGCGCTTAAAAGTAGAAGAAGCCTAAATCTTTCTGAGGCGTCTCGCTGCGATGAGCGGATGGGTCAGTTGGGCGTAAATGCCGGCCGCTAAGATGCCGAAGGAGATGTGGGAAGTCAGGGTGACCCACCCCCGCGCTAGGGCGAACCAGGGAAAAAGCCGGGTGAAGGCATAGTAGTTGACGCCGTATAGAGCGACGCCGAAGACAGCCCCGATGGCGAGAGCAATCGGGACGCTGCGTCCGTGCACGAGGGCGGCGATAATGCGCGCATAGAGCAGTGATAACGGCAGGTGCACCGCCATCGCCGACAAAAAGACCAGCGCGGTGAAGGTGGTCGATGGCAGGATCGATTGGCCAAGGGAGATCGCGGCGATCTGGCGGATGGCGTCGGTTTGGGTGACGCTGCCGAACATGGTGATCAGGGCGGTTTCAATTAGCAGAAATGCCGTTCCTGCGATGATGCCGGCCCAACCGGCGGCGGCCCAGTCGAAGCCGGGCTTGGATTCGGGCGGGGGCGCGGGCACGGGCATGGGCGCGCGCGAGTGGCGGTGGTGGACCGGGTGCGGCGGTCTTGAGAGCGTCTTAGTATGATTCATAAGAGCCTCCCTGCTTCTGTTATTTTCTGTTTTCGACGCTCACCACGCTTCCGTTTTCGAAGACGATTCGGACGCGATCTTCATCATAGGAATCGCCGGAATTGATGCCGACGCCGCCGCTGTACATAGAAGACCCGCCGCCGAACATGCCGAAGCCAAATCCCAAGCTCGACCCGCCGCCCCTGCTCCCGTAGGCCCAGACCTCCTGAGTCGAGGTCGCCGTTTTACGGGTATAGGTCCGGTCCGGACGTCCCAACGCCATCGCGACCTGCTCCTGGGTGAACCCGATGTCGGCCTGGCGCTGGCGAATCTTCTCCTGAACCTCGGGCGTCGAGGCGTCAAAGGCCGCCTGATGGGATTTGATCCGAGACGAAACCGTCGAGCAGGCGGCCAGAGCCGCCGCGAACAAAGCCGCCGTCGCGTAAGGGACTTTTCTCATAACGTTAGTGTATCCCCGGCGGCAAGTGCGGCGCCATCAATTTTTTGTCACGAAGAAATGGCCGACTAAGCCAGTTCGATGCCGACGGGGCAGTGGTCGGAGCCGAGCGTCGCGGGTTGGATGAAAGCGCTCTTGAGGCGCGGCCGCAGGTTTTCGGAGATGAAGAAGTAGTCGATGCGCCAGCCCACGTTGCGGTCGCGCGCGCGCGACTGCTGGTCCCACCAGGAGTAGTGGTTGGGGCCCTTCTCGAACTCGCGGAAGGTGTCGATAAATCCGTCGGCCATGAGAGAGTCCATCCAGGCGCATTCCTGGGGCAGAAAGCCGGAGATCTTGCGATTCTCTTTAGGGCGCGCCAAATCCATGTCTTTGTGCGCGGTGTTCACGTCTCCGCAGATCACGATCTTGTCATCGCCGCGCTTGCGGTAGCGCGCGATCACGTCGCCCAGGAAGGCTTGATAAAAATCCATTTTGAACTTCAGGCGGATGTCGTCTTTCTTCCCATTAGGGAAGTAGATGTTGAAGAGCGTGACGTCGCCGTGCTTGGTGACCAGGACGCGGCCTTCGTTGTCGAACTCCTTGATGGCGAATCCGCGCTCGACCTTGGCCGGGGCGAATTTGGAGAAGGTGGCCACGCCCGAGTAGCCTTTTTTCTCGCCCCAATGCCACTCGCCGTGGTAGCCGTGGGGGTTGAGGATTTCGAGGGTGAGCTGGTCGGGCTGGGCCTTCGTCTCTTGAAGGCAAACGACGTCGGCCTTCTCGGCTTTAAACCAGTCGCCGAAACCCTTCTTCCAGACGGCGCGCACGCCGTTGACGTTCCAGCTGACGAGCTTCACGGGTTACTTTGCCTTAACGGCTTCGTAGACGGGCGTGCCAGTCGAGTTGGCGTAATCTCGGAAGTGCTTAATCAGCTGCTTGGTGACCGGTCCCGCCGTCCCCTTGCCGATGATGCGGCCGTCGATCTTCACGCCCGCGATCACTTCCGCGCCAGTGCCGGTCAGGAACACCTCGTCGGCGCTATACAGGTCGTAGCGTGGGAAGTTGCGCTCGATGACGCTGTTGCCCAGCTTCTGCGCGCACAGCTCCATGACCACCTTGCGCGTCACGCCCGCCAAAATGCCGGCGGACGTCGGGGGGGTGAAGATTTTCCCATCCTTGATGAAGAAGATGTTGTCGCCCGAGCACTCGGAGACGTGCCCGGAGACGTTGAGTAGAATTGCCTCTTGGGCGCCGGCGGCGGAAGCCTCGGCGCGGGCTAGGATGTTGGCGAGGTAGTTGAGCGATTTGACGCCCGGCGTCACCTGGTCCAAGCCCTTTTGACGGATCGTCGAGGTCATGAGTGTCAGGCCCTTCTCGTAGAACTCCTCGGGGTAGAGTTCGATGCGGTCGGCGATGATGAAGATAGTGGCACCCTGCTTGCACTTGCGCATGTCCAGGCCCAAATCGCCCACGCCGCGCGTGACGACGAGGCGGATGTAGGCGTCTTTTAAACCGTTGAGGCGCACGGTCTCGATGATCGCCTTCTCGATCTCTTTGATCGGCATCGGGAGTTTGAGGAGGATGGCGTTGGCCGATTCGTCGAGGCGCTTGAGATGGTCATCGAGCCGGAAAATGCGGCCGTTGTAGGCCCGGATGCCCTCGAAGATGCCGTCGCCGTAAAGCACGCCGTGGTCGAAGACGGAGATCTTCGCGTCTTCCTTATCGCAGTACTTCCCGTCGATGTATATCTTCATCATGACTAGAATACCAAATGTCCTGACACGGCTGACAATCGTGCTCTGGCAGCAAGCGGACGGGTGAGTCATACTATTACCGAGGACGTCGATAATGCCAAAGCAAGTCGAGGGACCGTCCAAAGAGACCGCCATAGAGCGGCAAAACAAGGGTCAATAAAGACTCACGGATAGGGAAGCCGACTTAACGATGGCGAGGGATGACGTCCAAAAGAGGAACGCTCCGGTCCGAAGTTTGAACCGGAGCCCTTTTTTGTCAGCTCAGGCGGCCGTCGGCCATGCGCAGCACGCGATCGGCGGATTTGGCGGCGGGTTCGTCGTGCGTGACGAGCACGATGGCGGCACCCTCCTCGCGGGCGATGCGGCGGAAGTCGGCGAAGACCACGCCGCCGTTGGCGCGGTCGAGGTTCCCGGTGGGCTCGTCGGCTAGGATGACCGAGGGGCGGTTGATGAGCGCCCGGGCGATGGCCGCGCGCTGGCGCTCGCCGCCCGAGGTCTGGGAGGGGAAGCGATCGCGCAGGGCGCCGATGCCGAGAGACTCGAGTAATTTGGTCGCCCGTCCCAAGGCGTTCGCCGGGGACTCTTGGGAGAGACCGTTGGCCGCGGCCAGGCGCGCGGGCATCAGGACGTTCTCGAGGATGGTGAACTCGGGCAGAAGCGAATCGAACTGAAAGACGAAGCCGATGCTCTGGCAGCGTAGGCGCGCGCGCTCGAGCTCGGTCAAGCCCGCGGCGCGGCGCCCGCGCACCAGCAGGTCTCCCGAATCGGGGTGGTCCATGAGGCCCAGCAGATTGAGGAGCGTGGATTTCCCGGAGCCGCTGGGGCCCAGGATCGCGACGAATTCTCCGGATTGAATCTCAAGATCGACGCTGCGCAGAACGGATACGGCGGACGCGCCATGGCCGTACGTCTTGCTCACGCCGCGCGCTAGAATGGCGGGATCAGCCATAGTGAATAGCCTCCACCGGATCGGCCTTGGCCGCGCGCGAGGACGGATACAGCGTGGCGAGGAGGGAAAGAAGCAATCCCATCGATGCGACGGCCACAACGTCACCGAAGCGTATGTCGACGGGCACGCGCGAGAGGTAATAGATGTCGGCGGGTAGTTCCACTATTGGGAATGTCGCGATGATCCAGCAAAGAAGAAATCCCAGCCCCAGACCCATGATCACGCCCGAGCCGCCGATGAGAAAACCTTCTACCAAGAAAATGCGGCGGATAAGCCCCGGCCCCGCGCCCATGGCCTTGAGCAGGCCGATGTCCTTGGTCTTCTCCACGGAGCGCAGTATGAGCGTTGAGGCGATGCCCAGCGAGGCGACCAGCGTGATCAGGGTGAGGATGATAAACATCACCGCCTTTTCGAGCTTGAGCGCGGCGAACAGCGTCTGGTTCATCTGCGCGTAGGTGCGCACCAGCTTGGTAAACCCCAAGACTTCGCGCAGACGTTTGGCCGTCGCGTCGACATGACTTAGATTTTTAAGTTTCACGCCCACGCCCGACGCGCCCGCGTCCACGCCCAGGAACTTAGACGCGGCGTCGAGGCCGGCCCACGCCGTGGCGCTGTCGTACTCGTAATAGCCGGTCTTAAGCGTCCCTGCGACGCGGAATTTCTGCATCTTGGGCAAGAGGCCCAGGGGCGTGGACACGCTTTTGGGCGAAACCAGGACGACCTCGTCTCCGACCTGACACCCGAGGTGGTCGGCTAGTTCCACGCCCAGCACGATGCCGGGGATCTTGCCGTCTAAGCCGTCCCAAGAGCCGGAGGTGAGCTTAGCCGCCAAGTCGTTGACTGAAAACTCGCGCACCGGGTCCACTCCTTTGAGCACCACGCCCAGGGAGCGGTCGCGCACGGTAAGGATCGCCTGGCCGAGGGCGAAGGGAGCCGCCGCCGCGAAGTCGGGATCGGCCTTTACCCGGGCCAGGGTCTCGTCGATATCTCGCGCCGAGCGCGCACCCATGATGGTGATGTGGGCCTGCGCCCCGACGATTTTCTTCTGTATATCGGTCTGGAAGCCGTTCATGACCGATAACGTCGTCAGAAGCGCGGCCACGCCCACTGTCACGCCCGCCACGCCGATGAGCGTGGTGACGACGGCGAACAAGCCCTTGCGCTTGGCTCTGAGGTAGCGAAGCGCGATAAAAAACTCGAGACTCACGTCTGGGCTTCGCGTTTAAGCGTCGGAAATAAAATAACGTCGCGGATGGAGTCCTTGCCGGTGAGCATCATGGTCACGCGCTCGATGCCCACGCCCATGCCGCCCATCGGGGGCATGCCGGCTTCCATGGCCTGGATGAAGTCCTCGTCGAGCAGGTCGGCCTCGGCGTCGCCGGCCTCCTTCTGCTTCATCTGCTCGGTGAGGCGGTCGCGCTGGTCCTGCGGGTCGTTGAGCTCGGAGTAGGCGTTGGACATCTCCACCCCGGCGGCGAAGCACTCGAAGCGCTCGACGAGCGACTGCGTCCCGGGCTTGAGCTTGGCCAGAGGGGTGATGGCCGTGGGATGGTCGAAGAGGAAGGTCGGCTGCTGGAGCAAATCCTCGATCTTGGCCTCCACGATGCGGTCGAAGAGCTTGGCGCTGGGGGTTTTTTCGCCGACGTGCATTCCCAATTTCTCGGCGAGCTTGACCAAGCCCGCGCGGTTGAAGCCCTTGCCTTCGAGCACATTCTCGATGGGCTCGCCGCACCGATCTTTCCAGACTTCAGGCAGGTATAAGCGGCGGAAGGGGGGCTTCAACGACATCTTCACGCCCCGCCACTCGACCTCCTTGACGCCGCAGGCGTCGGCGGACTCGGACAGCAAAGTCTCGAAGAGCCCGGCCATGCCCTCGTAATCGGAGTAGGCCTCGTAGACCTCGAGCATGGTGAACTCGGGGTTGTGGCGGGTGTCGAGGCCCTCGTTGCGGAACACGCGGCCGATCTCGTAGACGCGGTCGAGGCCGCCGATGACGAGCTTCTTGAGGTAGAGCTCGGTGGCGATGCGCAGGACCATGTCCTGGTCAAGCGCGTTGTGGTGCGTGTGGAAGGGGCGAGCGGAGGCGCCGCCGGCCTGGCGCAGGAGCACGGGGGTTTCCACCTCGACGAAGCCGCGCGCGTCGAGGACGCGGCGGAACGTGGACACGATCTTGGCGCGCTTGAGGAACACGTCGCGGGACTCGGGGTTGATGACGAGGTCCAAGTGGCGCTGGCGGTAGCGGCTCTCGACGTCGGAGAGGCCGTGCCATTTCTCGGGCATCGGCCGGATGGCCTTGGCGAGCAAGGTCGCCGACTCGACGGCCACGGTCGGCTCGCCGGTCTTGGTGATGAACACCGAACCCGACACCGAGAGGAAGTCGCCCACGTGGATGTCTTTCTTGATCAAAGCAAAGACGTCCTCGGGCAAGGCGTCCTTCTTGAAGTACACCTGCGCGCGGCCGGAGAGATCGGCCAGGCGCCCGAAAATGGATTTACCCATGTCGCGCAATTCCACGAGGCGGCCGGCGATGGCGACTTTCTCGGCGGAGTGTGCGCCGGGTTCGCTCAGCGACGGGCCCAGACGCGCGACGGCTGAGCAATCGTTCTGGCGCACCGTGCGCGCCGGGTACGGATCGACGCCGCGGCTTCGCAGCTCCGCGATCTTGGCCTTCTTAAGCCCGATGAGCTCCTCGAGGCCGTGGCCTTCGACGGCGGGAGTGGGGGAAATCTTCGGCGTTTCAGGCATCTTTTTTTTCTCCACGGGAGGCGAGAATGCCCGCGATCAATTCCACGAGCATCTTGGGGTCAAAAGGCTTTTGAACGTAGGCGGCGACGTTGGGGGCCATCTCGAAAAGATCGCGCATCTTCTGGCCTTTGGCGGTGAGCACGAGGATGGGTATGTTCTTGGCGCGCGCTTCGGTCTGCAGGCGCATGTTCAGCTGGTAGCCGTCCATGACCGGCATCATGATGTCGAGGACGATGAGGTCGGGCAGGACCGTCTCGAGCACAACGGGTTCCAAGCCCAGGCGCTCCAGGGCGATTTGGCCGTTGGCCGCGTCGGAAACGGCATGGCCCTCTTGGCTGAGAATAAAGCGCAGAAGCGTGACGATGTCGGGCTCGTCGTCGACGACCATGATCGCGGGCATCAGTGCTTGGCGAGCATCCCGGAGACGAGCTCGCGCAGGGCTTTGGGATCGAAGGGCTTGTCGATGTGCGCGGCGATGTTGGGCGTGGAGGTGAAGAGATCTTTGGTCTCGGCCTTGGCGGTCAGCACGATCACGGGCACCGCGCGGGTGCGCGGCTCCTCATAAAGGCGCGAACACACCGCGTAGCCGTCGAGCACGGGCATCATCACGTCTAGGATCACCAGGTCGGGGACGACGACGGTCCCGTCCCGGGGCTCGACGCCGGTCTTGG
>JAYVZL010000227.1:0-11007 GCA_043783505.1 Elusimicrobiota bacterium
CCCCCGACATCTCGCAGACCACGTCGAACCCGTCTACGATCTTGCCCGCTTTCACGGGGTCCTCCTCGGGCGAGACGACCGTGGTCGCTCCCATGCGGATCGCCAGCTCGGCGCGGTAGCGCGAGCCCTCGACGGCGACGATGGAGTCCGCGCCCGAGGCCTTGGCCACCGCGATCGAGAACAATCCCTGCGGACCGCAGCCCATCACCAGCACGGATTTGGCCGCGACGGGTTCGACGAGCACGGAATAGACGGCGTTGCCGAAGGGTTCAAATAACGACCCCAAATCCTTCAACGTGTCATCCTTGTGCTTCCACGCGCAGCGCGCAGGCACGGCCGCGTACTCGCCGAAGCCCCCGGGGCCATCCACGCCGATGATCTTCATCTCGCGGCAAACGTGGCGCTGGCCGTTCTGGCATTGGTAGCACAGGCCGCAGAAGATGTGGCTCTCGACGGAGACGAAATCCCCCTTCTTAAAATCACGCGCGGAGGCGCCGATCTCCTCGATGGTGCCGCAGAACTCGTGGCCGAAGGTGCTCGGCGTCTTGAAGCGCTCCGGCGCCCAGGAGTTCCAGCCGTAGATGGGAAGGTCCGAGCCGCAGATGGAGGCGCGATGGACCTTGATCAAGACCTCGTCGGGCTGAATGCGCAGGTCGTCGATTCCTTCATAAGCCGCGCCGGGGGCGGGTGTTTTTTTGATCAGGGCTTTCATTCGAAGAGGTTCCTCAACACGAAGAGCAGGTTCTCCTTGCGCTCGCGGATGCGCCGGTAGAAATACGGAAACCAATGCGTCCCGTAGGGGACGTAGATGCGAACGGTGTGGCCTTTTTCGCGCAGCTCGGTCCAGCGCTTGGCGCGCAGGCCGTAGAGCATCTGCAGCTCGTAGTCGGACTTGACCAAGCCGGCCTTGTCGCAAGCCGCCAGAGCCGTCGAGATGCGGGCGTCATCGTGAGTGGCAAAGGCCGGGATCGGAGCCTTGGTGAGCAGGGCCGCGCAGCGGTCATAGTTGGCATCCACGTCCTTCTTGTCGGGAAAAGCAACGGAAGAGGACTCTTTATAAGCGCCTTTGCATAGGCGCACGCGCACGCGCCGCGCGACGGCGTCCTTCACATCCGCCTCGGTGCGGCGCAGGCTGGCCTGGAGCACGATACCCACGCCCGGGTGCTTCTCATGCAGACCGTAGAATAGATCGAGAGTCTTCTGTGTCCATGCCGAACTTTCCATGTCGATGCGCACGAAATTCTTCGTCTTCTCGGCTTCCGCGATGATGCGCAGCAGATTTTCCTTGGCCAACCCCTCGTCGAACGAGAGGCCCAATTGGGTGAGCTTCAGCGAGATGTTGCTGTCCACGCCGGCCTCGGCGATGCGCCGCAGCATCAGGATGTTCTCCTCGGCCGCGACGAGCGCGTGCGCCTTATCGAGACTGTCCTCGCCCAGGTTATCAAGCGTGACCTTCAAGCCCGCGTCGTTGAGCGCGCGCACGGCTTCGATCGCGTCGTCGACGTCGTCGCCCGCGACGAATCGGCCGGCTAAAAAGGTTAAGGCTCTCACGAGCACGATTCTAGCAACTTGCGGTGGAATCGAGCGAATCGGCGCGGATTCGGCGTCGGGCGGGCGCTCCGAGAACTAGGGTCTATGCGATTTGTGTCTATTATTATAGACACAAAATACCAAGACATGGCTACTTCTTGCCGAGAGCCTCGGCAAGCGCAATAGTCTTCGCGACAAAAGCATAAAGCTCAGGCTGGGCCTCTTTTAATTTTTGCGGTTCTTGGAAATACAGGATGACCGCCTCCATATAGAACTCTTGCGGCTCCTCATAACCTTGGATCCCCAGAAGTGGATCGCCGTCGAGTATAGCCGGCATGAAGGATTGACGAGAGGATATGTGGTTCCTGATCTTCGTTTGAATGTCTTGGGCGGGAAAAATTGCAGACCTTTTCTGTTTTCTTTGAGAAACTGCCTGTGCTGCGGGTATTTTTCGTAGGTGACAGAGCTTGCCTGGTCCATCGCAATGTTTTTAAGTTCCAGCGGCTTATAGGTGATCACCGTGCCGCCTAGATATAGGCCGGTTGCAAACATTGAGGCCGTGAAAGCAACTCGGTCATCCGGCATGACATCGACAGGCTCGCGCGGCTCTCGGAAATAGCGTTTTGGATTGGCCGCGATTTCCGCGATTTTAACATCCTTAGCGAGCGCAAGCGGATCGCCTGCATCAAAGGGATCGGAGTGAGCGAAAATCCGGCTTGGAAAACCGGCGGACATGAAAAGCAAAGCGGGAAGGAGGAATACCGAAGCGGGGATTTTCATTGTGAGCTTTCGCGCTGGAAGGCGGCGCGGGGTCGCTGCCGGCGGCCGGCTCATTGACTGTTGGCGCCAGCAGTTACGGCGCGGCTTGTGGATAACCCCGGAAAAGCAGACATCCCCATCCGATAAGGAACAGGACGCCGCCGATCGGCGTGATCATACCCAGGCGGCGCTCTCCAGTGAGCGCTAGAAGATAAAGACTCCCCGAAAACAAAACGATCCCGCCCACGAAGCACCACCCCGACTTGTCCGGGCCGCCGAATGAGGCGAGCGCGAACAATCCGAGAGCGTGGTAGACCTGATAGCGCACGCCTGTCTCGAAGACAGCGAGCATCTCAGGTGACAAACGACTTTTAAGAGCATGCGCCCCAAAGGCGCCGAAGGCGACGGCTAGGAACATCAAGCCCGCGCCGAAACGGATCCAAATAACTGGATTCATTTGAGCGACCTCCAAAAAGCGTCGAAGTCCTTGGGCGGTTTGGCCTCGAAAAAAGCTTGGCGGCCGGTGAAGGGGTGCTCGAAGGCGAGGCGATAGGCGTGGAGCATCAGGCGCGGGGCCGAAGGCACGCCCTTGCGGTCGAACTCTGGATCGCCCATCACGGGATGACCAATATGGGCCAAGTGGGCGCGGATTTGATGGGTGCGGCCGGTCAAAGGCTTCGCCTCGAGCAGGGCGGCGAGCTTCTTCTTCCCGACGACCTTAAACGAGGTTTCCGCGGCCTTGCCGAGCGGGGTGACGACGATCTTGCGCAGGCCCGGCTCGCGGCCGATCGGAGCTTGGACGCGCGTCAACGGGGGTGGCACTCCTCGCACGATCGCGCGGTAGGTTTTGTCCATGAGGCGTTCCTTGAACATGTTCGTGAGCGCGGCATAGGTCTCGGGATCCTTGGCGACGCAGAGAACGCCGCTGGTCGGACGGTCGAGACGGTGGACGATGCCGCAACGGGGCGTGCCGGCCTTAAGGATGGCCGGACGGTGGACCTGGAGCTCAGCGGCGAGATTGGTCTCGCTTCCGGCGCGCGCGGCTTCCGGGCTTTTGAGCCAGGACGAGCCCAGAGGATGCATGAGCAGGCCGGAGGGCTTATTAAGGATGAGCATGCGCTTGTCCTCGTAGAGGACCCACGACTCGAAATCCTCCGAGGAGGCGGCTGCCGTCTCCGGAAGCTCGAGGGTGACGACTTCTCCCTCCCTCACGCGCCAATCCGGGGAACGGCGCGAACCGTCGACTAGAACGTGGCCGCTTTCGATTAGGTTCTTGAGAAATACGCGGGTGTAATCGGGCAAGCCCTTGGCCAGAAAAGCATCGAGCCGGGGTCCTTCCGTTTCCACGACAAGGCGTTTATTCATGACTTCCTCCGCCGGCTCAGAAACGCCGCGGCCGCCGCGACGGTCAACACCGCCAACCATTGCGACGGAGACAGCCCCACCCAGTAATTTCCCCGATCGTCGCCGCGGAAAAACTCGACGCAAAAGCGCAGAAGCCCGTAGCCCAGCAGGTAGCACATCAGGACGCTGCCGGGCTTCCAGCGTCCGTCCTTGACGCGCGGCAGAGCGAAGCGGACTAGAACACCGAAAAGCGCTAAGTTGAGCGCCGCCTCGTAGATCTGCGTGGGATGGCGCGAGGGATCGCCGGCCAGCGCCACGCCCCAGGGCAGGTCCGTGTGCCGCCCGTAGCAGCAGCCGGCCATCAGACAGCCGAATCGTCCGATCCCATGGCCCAGGGCCAGGCCCGTCGCGTAATAATCCCCCAGCTTGAGGAACGAGAATCCCCGCCGCCGGCAGTACCACCAGCCGAAGACGAACGCTCCCAAAAATCCGCCGTAGAACACGAAACCGTAGCGCAGGGCGTCCAACGACCAGGTCAGCGACTCAGGGCTCACCACGAAGTACAGCAGCTTGCCACCGACGAAAGCCCCCGCGAACACCCAGTAGAGGACGTTCCAAACGTCGTCCTCGTTCAAGCCCATGTCCCCGCGCCGCGACACCCCCCAGCGCGTCGCGAGCAGCCAAGCGGCGGCGACAAACACGCCGTAGGTCGGGATATCGAAGCCGCCGAGGCTCAGCAGGACGGGGTGCATCGGCTTCTCCCCACGAGGATCGCGCCCGAAACGGCCAGCATGGTGAGAGACAGGGCCTGACCGGCGCTCAGAAAGCCGATCAGCGGCAGCGTGTCGCCGCGCACGAACTCGACGGCAAAGCGCAGACTGCCGTACGCCGCCAAATACCCGGCCGCCACGAGCCCCGGCGCCCAGCGTCCAGCGTCGGTCGAGCGCAGCACGCCCCACAACATCCCGGCGATGACGACGTCGCCGGCCATCTCATACAATTGGGTGGGGTGCAGAGGCACGCCAAGCAGGCCAGAGGGCATCAGCGCGCGCGCGTCGCGGAAAGTCACCGCCAAGGGGAAATCCGTGGGCGTGCCGTAGCAGCAGCCCGCCAGAAAGCAGCCCAAGCGCCCCCAAACGTGCCAGAACGCCGCGCACCAGAAAACGTTGTCGGCCAGGCGCAAAAAAGAGATCTTCTTCCAGCGCGCGAACACCGCGACGAAGGCGATGACCGCGATGAAGCCTCCAAAAACGGAATAGCCCCCGGACAGCGAGAAGACCGCGCGCCTAAACGCCTCCGTCCCCGGCCGCGCGTATTCGAGGAGATAGAGCAGATGCCCGCCCGCAAAGCCCGCGATCAGCAGGCCGTTGAGAAAAGCCCAAAACAGGTCGTCGGACAACCCCGCCTTAGACCGCCGTAACCACAGGATGCGCGCGGCGATCATCCCGCCGACCGCGATGGCCGCGCCATAGCCGAACACGCGCAGACCGGCGAACTCGAACAGGACCGGCCGCACTACTTCTTCTCGGGCGGCGGGAAGCGGTACTCGATCTCGCCTTTCTTGATGTAGCCCAGCTCGCGGCGCGCCATGCGCTCGATGGGGCCGTCTCCGGAGCGCAGGGACTTGAGCTTGCCGTCGAGATCCTTCTCCTCATCATCAAGAGCGACGATCTCCGCGTTGAGGCGGCGCAGCTCCAGCCAGTTGCGCGCCAAGGATCGAAAGCCTCCGTTGCCGAAGAAGATCAAGAAGAGGCCCGTACCTGTCAGCATCCGTCCCCAGTTCTTCCGGGTGAACTCGGCCGCGCGCCGGGCGCGGCCCTTCATCGCGCCCCGGCCGGAGAGGCGAAGGCGCGGCCGCCGGCGTAGGAGGCCATGGTCCCGAGCGCGGCTTCGATCTGGAGAAGACGGTTGTACTTGGCCAGGCGCTCGGAACGGCAGGGCGCGCCGGTCTTGATCGCACCCGCGTTGAGGGCCACGGCCAGGTCCGCGATGAATGCGTCTTCGGTCTCCCCCGAGCGGTGAGAGATCACCGTGGAGAAGCCGGCCTTCTGGGCGTCGGTCACGGCCTTCACCGTCTCGGTGAGCGTGCCGATCTGGTTGAGCTTGATGAGGATGGCGTTAGCGGATTTTTCCTTTATACCGCGCGCCAGGCGCTCGGGGTTGGTGACGAACAAGTCGTCGCCGATCGTGCGCAGGCGGTCGCCGAGCTTGGCGGTGATCGCCTGCCAGCCCACCCAATCGTCCTCGGCCAGGGGATCTTCGATGGAGACGATGCCGTACCTCGACGCCCAACCCGCGTAAACGTCGGTGATCGCGACAGATGACAGGAGATTGCCCTCAAGCGAGTACATCCCGCCTTTATAATATTCGCTGGCGGCGCAATCAAGGGCCAGACGCGCCTTGCCCTTGTAGCCCGCCTCGGCGATGGCCGCAGACAGGACCTCGAGAACCTCGACGTGGGTCTTGAGCTTGGGCGCGAAGCCGCCCTCGTCGCCGACGGCGACGGTCATCTTCATCGCGGCGAGGTTCTTCTTGAGGACTTGATAGATTTCGGCGCCGGCGCGCAGGGCCTCGTGGAACGAGGGAGCTTCCGTCGGCACGACCATGAACTCTTGGACGTCGAGGCCGCTGTCGGCGTGCTTGCCGCCGTTGACCACGTTGAACATCGGCGCGGGCAGAAGCCAGGAGTCGCTCTTGATGTCGTACGCCTGCCTAAGCCACGCGTACAGCGGCTGTTTTAACGACGCGGCCTGGGCCCGCGCGGCGGCCATGGACACGGCCAAGATCGCGTTGGCGCCGAGACGGCCCTTGTTCGGCGTGCCGTCGAGCGCGATCATCTTGGCGTCGAGCTCGGACTGAGCGGCGGCGTCCAGGCCCTTCACGGCCTTGGCGATCTCGCCGTTGGCGTTGGCGACCGCCTTGAGCACGCCCTTGCCCAAGAAGCGAGCCTTATCTCCGTCGCGCAGCTCCACGGCCTCATGCTCGCCAGTCGAGGCTCCGCTGGGCACCGCGGCCCCGCCCACGGCGCCGCCCTCGAGCGTCACCTCCGCGGCGACGGTCGGAAAGCCCCGGCTATCGAGGATCTCCTGCGCGCGGACGGATTCGATCTTGGCCATGTCAGAATTTGCCCTTGAGCATCTTGTTGCCGGCGTCCACCATGTCCTGCAGACGCTTGGGCGTGTGCGCCTCGGCGTAGACGCGGAACACCGGCTCGGTGCCGGAGCTGCGCAGGCCGAGCCACGAGCCGTCGCGCAGGATGAACTTAAATCCGTCGGACTGGTCGATGCGCCACACCGAGGTCCCGGCCAGCTCCAGCGGCGGTTTGACCTTCAGCCGTTCCTCGAGCTCGATGATGTCGCGCAGGCGCTCCATCTTGCAGTTCAGCCGAACGCCGTGGAACTCGCCGAGCTTCTTGAAGAGGCGGTCGCGCACGGCGGCCAGGGGCTTGCGCTCGTAGGCGACGAGCTCGAGCATCAGCACGCAGGCGAGTATTCCGTCCTTCTCCGGGACGTGGCCTCGGATGGAGAGCCCGCCCGACTCCTCGCCCGCCATGAGAAACGGACCGGAGCGCAGTAGCTCGCCCAGATACTTGAAGCCGACGGGCGTCTCGCGCGTCTCCGAGCCGTGGGACTTGGCCACGGCGTCGACAAAGTGCGACGTCATCACCGATCGGGCGGCCTTGCCCTTGAGACCGCGGTTGACGACGAGGTGCTCGTAGGTCAGGGCCACGATCTCGTTGGGCGCGATCCAGGTCCCATCGGAGTCGAGTATGCCGAAGCGGTCGCCGTCGCCATCGCAGGCCAAGCCCAAGGAGAAGTGCCCCTTCTTGACCTCCTCGGAGAGCCCCGCCATTGACTCCGGCGTGGGCTCGGGAGAGATCCCTCCGAAAAGAACGTCGCGATCCTCGTGGCGCGCGGAGACTTCCACGCCTAGGCGCTCCTCGAGGAACGAGCGCAGATACAACCGGGCCGAACCGTGCATCGCGTCGATAGCCACCTTGAGCTTGGCCTTCTTGATGGTCTTGACGTCGAGCAGGCTCTCGAGCTGGTCGAAGTAGGACTCGCGGAAATCGATCGTCTCGGTCCACGACTCCTTGGCCGAGCGTTCATCGGTCATGGCCTTGACCGCGTGGTCGCCGAGCAATTCAACGCGGCGCTCCAGGTCGTCGGTGATGGCCGGAGACGCCGAGCCGCCCCAGTAGGGCATCCACTTAAAGCCGTTGTACTGGCCGGGGTTGTGGGAGGCGGTGATCATCACCCCGCCGACCGCCTTGTGCGCGAGCACGGCCCAGGCCACCGCCGGCGTGGGCAGGTCGGCCGAAGACAGCAAGGTCCGGATGCCGTCGCTGGCGAACACGGCCGCCACTTCATGGGCGAAATCCTCGGATTGGAAGCGGGTGTCGTAGCCGACGATGACCGTGGGCACGCGGCTAGGCGCCGCCCCGTCTAGGAACTGGCGGTACTCGTCGCTGTTGTAGCCGATCTCGGGGCTTTCCTTCACGCAGCCCGAGACGCCGTGCGCCACCTTCCGGACGTTCTGGAAGGTAAAATCGTCCGACACGACGCCGCGCCAACCGGAAGTTCCGAATCTTATCATGGGCGGCATATTAGGATAAGCGCGGTCAAAGGTCAACCGTCCTGAAGGCGGCAATCCATACAGGTCTTTAGACCTATAGACATCTAGGCCCTAAGTCCTATGGCGAGACGTCCGCTTCGGGGCTATGCTGTGACTATGAACCTCAAGATTTCTTCGCTTGCCGCCGCCCTCGCCCTGAGGACCGCCGTCGCCGGAGCGCAGAGCTTCCCCAATGAGGCCAGCCCATTCGAGACGATGGGCGCCTACGATGTTCCCGGGCAGTGGTTGAGCAAGGACTGCATGCACGCCCCTTGCGCTCTGGCTCCAGCGCCGGGGCAAACGGCGAAGACTTCACCTGAAGCTCCCGCGGCAAAACCGGCGAGTTTCGCAGACAACACGCCGGTTAACACAGCTCCCGGCCGGGAGGCAGGCAAAGATCTCACCGAGATCATGCTGGCCATGTCCGGCGACGCCGGCCGCGCTCCGAACGCCCCTCCCAGCAAACCCGTCGCATACGATGCGCCCGGAAACACGATCGTGCACATCGAAAGCCATCAAGATTTCTTGTGCACCTTCAAGCAAACATGTCGAGTCTCGGAACTCATCAATGAAGAGACGAAGAATCTCAATGAAGACCCCCGTTTCGCCCACGAGACCCCCAACGCCGACAATGGGACTGCCGGTTTCGCCCGCGACCCCCGGCCCACGCGCGTCGTCGGCAATAGCGGCGAATAGCCCATAGGCCAATAGACCTAGAGCCGGCAGGGTCCTAGGACACTGATAGCGCCGCGGCCTTCCCCCCATACTGAGGGCAGGAAAGGCCATGAGAACCGGACTCCTGACGATGATCCTGACGCTGGCGGCGCTGAACGCGGCCGCGAAGACCGCCGCGTTTTCACCCCTCCCCGATCCCCTGACGACGCACATCATAAGCGGATTCGTGCGGGGAACCAGCGAGATCACCGGCGTCAGCCGCGACGCGTCCGGCAAGATTTCCGCGTTCAAGATCGTCGAGCCTCTGTCCTCCTCGGTCGCGCCCCAGCCGCTGCGCGACGCCGTGGCCGACAACAAGGCCCTCGCAGGTCTGCAGCCGGCCGCGGGCCTGGCGATGGTCAAAAAAGCGCCCAAGAAGGGCGCGAACACGAAGGACCCGCTCGCGGCGAAGAGGCAGCTCAAGAAAATCTCCGAAAAGAAGTGGCCACGGAAATAGAATGATCTCGAGGGGCCTCTCCTCGATCCTCCCGGCCCTGATCTTCCTCTCCGGCCCAAGCCCCTTGGCCGCCCAGACCCTGACGCGCGCGACTCTCACGGGCATGCCGCTCACGCCGTCCATCGTCGTAAACCCCAACAACTCGCCGCCGATCGCGCAGCCGCTTACCGCATCACTATTGTCGAGCATGCCGGCGGCCGTCCTCGCGCCCGTAGCCGCCATTGCCCCCGAGGCAACCCCGAAAGCTGGGCCGTCCTCCATCCGCAAGCATGCTCCGCTTGCCGCGACCGCCTCGCCGGACGCCGGCGTCCCGCGGAAAGCCGCCGAGCTCGACGCGATGTTCGAGAACTCCCGGTTCATGGCCACGCAGATCGTCGTTGGGCCGAAAACGTTCGAGCTCGCCACCAAGCGCACTCCCAGATCCACGATCAAGACGGCCCTTCCCAAGATCCTGAAGAAGCAATTCAAGGCCACGCTCTCGCACTATCCGCACTCCTCCGCGAAAAGCGGCGAGCTGACGACCTACACCGTCCCTCGGGGTCTCGAGTTTTGGGCCGAATTCGTCGATTCTAAGGATTTCGACACGCGCGTGGCCGCCTCGGCATTCTTAGACAGCCGCAAGAAGCCCGATGGCGCCGCCGAGCGGATCGTGAAGGGAATGATCTCTCCCCTTCGCCATGAAAGTCACGTGATCGACGCGTCCAAGCTGACCCCGTCTGAAATGACCGCCGTGAAGACTCTTGCCGAAACGCGCAAGCTCAACGTCGGCCGCTGGGACCGTTATATGCAGATCGGCGGAGGCGCCGCCTTCTTCATCCTGAATCATATTTTTTCCGCGGCCTCGAAACTCACCGACCCCGTTCTTATCGCGCGCTTCAGCCGCGTCGCGCGCTTCTTGGCCGCCACTGGAATCGCGATCATTACCGAATCCAATCAGGGAGCCGTAGCCTCCTACACTCCAATGACCGATGAAATGGCCTATGTCATGCCGAGTCGAAGCGAACTCGGCCCTACCGCCCACGAACTCAACCACGCGCGATTTCAGCGCTTCACGGACCGCTTAGAGTCCTGGAGAAAGTCCAAAGGCTACGCCCTGCCGTTCGAAATAGACGGTCCCCCGCCGATCTCCCCCGTGCTCGGCTCGTTCGGGACTCTTTTCGACGAGCTCAATTCCTGGCGCATCGGCTCGAGCTTCGACGACAAGTCCAGCGACGCGAGCATTCTCGGCACCCTTCACCAAAGCTATGGCTCTGAAGTCGGATGGGAAAACGTACGGCTGTTCGGCGAAGCCTGGACCGCGGCCAAAGTCGCCGGAAAATCGGCGCCTCGCATCATGCTCGCCGCCACGCGCGCCCTCAACGCCGTCAAAGACGAGGACTTGGACGCCTTCGCGCGGGACGCCCTGGAGCGCGGCGACGTCATCAAGGCGCACAATTTTTTGAGGCTGATCGCCGCGCGTTACCCTAATATCGGCGAGCTCAGCGCCGAACGCAAGGCCCTGATCAGAAAATTCACGCTCCACCCCGACAAGGACGTCGTCGATCAAGCCCGGCATCTTCTCAAAATGAGGAAAATGCCCACGGTTGCGG
>JAYVZL010000228.1:0-4442 GCA_043783505.1 Elusimicrobiota bacterium
CCTCACTTTTTGATTTGCTCAGCCTCAACGATTCCAGGCTCGCACGCCTCAAACGTCAAGACCCCCAGCTATCCCTTCAACTTTAACCGGACAGGAGTGTGGGAATATGAAGATCAATGCGGTCTTGGAAGCTCAGCCCGAAGGCGGTTTTACCGCCTATATTCCCGCCTGTCCGGCTGCATTTCCGAGAGTGAGACGGCGAAAGAGGCCAAGAAAAATCTTCTCGACGCCCTGGAAGGCTATCTGAACGTCGCGAATAAGCGCTCCTTGTCCTTGGCTAAAGCCAAAGATTCCCAGGTGTTCTCCAGGTCTGATTTGGCGAGGCTGCCGGTCTACCGCGCGAAAGAAGTCATCGGGCATTGCGTTAAGCTGGGTTCTCAGTCGACCACCAAACCGGAAGCCACGCTATTTTGTACAAGCCCGGTCATCCCAATCCCGTGACTGTCCCCATGCATTCCGGAGATGTGAAATCCGGGACATTGCGGCGCATCATATAAGATGCGGGCCTGACCGTCGACGCATTAAAGATCTGGTCTAAAGGCCTTGGTCGCGTCGGCTTTAGGCGGATGCACCTTCACGTTGGCCCCGGGCCCCTCGGGAAACTCGCCGCACTCATCGCGCGCGCCTTGAAGGCAGGCGCGGCAGGCTTGGGCGGTAATGCTGTAGCGGCGGCCGGCCTCCCAGGCGACGAACACTCGCTCGCTGGGAAAGGCGAGAGCGGCGCAGGAATAAGCCCGGTCGAGCTGGCGGCGGTTGATCGTCTCGCTGTCGGGTGCCAGATCATTATGATCGGACAACCCCATGATGCCGGCATGATGCAGGAATTCGTGAAACAGGCGGTTCTTGTTCTCCTGCGTCCCGCCTTCCATCTCGAAGTTCCAAGTCGGTCCGATCTGCTTTTTGTCGGATCCGGACGCGTTGCGCAGACGGCGCAAGGATTCCCCCACTTCCCGGATGTTGATGCGGCGCTTGCCCCAGAATAAGACGCTGTTCCTGATGTAGCGGGTTCCTAAATTCGGATCGCAGTCGATCGTCAGCGGCACTCCCGACACCTTTTGATAGACATCCAAGACGAGTCCAGGATCCAGGCGCTCCAGCGCGTCGAGGCCGGTTCCGGCAACGCTGAAAAAATACCGCGCTAGGCTCTTTTTGACGTCGCCGGCTTGCTTGGCATCGAGGCATCGCTCCGTGAACGTTAGCGGGATGACGTCCGATATTTTCATCGTGTTGCCGCCGGGCTGTGTTTCCTGCGCGGCGAGATAAGGCGTCAGGAGCAGGGAGGCAGCCGCGACCAAGACGTTCATGGACCCAGGATAGCTCCTATCCAGAGATTGATCAAGACATCAGATGTAGCAGATGTGATACTTTCGCTAGTGCCGGGACGAGTGAATGTCGCACATGTGATACATTCACTCGGGTGTGTCTTCGTGTCTCTGTTGTTCAGCCGTTAAACCCCGGTGAACTTGGAGATCATACGGAGTCCTAGGACCCGTATAGGGCTAAAGACTTGGCCTTGGAGGCAGTCCATGGAGCTTTTGGGATGCGCGCTTTCCCCATAATACGTGCATGCTCCTGCATTTCGCTGCGGTCATTTCGTTTGCCACCGCCGCCTTCGCCTGGGACAGCCATAATCTGATGACGAGCGTGGCCCTGGCTTCAGTGCCGGGCATGGACGCCCAGATTCCATTCGAAACCCTGGAAGCTTACTTGGGGGCCAGAGGCTTCGCCGAATCCAAAGAGAATTTTATGCGCCGCCTGCATCTCAACCCCTCCGTTGCGCTGCCCTTGGTCGCGGGCGAGACGCAAGGCGGGACTCTCGCTTTGGGATCGATCCTGGCGTGCTACTCCGACGAGCCGGACTGGGGCTTTGACGACAAGATCTTCGAGTTTTACCCGGAACTCTGGAAAGACGACTACGCGTCCTTAGGCGGACGCAGAACAAAGGGCACCAGCACGGTGGTTCGGCATTTCTATTTGGTCAACGGCTTTTTTAAATTGGCGTTTCCTCCGTACAGCTCGAAACCGCTGGGCGAGGCGCCGCGGCGCGCGCAGCTCTTCTACCAGCAGGCCGTCATCGCTTTCGGCTCGGGGCATCCCTATTGGGGAGCGCGCTTACTGGCCTGGTCGATACACTATGTCCAAGACGTGACGGTGCCGGTTCATACCGTGCAGATTCCTTCCTTGTCCATGCTGCGCCTCAACCGCAAACTGATGACCCGTTTGATGTCTTATTATCATTACGCTTTCGAGCGCTGCGCCACCGAGATGATCACCGGACAGGCGGGAGCGGAGATCGCCCGACGCATCCGGCGTTCGGCGGCCAAAGCGGGTCCGGTGTTCGGGGCGACGGATGCCGAAGACCTGGCTCAGATGACCGCGCGCGACTCCACCGCCCAGGTGGCCGCCTCGATCGAGGATATAAAAGAGTTCCTGCCCGTGGAGCCGAATCTCAGGACCCTCGATCCCGAAGCCTACGTCAAATCCGAAGCCTTCGGCAGGATGTTCGACGCGGCCGTCCTGGCTCGGCCGGAGGCGTTGTTTCGATTCCGGACCCTGATACAGGTTCTGATGCAGGACGCGTCCAGCGCGACCCGCACCCTCGTCGATATGGCCTTCAAAGAGACGTCGCGCTCGGCTAACGCCGCCCATTCCCGCTAATGGCCGGTGCCGCGCTTTTCTATTTTGTAAAATAACCTCGTGCTGCTGCCTCGCGTCCTGACAGGGTTAGTCGGGATTCCGCTTCTCCTGTATTTGGTCCACGCCGGCGGCGTGGCCTTCGGTCTTTTGGTCACCGGCATCTCGGCGCTGTGCTGTTATGAGTACGCGCTGATGCTGCGCATCGGCGGTCGCCCGGTGCAATTCCTCTCCACCGTTCTGCTCGGCGCGGCGCTGGCCGTCTGCGTGGCGCTGGGCGGGCCTTTGGCGCCGACTCTGGCCGCGGGAGCGGTCCTCGTGATCTTCGTCGAGATGTTCTCCAAGGCCCACTCCCTCGATCGCGTGGCGCTGACCTTGTTCGGCGCGCTGTTCGCGGGCTGGCTCCCGGCGCATCTGGCCCTTATCCGGGACATCCGGCCTCACGGCGAGGCGTTCGCTTTCCTCACGTTCGCCTCCGTATGGGCCATGGACACCGCCGCCTACAGCGTCGGGCGAGGCTTCGGCAAGCGGGCACTGGCCCCGAATCTGTCTCCCAAGAAGACTTGGGAGGGAGCGGGCGCGGGCTTTGTCGCCTCTTTGGCGGTGTGCCTGGCCTTCCAGAAATTCGTGCTGCCCGAGGCCGTCACGCCCGTGCAGGCGCTGATCATCGGCGTCGTCATCGGGGCGATGGGACAGCTCTCCGACCTCGCCGAGTCGATGGTCAAGCGCGACGCGGGCGTCAAGGATTCCGGCACTTTGCTTCCGGGGCACGGCGGCGTGCTCGACCGGTTCGACTCATACATCCTCTGCGCCCCCGCGGTCTATTACGCGCTGAGCCTGCGATGAAAAAAGTAGCGATCCTCGGCTCCACCGGCTCGATCGGCGTCAACGCGCTGAACGTCATCCGCGAGATGCCGGAGACGCTGTCGGTGTTCGGCTTGTCGGCGCATTCGAACTTCGCCCTCGTAGCCGAGCAGGCCAAGGAGTTCGGCGCCAAAGCCGTCTCGATGTTCGACCCGAAGGCCTCGGCGAGCCTCAAGCTCAGCCTCAACGGCCGCGCCAAGCACTTGGCTCCCGGCGTCGAAGGCCTCTGCGATTTGGCTTCGCATCCCGACGTCGACGTCGTGCTGACCTCCGTCGTCGGCGGCGTGGGCTTTGCCCCCCTCTTGGCCGCGATCCGCGCCGGCAAGATCGTGGCCCTGGCCAACAAGGAGCCCATGGTCATGGCCGGCGCGCAGTTCATGCTCGAGGCCGAGCGCTGGAATGCAAGAATCGTGCCCGTGGACTCCGAGCCCTCGGCTATATTCCAATGCGTGCAGGGCCTCAATCCCGATCCGCGCGCGGCCGCGCCGCTCAAGACGATCCGGCGTGTGATCCTCACCGCCTCGGGAGGCGCTTTCGCCAAATACAAAGGCGACCTGTCCACGGTCACTCCCGAGCAGGCCCTCAAGCACCCGACGTGGAAGATGGGCAAGAAGATCACCGTCGATTGCGCTACACTCATGAACAAGGGCTTCGAACTCATCGAGATCATGAATCTTTTCGGCCTGCGCCGTGATCAAGTGGAGATCGTCATCCACCCCCAATCGATCTTCCATTCTGGAGTGGAATTCTCCGACGGCTCCGTCCTCGCGCAGATGGGCCTGCCGGACATGAAGCTTCCCATCCAATACGGGATGACGTTCCCGGCGCGCACGACTCGCGTCGTCGAGCCGCTCGACCTGATCGCGATCGGGAAGCTCGAGTTCTTCAAGCCCGACTTCCAGCGCTTCCCGTGCCTGGAACTGGCCCGGGAGGCGGCGCTCAAG
>JAYVZL010000229.1:0-1568 GCA_043783505.1 Elusimicrobiota bacterium
CGAGAACGCCTCGATCTCGATGCGGTCCGCGAGCTTTGGAATCAAATGAAGACAAAAAGGAGAATCACCACGAACAATAGGGCGCCGACGGCTGATCCAACAAGTACGTAAAAACTCTGCCATTCCAAGAGAGGGTTCATGGGTCAGCAAGTATATGCTTGCCCAACGTCGCGTGACGTTGGCCCGCATCCGAGGACGAATGGAGATCGCCTGGAACCGGAGATCGTTTCTGCGATCTGCTATGCTGATTCCGCGTGAGTCTTCTGGCCCAGAACATTGACGGGAGGTGGAAGCGCTAATGGAGCTTCAGCCCGTTCTCCATGGACCGCGGTTGCACTTGCGCCCGCTGAAGGCCGCGGACTTCGATGCGCTCTTCGCCGCCGCCTCGGACCCGCTCATATGGGAGCAGCATCCGGCCCCCGACAGGCATGAGCGGAAGATCTTCGAGCAATTCTTCAACCGAGCCCTTAAGTCGCGCGGTGCGCTGGTCATCCTCGATAAACAGAAGATCATCGGCACCTCGCGCTACTACGATGTCGAGGGAAAAGACTCCGTCTGTATCGGATTTACCTTCCTCACCCGCGACTACTGGGGCGGGGATTACAACCGCGAGCTGAAATTCGTGATGCTCGACCACGCGTTCATCTACGTCCGCCGCGCGCTTTTCCACGTTGGCGCGATGAATCTCCGCTCGCGCAAAGCCATGGAGAAGATTGGAGCCAAGCTCGTCGGTCGCCTGGAGCGCCAAAAGCCCGACGGCTCGCCCGACCCGACCGTCGTCTTTGAGATCCGCCGGCCTAGGTAAGCCGGCAGCCGGGACGATTCGTGTCACTATCTCGAGACAGGATCGTTGCCGCGGTGATGTTGGCGCGCCGGGGCTGCGAAGCTAGAATCCCCTAACGCTATCTAACGCGAGGGAGGTTTCTATGACCATCGGACTCTTAAAAAAGAATACCATCGTCGAGCTGTTGAAGGAGGACCACGAACGCTTCCGCGCCCTGTTCTCTAAATTCGAGAGCGGCGACGAGGAAAGCAAACAGCAGGTCGCGACCGAATTCATGCGCTTGATCGCCATCCATGACCAAGTCGAGAAGAAGATCCTTTATCCGGTCGCCAGCGAATTGTCCTCCGAGGCCGAAGAGATCGTCCTGCGGTCTAAAGAGGCACACCATGTCGTGAATTTTCTCATCCTTGAGCTCAAAACCATGCCTTTCGGCCCGCGCTTCAACGCCAAGTTCAGCAAGCTCGCCGAGGGCGTGCGTGCCCACATGACCGAGGAAGAGGATGAATTATTCCCGCTCATTGAGGCCTCTGATATGGACCTCAAGTGGTTGGGCAAGCAAATGATCGAGCTGAAGGAACGCCTGAAAACGGGCGGAATGATCGCGCGCGTGGCCAACGGCGGCGTAGGCAAACTCGTCACCGCGGCCATTATCGGGGGGCTGGGATACCTCGCCTATCGATCGAGGAAGAAGTTCGATATCGATATGGACGATGTTAAGGAAGCTGTCGGCGTCGGCCAGTCTCGCCGCGGCCGCAGGCATTAGGAACCCCGCAATCGGAGCGGC
>JAYVZL010000230.1:0-4394 GCA_043783505.1 Elusimicrobiota bacterium
GCCGCTAAAGAGTCTGTCCCGGCACTCGCCAAGTCGCTGAGCGACCCCCATGGATACGTTCGATCATGGGCCGCCTATGCCCTGTACCAAATCGGTCCTGATCAGCAGGCCATTCCTGCCCTCCTGCAAGCCGTACAAAATAAAGACCGATTTGTCCGGTTGAACGCAGCCAAGGCCCTCTCTAAAATACCCTCCGGCATGCATCAGGCTGTTCAAAGTTTGTCTCACACCCTCGAACACGACAATAATGCCGAGATCCGGCAAGGTGCGATCCAAGCTTTGCAGGAAATTGCCACACCCGAAGCCAGAGCAGTTCTGACCCAATATCGTAAATGAACGACCGGCGCAATTCCTGTGCCGAAATGGAAGGAATAAAATACACTTTCTCCGGTATCCTTCCTGCAAGCGCATATCTTCGACGAGACCGGGAAGTCCGTCATCGGCATGGCGGCGCGCGGGCGATGGTCTGGCGGTAATTCCAGGGCATCCACTGCTCCGGCTTCTCCCGGACCTCTTTGGCGTGCCTCTGTAGCTGCGTGAGATAGTCAAAGGGATCCGCGCCGTTGAGATCGCAGGTGTGGATCAGGCTCATGTAGCCGTCGCCCACGCGCGCGCCGTTGTCCGTCTTGTAGAAGAGCGAGTTCTTCCGATGGAGGATCGATTTCTTCAGCGCCCTCTCGCAGATGTTGTTGTACAGGGGAGTGCCCGCACGTTTGAGGAAGAGCGTCAACTTTTCCCAGTGCTTAAGCATGTAGCCGATGGCCTCGCCCAGTCCCGAGTTGGGCTCAACCTTCCTTTGGCCGATCTGCACCCGCATCCAGGCGTGGACCTTTTTCATCGGCGGACCGCTTTTGTCTCGGTGAAATCTCAAGCGCGCAGCACCGGTCATCTTGCGTTTCTTGGCGATCGCGTCGTTCTTATAAACCGTGGCGAGGACGCGGAGGATATGCGCGCACTCGGACGGGAAGTTCTCCAGGATCTACATTGTCGTGTCGTCGTTGTGGAGCACTTCCCCCTGCGCTGCCTGCCGTTGTAGTTCCTCGCACACCGGCTCAATCTTGCGGGCGGCTTCGCGCACGATGTCCCACTGCGTCGCGGATGGAAGCGGGATCCCCACGGAACTTTGCAGCTTTTCGAGGCGGTTCCAAGGGAACCCGCCGCCATATTTCAAAAGCCCGATCATGCTCGCCACGTTCACGTCGTACTTGTCGGTCCCTACGCCCGTGGGTGGGCGCGCTGGGAATATCTTCGCGCACAGATTGCACCGCAGTTCGTAGACCTTCCCCTTGCCGCACGCCGGGCAGCGATCCCCCGGTTTGAGCTTGTGATGCGAGACGCGCTCCGTCTTTGCACCCCAGTAAGCATTCTGACCATTGCGGCCGTGTCCGGGCGGCGGGCGCCTCGGGGGCTTGGCCTTCCTTGCCGCCGCCTTCATGCGCTTCTGTCGTCCCCGTTCCCTGGGTCTGCCCCTGCGCCGCCACCAGGACCTTGGCGATCTTCTCGCTGCTTGAACCAAACAGCATGCGCCGCAACCGTCCAATCGTCGTGTCCTTTCTCACGAGCTCGATGAGCACGGGTCGAGTAGGCGGCCGCGACACATCGATCTTCATGGTGGCCGGCGCGGCATCTGATCAAACATCACGAGAGACTCTCACCGCCGAGCCTTGAAGCTTCGGGCCCTTTCCTTTTGGATATGCTGCCTGAGCGCCTGGATGCCGACAAGGGCTTGCTGATCTAAGGTTCTCAGCGAATGCTGATATCGCTTGAGCGCCGCCGCCACTTTCGTTACGTCTTGCGAACGGAGAGCGAGCATCTTGGTGGAGCCCTTGAGGCTGTAGGATAGAACCGGCGTCTCGTGGAGATTACCCTTGAGGCATCGGCAAGCATGTGATCCACATTTGCGGCGCAGGGTGATAAGCGAACCGCGAAGGATTGCCGGCATGTGCGATTGCTTGAGGCGAGTCATGGTATTTCCTCCTATACTGTAAGTTAGTACGCTTACAATATAGCACAAACGCGCGGCTGCAGAACATTCCCCTGGATCGGCACCTCCAAAACATACTCCGCCGACGAACTCCCCGGGAGGCTTCTTGGGGGAAGGCTCCACTCGACGAAGCTCGGTTTGGGCTGACGAGAACGCGGAGTCGACCGCCCACTCGCCTGCTTGTGAAGATCCATGGAGTTCAACCGTAGCCACCGCGACACTCGGTGGATGCTACAGGTTTCGCACAGCTTGGTGGCGGCCTCCCATAGTCCCGGCGGGATTCTTTCCCGCCCCCGCTTGCCGGCGCGCCAGCGCTTAAACTGCTCCTGCTCCCTGCGAACTTCCGCAGGCACATCTTTCAGCTTCGTGCCTTTCATGATTCCTCCCTGCCGCCCCGGAGGGGCAGCACGCTGAGGATATCAGGCTGCCGCCACGAAAGTCAGGCCCACTGACCGAAAGGACACAAAACAGTCACCTACCCGACAGCGCCGTGAGGGCTATTTTCCGGGATCGCAGCCACGAACTTGAATTGATCACCGGCCTTTAGGCCGCGGCACTTCGCCTCTCCCGACGCCAACTCGAGCATGTACTGGCCGCGGCCGCCGGCGACGGCGATCTGATCACCAAGTCGGCGTTAGAACGTCAATTTAGCACTTGACAAATGTAACCTTATGGGTTACACTGTGCGGGTGATCAAAAGCTTCCGGCATAAGGGGCTGGAAAAGCTGTTCAACGACGGAACAAAAAAAGGAATCCAGCCCCAGCATGCTGAAAAGCTTGAAGACCTCCTGGACCGTCTGGATGCAGCGGCAGTCGTGGGCGATATGGATTATCCTGGCTCTGGCCTGCACCCGCTGAAAGGGGATCTCAAAGGGCACTGGGCAATCAAAGTCTCAGGCAACTGGCGTATTATTTTTCGTTTCGAGAACGGGGACGCACACGTGGTTGACTATGTGGACTATCATTAAGGAGGCACCACAAAATGATCTCTAGAAAGCGGCCGCCGACGCACCCTGGCGGGATTCTCAAGCGTCATTATCTGGAGCCCCTCTCTCTGGCCATTTCTCAGGCCGCAGAGGCGCTTGGGGTTTCCCGCAAGACCGTCTCCAAGATTGTTAATGAGCGCGGAGATGTCACTGCGGATATGGCGCTGAGGCTAGCCCGGGCTTTCGGCACCACCCCGGAGCTCTGGATTAACCTCCAGAAGAACTACGACCTCTGGCACGCCTCGCATGACTCGAAGGGCTGGCAGAAGGCTCGTATTATTCCCATCAATCAGCATCACGTTCTGGCCGCTGCCTAACAGCTACTGGGTCCAGATGGCTCGCCTGTTAAGACGCTATTTTTCCGGAATCGCGGCCTCGAAATTAAGCTGATCGCCGGCCTTCAAGCCGCGGCGCTTCGCTTCGCCGGACGCCAGCTCGAGCACGTACTGGCCGCGGCCGCCGGCGACCGCGATCTGATCCTCGGGAGTGTCGACGCGCGAGGCCTTCATGCGCTCGTGGATGATGGTGATCTTCTTATCCGCGCCGATCCATAAAATATCGAGCGGCACGAGCGTGTTCTTCATCCAGAAGTTGAGCGCCATTTCCTGCGAGAAAGCGAAGAGCATGCCGTAGTTCTTCGGCATCTTGGTGACGCACATCAAGCCGATCTCGCGGGTGGCAGGCGTGTCGACGACGTCGACCGATATTTTTTTGCCGTTAGGAAAGGTCAGCGCCGTTTTTTTGGCGGCGATCTGCGGCTTGCAGGCGGATGCCGGGACGGCGGTAGGCGCCGATAAAGACAGCGCCAAAAGCAGGGGGACAAGAGTCATTTTTTCTTCTCCGAATCCGGAATGTTTTTGACGAATCGCGAGATCGCGCGGACCTCGTCGGCCCAGCCGCTGGTGCCCCAAGACCCGAGCCGGCCCCACAGCAAGCGCGCCAGGTCATGGTAGAACACGCCGCGAGCGGGCCCGTCGCCGTAAACCCCGCTCACCGCGACCCGCATGCGGCGGCCGAACTCCTCGGGACCGGCGGGATCTTTCTGATGCAGGCCCCAATCCAAGATGTTTCCAGGCAAGACCTGGACATCGCCGCGACGAATGTATCGATTCCAGCTCTTCATCATTTCCGCGTACTGCGGCTTATCGGCCTCGTAGAACATCAACGCATCGATGTCCACGCCGGCGTCGTTCATCATCACCGGGTCCTGGCCATGATGCCAGCCCTTGTCCCACGTCAGCGTGAAGGCCCACATCGGCTTGCCGCCCAGGCGCTCCTTGAGCTCCTTGACGATCAGCGCAACGCGGCGCGCGCGCCACCACTCCCAAGCCTCGACGAAGTTCATGTCGCGACGCATGATCTTCTTGCGCGCGAGCCAGGTCATGCGCTCCGGGCGCGTCAACCTGCGCCACTCGGGCGGAAGG
>JAYVZL010000231.1:0-4377 GCA_043783505.1 Elusimicrobiota bacterium
CTTCTCGGTGATCATGTTCGGCTCCCCTGCTTTAGACCTCTATGACGACTAATAAGATTGTAAAGGGTATTGATCTAGATCAATAGGGACTTAGGGCCCATAAAGAGACAGGGATAGGGCCCACGCCGCTTCGGGCCTATTGGTCTGCGGGAAAGCGCAGCACGCGCCGCGCCTCATAGAGAACGACGGCCGCCGCGCTCGACAAATTGAGCGAACGCGCATCGGGCCGCATCGGAACGCGGTACGTCCGCGCGCGCCAGCGCGCACGCAAAGTCTCGGGCAGGCCTCGCGATTCCGAGCCGAACACCAGCCACGAGTCCGCGCGATACGGCGCGTCCCAGTGCTCCCGTTCCCCCTCGGCGCTGAAGGCCAGCACCCCGTCGTCCGGAGCGACAGCCAAGAAATCCTCGATCGTCTCATGCCGGCGCAACGTCAGCTTTTCCCAGTAGTCGAGCCCGGCGCGGCGCAGGCGCCGCTCGGAGAGGTCAAAGCCCAGCCGCCCGACCAAGTGCAGCTCAGCCCCCGCGGCTAGGCAGGTGCGGCCTATGTTTCCCGTGTTCCACGGTATCTCCGGATCGATCAAGACGACGCGCAGCATCCCCGGCTTCCTTTAGATATGAGGCTCGAGATAATCGAGATCTTTGCCGAAAGTCTCGCGCAAATTGACCAACGCGACTAGAGCCAAGGTGAAAACCGAAGCGCCCACGATCCCCGCCGCTCCCAGAATGCCGGCTCCCGGCTTTAAGGCCTGAAAAAGAGCGGACACGGCCACCAGCGAGCCGCGCACGAAGTTCGGCACCGTCGTGGTCGCCGTCGCGCGGATGTTCGTGCCGAACTGCTCCGAGGCGATGGTCACGAAGATCGCCCAGTAGCCCGAGAAAAATCCCATCACGCAGCAGACCGCGTAGAACACGCTGAGAGACGCGCCGCGCATGCTCAAGTAGACGGCGCACGACGCCGCGGTGGCGAGCACGAAGACCAGCGCGGCCTTGCGGCGGCTGCGAAGCAGCTGGCTGAGCCCCCCGCTCGCGAAATCGCCCAGAGCGCAGCCGCCATAAAGCCACATCACCGCCCGCGAGCCGGTGGGCAGGACGGGCATCCCCAGCGCCTTGCCGAACTCGGGCGCAAAGGTGGCCAAGATGCCGATAACGAACCAGACCGGCACGCCGAGCAGGATGCAGGAGACGTACTTGCGCACGCTGTCGCTTGAGGAAAACAGCATGAAAAAATCGCCTCGCTTGACGGTCGAATTCTTGACCTTGTCGAAGATCCCAGACTCATAGACGCCCACGCGCAGCGTCAGTAGCGCCAGCCCCATCGCTCCGCCTATGAAGTACGCGTTGCGCCATCCGAAAAGATCGCCCACCAGCCCGGCCGCGACCCCGCCGACGATGCCCACCCCCGCCACCACCATCGTGCCGTAACCGCGCGTCTCCTTGGACATCAACTCGCAGACCAAAGTGATTCCCGCGCCCAGCTCTCCCGCCAAACCGATGCCCGCGACGAAGCGCAGGGCCGCGTAGACGGGCACGGAGGCAACGAAGCCGTTGGCGATATTGGCCAACGAGTAGACCGCGATCGAGCCGAACAGCACCGACAGCCGCCCCTTCTTGTCGCCCAAAATCCCCCACAACAGGCCGCCGACCAGCATCCCGACCATCTGCATGTTGATCAGGAAAAGACCCGTGTCGAGCAGCTGATCGGAAGCGACGCCGATGTCCTTGAGGCTGGCCACCCGAACGATGCTGAACAGGATCAAGTCGTAAATGTCGACGAAATAGCCCAGCGCGGCGAGAAGAACCGCGGCGATCGCGTTGCGCTTGGCGTTGGCGGGCATGGCCGCCATACTACGAAATCATGCGCGCTTAACGGTAGATATCGCCGCAATGGCCCATATCGAGGATCAGGACGACCAGGCGCTTGTCCTCGACACGGTAAATGATCCGGTACTGGCCGACGCGCCAGGACCGCATCCCACGCAACGATCCCTTGAGCGGCTTGCCTTCCAGAGGCGCCCCGGCTATCGCGCCGAGCGCCGCCCTCATTCGATCGAAAAGAAAGCGATCGCGTTCGAATAGGCGCCGGTAAACGGCCTCCGCCTTCGGCGACAGCTCGATTTTATGCAAGGCCGAGCGACCGATGGATGTCTTCTAGACTGGTCATACGGCCGGCCTTCACGTCGGCATCGGCGCGTTCCAGACGCTTCCCTAATTTTTTGTCCTCAAGGATGTCGATCGTCTCAATCAAACCCTCATAGTCCTGCGTGCTCAATATGACGCCGACAGGCCTGCCGTGCTTGGTGACGACGAAACGCTCCATCTGGTTCTCCACCAAATCCATGACCTTGGGCAGGGTGGGTCTTAAGTCTTTAATTGAGATGTTTTTCGCCATTTCATTAGTGTACACCATTAAGTACATATGTCAATACCTCCAAATACGTCTCTCCATCATACGATCGACACCCCAAAAATGTTCCATGAGCACGTTGACCGAGATGGTCGAAATCGGCGACAATAGAGCGTTCTTTCCTCTATAGGGGGTTGTTCCTCATGCGCGTCACTCGAGTCTTGATGTCCGCCGCGATCATCGCGGCTCTGTCCTTGCCCGCCTCGGCCACGAAAGTCGGCCTGGTCTTCGACGTCGGCGGCCGCGGCGACAAATCCTTCAACGACTCCGCCTTCCGCGGCCTGGAGCGCGCCAAAAAGGAGCTCGGCATCGAGTACGAGTACATCGAGCCCTCCGAGGCCGCCGATCGCGAGAACGCCCTGCGCCAGTTCGCCAGCGGACCCTTCGACTTGGTCATCGGCATCGGCTTCATCTTCACCGACGACGTCAACCGCGTGGCCGCCGCTTTCCCGAAGAAACCCTTCGCCGGCGTCGATTACGCGATCAACCCCAACAAGCCCATGCCCGCCAACGTCGTCGCCCTCAAGTTTCGCGAGCAGGAAGCGTCCTTCCTCGGCGGCGTGGTGGCCGCGCTGACCTCGAAGACCAAGGTCATCGGATTTATCGGCGGCATGGACGTCCCCCTCATCCACAAATTCGAAGCCGGCTACAAAGCCGGCGCGGCGTGGGCCGATCCGTCGGTGAAGGTGCTCTCCGCTTACGCGGGAGTGACCCCGGAAGCGTTCAAGGACCCCTCGAAGGGCAAGGAGCTGGCGCTCTCGCAGATCGGCCAGGGCGCGGACGTGGTCTACCACGCCTCGGGCTCCACGGGCCTCGGCGTCTTCGAGGCCGCGCGCGACAAGAAAATCCTCGCCATCGGCGTAGACAGCGACCAATATCACGACGCGCCGGGCTTCGTTCTCACCTCCGTCACCAAGCAGGTCGACGAGGCCGTGTTTCGCACGATCAAGGCGGCTCGGGACGGCAAGCCTCTTAAAGGGATGCTGGAGCTGGGCTTGAAGGAAAAAGGCGTGGATTACGTCTACGACGCCAATAACAAAGCCCTCATCTCCGCCGCCGCGCGCGCCAAAGCCGAAGAGGCGCGCAAGCTCATCATCGCCGGCAAGATCAAAGTCCCCTTCAAGTAAGATGGCCGACGCGGTCCGCCTGTCGGGAATCGTCAAGCGCTACCCGCGCGTGACCGCCAACGACGGCGTGACGCTGACGGTAGCCGCGGGCTCCATCCACGCTCTCCTCGGAGAAAACGGCGCGGGCAAATCGACCTTGATGAAAATCCTCTACGGGATGGTGCGTCCGGACGAAGGGGTCGTGGAGATCGAGGGCCGTGAAAATAAGTTTTCCGGCCCGCAGGACGCTATCGCCGCGGGCATCGGCATGGTCCACCAGCACTTCATGCTGGTTCTTCCCCTTTCCGTCGCCGAAAACGTCGTGCTCGGATCCGAACCTTCCGCATCAGGCGCGAAGGGGCTCGCCGGCGTGTGGGATATCGAAAAGGCGCGCGCCGACGTGGCCCGCCTATCAAAGGAGTACGGCCTCAAGGTGGACCCCGATCAGATCGTCGAGAGCCTCTCCGTCGGCGAACAGCAAAGAGTCGAGATCGTTAAAATTCTCTACCGCGGCGCCAAGATACTCATTCTCGACGAACCCACCGCCGTCCTCACCCCCCAGGAAGCCGACGAGCTGTTCGTCACCCTGCGCCGCCTGCGCGACGCGGGCGCGACTATCGTCTTCATCAGCCACAAGCTCAAGGAAGTCATGGCGCTGTGCGACGAAGCCACCGTCATGCGCCGCGGCAAGACCGTGGGCACGCGCCGGATCTCCGCGACCTCCACCGACGAGCTGGCCCAGCTCATGGTCGGAGACCTCGACGCGACGGAGCGCGGCGCGTCGGCCTACGTTTACGAGGGAGCGCCGAAGGCGGTCCTCACGCTCGACCGCGCCTCCGCGCTCGGCCCGCGCGGCGAGCTCGCG
>JAYVZL010000232.1:0-25681 GCA_043783505.1 Elusimicrobiota bacterium
GACGTGGTCCTCGTCGCCCACAACGCGCCGTTTGACGCCGGCTTTCTCGGCTATCAGATGAAGGCCCTGGGCCTGCCCGTTATGCCCCAGCTCATCATCGACACCAAGGACATCGCCCGCTCGCTGTTCCCTGGCTTGAAGAGCTACAGCGTCCAGGCCTTGATCCAAGAGTTCGGACTGGGGAACTTCGAGGCGCACCAAGGCCTCGCGGATTCCATGCAGGAGGCCGCGATCCTCGTGCGCTCGGTCGCGAAGCTCGCCGCCGACAAGGGGACCCCTATCGCCGGCCTCACTATCGACGATCTCGCCGCGCATTCGGACAAGCTCCATTTCGACACGATCGTGGAACGACTGGAGCCCCTGCCGCTTCCCGGCGCGGCGCGGCCGATCGCGGACGATTTCGAGGCCGAGGTCGCGCGCCGCTCTAAGGAGCTTCACGCGCAGGGCAAGCCCGCCATGTTGCGCGACATCGCCCTGGCGATGGGTGTGGACTACGCAGCGCTGCGCGACAAGATGCGCGAGGCGGCGCTGCGCGTGCCGGTCGCCTCGGCCGATGAGATTCTCGCGGAGCTCAAGGACCATCCGCCCGCGGCGATCATCACAGACTACGACAGCACCCTGACCGACCGCGGCGGCGACGGCATCAGCGGGCCGACCTCACAGGAGCTGATCCTGGAGATCGAGAAAACCCTGAAGGCGGGACTGCCGGTCGTCATCGCCTCCGCGCGCAATTTCAAGTACCAGCCCCCGGAGATGGTCAAGCCCGATTCGAAGGGGCTCGTCTCTTATGAGCTGTACAAGACCCTCATCTCCCGCTTCGACCCAGCCTTGCGCGGCAATCTGTTTTTCGCCGGCAGTTTGGGAGGAGAGATCGTCCTCTTCGACGCGAAGGGCAAGCCTGTTCCTTACATTCACACCCTATGGGACCTGGGAGAGAAGGAACACATCCTGTCCGTCGTCGATAAGACGCTGGCCGAACTGGGCATAGCCAAGAGCGAGCTGACTCTCTCGGCCAGCAGCCCCAACCAGATCAATCTGATCTTCAAGCTCGTCGACGAGGCTAGGGCCAAGGCCTTCGGGGTCCTTCTTCAGCAACGGTTTAAGGAAAACGACATCCTCTATCCCGTCCTCTCGAACAGGAACTGGGTCTACTTCAGCAAGTTCAAGAAGTCCGATGCCTCGCGCATGGTATACGCCATCCTCAAGGCGAAAGGCTATCCGCTCACGCCCGAGAATCTGCTGTTTTTGGGCGATGAGTTCCACATGAACAAGGGCGAGCTCATGGGCGGCGATGCCTCGATGGCGATGCCCTTTCCGAAATCGCGCGCCATCAGCGTCGGCGACAAGCCCGGCGACACACTTGCTCCCAACGTGCGCCGCCTAGGTGTTCGCGGGTCTCGCGGCAGCCTGAGAGTTTTTAAAGCGATCAATGCGAGCGTCTCCTCGCGAGCCGGCCGCTCCGCGCCCATCGCGGCTCGGGAAAATCCCTCTTCCGGTTTTCTCAGCCGGCCCAGCGTCAAAATCCTCGCCGCCGCCCTGGCCGGCGCGGCCGCTGTTCTGGCATTGCCCTGGCTCGTCGTCAACGCGACGATCGCCGGCACCGTGGGCGGCTTGATCCTCACCGCGATCGGCATCCCGCAGATCATCACGAACATCAGTCTCGGCTCTCAGGCCACTAAGGACCAATCCCTAAGCAGCTACCTGATCTGGTTTGGCGCGGCGGCGTTCTTGACGGCGACCTCGCTGATCAAGCACTCTAGCCCGCTTTGGATCCTTTCCAATATCGCGGGCGTCGTGGAAAGCGCCGTCCTGGCCTGGCAGGTCAATCGCAGCAGCCCACGGCCCGGCAATTGGAAGAAGACCGCGCTGGTCGTCGGCGCCTCCGTCGCCGCCGCCGCCGCGCTGACGGTCGCGGCCCTTTTCTTTTGGCCGGCGGCGAGCGTGGGTCTGGGCTGGGCCGCGTTCGCCTCGGCCGTGGCGCTGCTCTATGCCTTGAACGTTCCGCAGATCCGCATGAACTACGACTTGTGGCAATCTTCCAAGCGCGTTCCCGACGGCGCCAATCCGTTGATGCCGGGAATGGTGGCACTTGGCAGCCTCATCAGCTTGATGGCGGCCTTCGCCTTGGGCGACGTGCTTTGGATGGTGAACTCGGTGATCGCGATCGCGACGACGTCGATCGTTTTAAGCCAGATCTTCCTGCCCGCGGCGGCCAATGCCGTGCTCGATCCGATCGTGAGGATCTCCCGGCGCTTGGCGCTCGCCGCGCGGCGCCTCGTCGGCCGCTGAAAGTTGCTAGAATAGCCGCGTCATGACGGCCCAGCTGCTTTTGTCGTGGGGGGCTTGCCTCCTTTATGCCGCGGCCAGCGCCGCGGCTTTCGCCTATCTGTTGACGAAAAACGCGCGCGCCAGCCGCGCGATGTTCATGCTCATGGGCGCGGGATTGGGCGCGCACTCGCTGGCTTTCATCGCGCGCCTCATCCTGTTTTGGGAGTATCCTGAGAACCGCTGGTTCCTGCCCGTCAATTCTTTTTTTGGGGCGCTGTCTTTTCTCTCCTTGGCGTTGACGGCCGCCTTCTTCGTCATCGAGGCGCGCAAGCGCCTGGGCATACTCGGCGCCTTCGTCCTGCCGCCGGCCGCGCTGTTTTTGGGACTGGCCTTGCTCAAGGCGGACCCGGCCTTGAGTCCCCTGAGCTCCGAGCTGCGCAGCTACTGGCTCAACTTTCATCCGATGGTGCTTATGAGCGCCTATGCCGCTTTCGCCAACGCCTTCGGCGTGGGCGTGGCCCTTCTCATTCAAGAGCGGCAGATCAAGTCGCGCAAGCCGAGCGCGCTATGCTACCGCCTGCCGTCCCTCGACGAGCTCGACGCCTTGAACGGCAAGATCATCGCGATCGCCTTGCCGGTGCTGGTTCTGGGGCTGGCCATGGGAGCGATGTGGGCGTATGAGGCATGGGGGCGCGCCTGGTCCTGGGCTCCGAAAGAGACCATGGCCCTGATCACCGCGCTTTTCTACGCGGAGTTCCTGTGGTTGCGCTACGCCGCCGGCCGCCGGGGCCGCATGCCCGTTTACGTGTCCATGCTCGCGTTCACCTGCATGCTGGCGACCTTTTTCGGCGCGGAGATGTCCTCGGGACGCCACGGTTTTTTGGGGGGGAAATGAAGCTTCTCTCCTTGTCTTGGAACCACCGTTCCCGCGCCTGCGCCGCGCGCGAGGCCCTTGCCGCGGTTCCCATCGAGCGCGTCCTCTCCGAGCTCAAGGCCCGCGGCTTCCCGGAAGCGACGGCCTTGTCCACCTGCAACCGCTTCGAGCTCTACGCGGCGGGCACGCCGTCGGCGGCGCCGTCCGCGGCTTCGCTCCTGGCCGTTTTGGAGGAATTGGCCGCCGCTCCGCTCGACGCGGAGGCGGAAATCCGCGAGGACGCGGCCGCGGTCAGCCACCTGTTCTCCGTGGCCGCGGGCCTGGATTCCCTGGTGGTCGGCGAGACCGAGATCCTGGGGCAGGTGAAGACCGCTTACGAGGCCGCCAAAGCAGCGGGCATGACCGGCAAGCGCCTCAACGTCCTGTTTCAGCGCGCGCTGTTCGTGGGCAAGAAGGTGCGCACCGAGACCGCGATCTCCGCCGGCGCCGCGTCGGTTCCCTCCGTCGCCGTACAGCTCGCCGAAAGTATCTTCGGCCGTCTGGAAGGCAAGAGCGCGTTGATCCTAGGCGCCGGCGCGATGGCCGAGCTCGCCGCCGAGCACCTCGCGGCGCGCGGCGTGAGCAAGCTCGTCGTGGCCAACCGCACCTGGGAGCGCGCCTATCAGTTGGCCGCGCGCTATCAGGGGGAGGCCGTCCGCTGGGAGGATTTTCCGGCCGAGCTCGAGCGCGTCGACGTCGTCATCGCCTCCACCGGCGCGCCGAGCGTGGTCGTCACGCGCGCCGTCGTGGAGACCGCGGCCCGGCGCCGCGGGGGCCGCTCTCTTCTGCTCGTCGACATCGCCATGCCGCGCGACATCGAGGAGTCGGTCCATCAGATCGACGGAGTCTATCTGTACCGCCTGGAAGATCTCGAGGCCATCGTGGCCAAGACCATGGCGTCGCGCGCGGAGGCGATGGCCGCAGCGCTGCGCGTCGTCGAGGCCAAGACGACCGAGTTCAACGCCTGGGCGAGCTCGTTGTCTTCCGGTCAGGAGAGGAGTCTAAAACATTCATGAAAAAACTGATGCTCATCTTGGGCCTTTTGCTCGCCGCCCCCGTTTTCGCGGCCGTGACGCCGTCTTACGGAATCCTGCTCATGGCGCATGGGGGCGACGCCTCCTGGAATTCGGAGATCGCCGCCTTGCGCGACACGGTGGATAAGACGGTCCCGACCGAGACCGCCCTGGGCATGGCCGACGTCAACGCCCTCCAGGCCGCCGTCGACCGCTTGGAAAAGCGCGGCGTCAAGCGCATCGCGGCGGTTCCTCTGTTCATCCACACGCGCTCGGAAGTCCTCGATCAGACGCGCTACGCTCTGGGCTTGGCGGAAAAACCATCCGAGGTCCTTCGCGCCGCGTTCGCGCGCGGCTCGGAGCACGCGGGCCACGGCGCTCACGCCGACCACGTCTCTCAGGCGGGAGCCAAGGCTTCCTCAGGCGGGCACGCGCACTCGTTCTCGATCGAGCGCGTGAAGGCGTCACTTCCTGTGACGATGACGCCGGCTCTCGACGAGCATCCCTTCGTCGCGAGCATCTTGCTCGAGCGCGCCCGGGCTTTGAGCCGCAAGCCGAATCTCGAGACCGTGGTGCTGGTGGCTCACGGCCCCGTCGATGACGCAGCGCAGCCTGCGTGGGAGAATTCCCTGGCCTCACTCGCGGCGCGGGTGCGCGCGGAGGGCGGGTTTAAGGCCGCCGTTTTCGGCGTGCTGCGCGACGACGCGGTCCCCGAGGTCCGCGCCGCCGCGGTCGCCGACCTCCGCGCGAAGATCTCCGCCGCCGCGGCCGCGGGCGGCCGCGCGTTGGTGGTGCCCGTGCTCATCGCGCGGGGCGGCATCGAGAAGAAGATCGTCAAGGACCTCGCGGGTCTTGATTACGCCTGGGACGGCAAGACGCTGATGCCGCATGAGGGCTTCGATTCGTGGGTATTGGACCGCGCGGCGTCGGCCGGGGCGCCCGCCCGATGAGCCGCTCTCAGCACGGAATTGGCGGCCCCGGACTGCAATTGGTGCTCGTCGGTACCCAAAGATTGGTGCCGTCCGGCTGGGGTGTGCAGGTGGAGGTCTGGGTTCCTCGCCAGATCAAGCTCCCCGCATAACCGCAAGAACAGGAGTTATACGTAGTCGTCATCGTCGTCCCTGGTGAGGGGCAGACTCCGCTTGCGACAGAATGGCTATCGACGGCCATCCAGATGGTTCCGTCGCATACTTGTATGGTGTTGGTATTAGGATCTCCCGCTTTGACAAACCAGCGCATTCCTCCCGTGAGCGATGCAGAGCATGCAGTCGCGTTGTCCGGCCCGAGCCGGATGATCCCTCTGACATCCAGTTTAGCGCTGGGCTGGGCTGTTCCGATTCCGACATTGCCGCCGTCGCGGGCAAGGTAAGTGTCCGACGTTGTAATCATCCTGGTGTACACCCCGGAGGGAGCCGGGTAATATGTGGACAGGGTCACGCTCTCTGAGTCCAACTCCGGTGCCACCGCCAGAGCGATCGCCGCGACCGCGAGGAGGCGGGCGACATGGGGCTGAAAGGAGATTCGGACTGAGCCAAATCGGTTTTTCCTGCGCTCACCGAACATCTTATACTGTAACAGCCGCCATCAATCCCGTCAATAGCCGCGAATCGGTCATTCACCGGTTTGACAGGTTTCGTCCAAATTGTTATTTTGTGGCCAAGAGTGCTTTCTTTCGTTGAAACTAACGCTTTGCTTGAATAGGTAAGAATAGACATGAGCGACCCTTCCCCGACTCCACCGCCCAATTCAGTTCCAGCGGCTTCAGCTCCTGCCGCCGCGCCCAAACCCGCGGCCGCGATGTCGCGCGGCGATTTTCTCTGGGCCGGCTGGAGCATGCTCGCCGCTTTCTTCGCCGCGTCCGCGGCGGCCGGCGCGCGCTTCATGTTCCCCAACGTGATTTACGAGCCCTCGCAGAAGTTCAACGCCGGCCCGGCCGCGGGCTATGACCTGGGCGTCTCGACAAAATGGCTTAACGAGCAGCGCGTCTGGATCGTGCGCACTCCCAGCGGCTTCTACGCCATGTGGGCGCGCTGCACGCATCTCGGCTGCACGCCGAACTGGTGGGGCGACCAGAATCGCTTCAAGTGCCCCTGCCACGGCTCCAACTACACGATCGGCGGCGACGTGATCGCCGGACCGGCGCCGATGCCGCTGTGGCGCGCGAAAGTCGAGCTGGCGCCCACCGGCGATCTCATCGTCGATAAGGCCATTCTCGAAAACAAGCCTGGCAAACGCGAGAACGCGCCTTACTTCGCGAACTACGCGTCGGCCTGAGGAGATCATGCCCACACTCGACATCGAGAAGATCAAGAAAGAAATCATCGACTCGCAGATTTGGCGGTCGGTTTTCCGCGGCGGTGTGTGGAAGGACACTCCCCGCGACCGCGCCGGCCACATCATCGGCAACGTGTGGCTGCACTTGCATCCCGTCAAGGTCCGGCCCCGCGCGCTCAGCTGGCTGTACAGCTGGGGCATGGGCGGCATCTCCTTCGCCCTTTACCTAAGCCTGACGCTGACCGGCGTGGCGCTGATGTTCTACTACCGCCCTACGATCGGCCTGGCCTACCGCGACATCAAGGACCTCGAGTTCGCGGTCACCCTCGGCATGTTCCTGCGCAACGCCCACCGCTGGGCCGCGCAGGCCATGGTCGTGGCCGTCATCGCGCACATGGTGCGCGTGTTTCTGACCGGCGCCTATAAAAAGCCGCGCGAGTTCAACTGGGGCATCGGCGTCCTGCTGTTGACCCTGACCCTGTTCTTGTCCTTCACCGGCTACCTGCTTCCCTGGGACCAGCTGGCGATATGGGCCGTGACCGTCGGCACGAACATGGCGGGTGCCACGCCGATCCTGGGCAATGAGGGCCCACTGGGTTCCTTGGTGGGCATGCGCATCAATAACGACGTGCGCTTCACTCTCCTGGGCGGCACGATGGTCGGAGAGAACACTCTCCTGCGCTTCTACGTCATGCACTGCGTGGCCGTGCCCCTCGTCGTGGGCATCCTGCTCATCCTGCATTTCTGGCGCATCCGCAAGGACAGCTTCTCGGCCGCGCCCTACCAGGCCAACGAGGAGAAGCTGGACGTGTGGCCCCACCTCGTCAAGCGCGAGTACATCGCCGCCGCGGCGACCACCTTGTTCATCATGGTCTGGTCGATCCTTCAAAACGCTCCGCTTGAGGCGATCGCCAATCCGAACGTGACCACCAACCCGTCGAAGGCTCCTTGGTATTTCGTCGGCCTGCAGGAACTGCTTGTGTACTTTGATCCGTGGATCGCCGGCGTCGTCATGCCCGGCCTGATCATCGTGGGCTTGATCGCGATCCCTTATATCGACACCAATCCCAAAGGCGTCGGCTATTACGCCTGGAAAGAACGCTCGTTTGCCAACACGTTGTTCCTGCTCGGCGTGGTGATGTGGTTCGCGCTGATCTTCATCGGCTACGCCTGCCGCGGCCCGAACTACGCGTGGTATTGGCCGTGGGAGTCCTGGTACGGCCTGAAGGCCGCGCCTCCGGCGACTTGGAGTGTGTTCGGCCCCAAGGGCGTGGGCGCCTTGCCCATGCTTCTGGGCATCCCTTTGCTCGGCGCGGTGTCAGGAGCTTGGATGCTCCTGCCGAAGCTGATCCAAAAGGAGCTTAACGGCAAGAAGACGATGGGCGCATTCCTCGGCCTCGTCGCCTTGCTCGCCGCGGCCGGCATGGCCATGGGCAAGATGGGCCCCGTTCAGGGAGCCTTCCTGCTGTTTTTCACCGGCTCGTCTTTTTACTTCGGCTTCGTCCTGCCCCAGCGTCATATCCGGGCTTTGGATTGGCCGCGGTATCTCGTCACGATGGTCCTGGTCGTCAGTACGATGAGCGTTCTCCTTAAGATGTGCGCTCGTCTGGCGTTCAACATCAAGTACGTGCTGACGATTCCCTCGATCAGCATGAACATCTGACATGAGCTACCGAAAACTGTTCTACGCGTTCAACGCAGCGATGCTGGCGGTCTTCGTCTGGGCGCTGGCCGTCGACTTCTTCGTCGAGTGGCGTCCCTACCAGGCGACGTACTACAAGATGGCGGCGGAGGTCATCGAGAAGCGGGCCGCGGCCGAGAAGGACCCGAAGAAAGCGGCCGACATCAAGGCCGAGGCGCGCGCGATGCGCCATTCGCCCATGGAGATCAAGCAGATCATCGTGGGCGACCTGGGCCGCTTCGACCGCTGCGTGACATGCCACGTGGGCATGGACGAGTACACCAACCCCTCGCTCAAGAACGACTTCAAGGAGAACCCTTACAAGTCCCACCCGAAGATCGACGAGAGCTTAGTCAAGGCGCATCCCTTCACCAAGTTCGGCTGCACGTCCTGCCACTCGGGCCAGGGCTTGGCGACCACCAAAGAGGCGGCTCACGGCTGGGTCAAGCATTGGGAAAAACCGATGCTCAAGGGCGACCACATCCAGGGCGCCTGCGTGAAATGCCACGGCGACTTCGAGAACCTCAAGGGCGCGGAAGTCGCGGCCAAGGGGAAGAAGCTGTTCAACCAGCACGGCTGCCAGGGCTGTCACGCGATTAACGGCTGGGGTGGGGTGGTCTCGGTGGAACTGGGAGACATCGCCGACAAGCCTTTCGAGCGCATCGCCGGATTTAACTTCAAGCGCGTGCGCATCGATGGGAAGGAATTGCCCGACGAGCACCACAACAGCCACTGGAACATCCAGAATTGGATCCGGGGCCATTTGGTCAACGACCCGGCGCACAACACGCCCAACGACCCGTTCGCCAAGCTCAACGCGGAGCCGATCGCGCCCTCGGGCATGCCGGACTTTACCAAGGAGCTCAGCCGCGAGGACGCCGACGCGATCACCGCCTACCTGTCGGGTATGACTAAGGAAGAGATGATCCCGTATCGCTGGCACGTGCCCGCGCCGCCCGCGCGCGAGCCCGCGTTCGCCGACTCGAAGTCCCACGGTCACTTCGTCTTCCAGAAGTACGGCTGCGCGGGCTGTCACGGCATGGACGCCAAGCAGGGCCGCCGACGGTTCAACGCCCTCGGCGCCGGACAGAAGGAGTACGACGAGAAGATGGCGGAGAAGGATCTCTTCGACAACATGCAATTGGGCGCGGAGCCCACCTTGCCCGATCTGATGGGTACCTACACTCACGAGGAGCTCGTCAAGAAGATATCCGGCGGCGTGCCGGCCACGGATGCCAAGAAGTGGAACCCGAAGGGTCCGATGCCCATGATCTATATGCCCGCCTGGAAAGATAAGATATCCAAGAAGGAACTCGACGACCTGGCGACATGGCTGCTGTCGATCGCCAAGAAGGACGAGTCCGGCTTCTAAAAAGGAGACATCATGAACAGCAAGATGACTTTCGTCGCCGTCCTGGCGCTCGTCGCCGCCTTCGCTCCCACGGCCCGCGCCGCGGAGATGACCGAAAAAGAAAAAGCGCTCGCCAACCCTTATCCCAACGACTTCGGCCCGGCGACTTTGCCCGACGACGTCGTGAAGTCCTACCCCGCCAACGTCCAGACGGGCTACAAGAAGCTCTTGAGCAATAAGTCGGGCTGCGCGCAGTGCCACTCCTCGGCGCGCCCGCTCAACAGCCGCTTCGTCGAGCCCGAGGGCGGCATGGACGACAAGGCTCAGGAAGCCTCGTTGGCCAAGCTCAAGAAAGACCAGCCCGACCTCTTCAAGGACGCCTCCGTCTGGCAGGTCGAGGCCAAGGTCTGGAACCGCTACGTCAAGCGCATGATGAACAAGCCCGGCTGCAACCTGCAAAAGGCCGACGGCAAGTCGATCTGGGAGTTCTTGGCTTACGACTCCGTCAAGCGCAAGACCGGCGCTAACGCGGTCAAGTGGGCGGCGCATCGCAAGGGCCTCGTCGATCAGCTCAAGACGAAGAACGCGAAGCGCTACGAAGAACTTAAGGCTTCCAACGACCTCTAGTCCTTGAACGAGGCCGCCGCGAGAGCGCTGCTCGTCTACGGCTATCAGCCGAGCGGGCACTCCGCGGCGGCCTTCGCCTTGGAGTCGGCCGGCCGAAAGGCCGGCCTTTCTTTTTCCCGGGTCGAGGTCGCCACCGATCATCATCCGGCCGCGGGCCGTGTCGTGGCCCGCGGCTATCACGCCCTGTTGGACGCGGCGCCGTCGTCCTGGCGCGCGCTGTACCGCGGGTCATGGGCCCAAAGCGTTCTGCGCGTGGTGCGCGGTGCTTATCTGGACTTGGGCGGAGCTCGGCGCTTGCGCGAAGGCGTGCGGCGCTCCGGCGCGCGGGTCGTGGTGTGCCCGCAGGCCGCGGTCGCCGCGGTTCTCGCCGAGGCGCGTCGGCGCGGCGAGCTCGACATCCCTGTCGTCTCGGTGCTTACCGACTACGGCGTGCATCCCTTTTGGGCCGATCCTCCCGCGGACCTGGTCCTCGCGCCCGATGATAAGGCCGTTGAGGAGTTGGTCCGACTCGGCGTCCCACGTTCGCGCCTGCGCGCGACCGGCATCCCGGTTCATCCGGCGTTCTCTTGCGCGCCCAGCCGAGAACAGGCCCGGCGGAGGATGGCGCTGCCGTCGGCGGCGCCGGTCGTGCTTCTCTCCGGCGGCGGCAAAGGCCTGGGCCGCCTCAGCCGGGATGCGCAAGCCCTGCTGGCGGCAAGTCCGCGCGCTCATCTTCTCGTCCTCTGCGGCGCCAACGAGAATTTGCACGGCGCTCTGAGCGCCCACCGCGAGGCGGGCGCGCGCCTGCGCGTGTTCGGTCCCCAGCCCGCGGAATTGGTGGCGACGATGATGGCGGCCGGCGACCTTCATCTGGGCAAGCCAGGGGGGCTGAGCGCCGCCGAGAGCTTGGCCTCTGGCCTGCCGATGGTTCTCAGCCGGCCGTTGCCGGGCCAGGAGGAGGACAACGCGCGCCGTCTCGTGGAATTGGGAGCGGCGGCGGCCTGTTCTCCGGACCAAGCCGTGGAAATGGCCGCGCGTCTCCTGGAGAATCGCGCCGCGCTGCGAGGCCTGCGTCTTGCCGCCGCGTCCGTCGGACGGCCCGACGCCGCTGCCCGCGCCGCGTTCGAGATCGCGGCCCTCGCGCGGAACTGGGCTTTAGTCCCGGTGATCTGATCTGAAAAATTCAGTTATCCACAAACTCGTCGCGCGACGAGTTTGTGGATAACTGTTTTGGGCTTCCCTGCGACTAGGAAGAGAGAACCGCCTGAAGCTTGAGGCAGAGTTCCTGAGGGCTGAACGGCTTCTGCAGAAAAGAGACGTCCGTCTTGATCGGGCCTCGAAAGGCGACGTCGTCGGAATATCCGGAGAGATAGAGCACTCGCAGGCCCGGTCGGGCGCGCTCCAGCGCGCTCGCCAGCTGCTGGCCGTTCATGCCCGGCAGGACCATGTCCGTCACGAGGGCGGCCAGACGGTCGCCTAGGCCGGCGGCGAGAGCAACGGCCTCTTCCGCGTGGGCGGCTTCCGTCACCTCGTAGCCCGTCGCGCGTAGGATGCGCGCGAACATGGTGCGCAGGTCCGCGTCGTCCTCCACGAGAAGTATGTGGCCGTGACCGCGTTCCACGGGCAGGAGGGCGCTTGCGGGCTCGACCGTCAGCGAGGCCAGGCAAAGAGGCAGATAGACGCGGAAAGTCGTGCCGCGTCCTGGAGCGCTGTCGCAGGTGATGCGTCCGCCGTTGAGCTTGACGATATCGGCGACTGTGGACAGCCCCAGGCCCGTTCCCTTTCCGGAATCCTTGGTGGTGAAGAACGGCTCGAAGATGCGGGGGAGAACTTCGGGGCTTATTCCGCAGCCGGTGTCCGTCACGGTGAGCTCGACGTAGCGGCCGGAGGGTGTAGGCCCATCTTTTTCGGGCAGCGCTTTCGAATCTATCTCGGCGATCGCCAAGGACAATCGTCCGCCCTCGGGCATCGCGTCGCGGGCGTTGAGCGCTAGATTGACGAGGATTTGCTCCATCTGTCCGGGGTCGGAGTAGACCCGGGCCTGGGCTCTCGTGTCGGCGACGACGAGGTCGATGTGCGCGCCGATAAGACGCTTGAGGATGCGCGTGAAATCGGCGAGTATCGCGTTCAGCGAGACGATGCGGGGCGCGGTGATCTGCCTGCGCTCGAAGGCCAGAAGCTGGCGTGTGAGCGATGCGGCGAAGTTGGCGGATTTGACGATTTCCGCGGCATCCGCGGCGGCGGCGGGGACGTTCAGCTTCAGGAACTCCGCGTAGCCTTTGATGACGGTGAGCGTATTGTTGAAATCGTGGGCTATTCCGCCGGCCAGCCGTCCGATGGCCTCCACCTTGTTGGCTTGGCGGAGCTCTTCGGTCAAGAGCGCGCGCTCCTTCGCCGTCCGCAGACGCTCTTCCTCTACGGCGATCGCCGAGGCGAGAATCCCCATGACCTTTGTGAAGACCGAGTGCTCGGCGACATCGCGGCGGAGCAGCACGCTGAGCACGCCGACGACTCTATAGCCGCAGCGGACGCTCCTCCCGATGTAGATTTGGGCGGACTCCTTCGCGATGAACAGCTTGTCGCCGGTGCGCTTGACCGCATCGCCGCAGTGAGTGCCTTCCATGGGAGCCGTCGGCTTCAGCCCCGCCGGCAGATTCCATCCTCCCACCACGGTGAGATAGCCCTTATCGACGCGCTTGTAGACGGCGCTGTCGGCGTCGAGGAGCTCTCCGCAGAGCGCCGTCAAGCGCGCTATGTTGCCGAAGGAATCCGGTCCGAAGCCGAGCAGGCACTCGTTGATGCGCGTGAGCGAGATCCTATTGGCGCGCAGATCCGTGACGTCGCGAGAGACGGCGACGAGCATCGTGGGGACTCCTTTGCCGTCGAATAGAGGCGTCTTGACCGTGTGAAACCAGCGCGTCAGCCCATCGCAGCGCAGCGCGGGTTCTTCGGGAATCTCGACCGTTTCGCCTTGCTGGAGCACGCGCGCATCTTCGGCGAGATAACGGGCGGCGTTCGTCTCATCGGGCTCGACGAAATCCCGCAGCTCGAGCAGCGGCTTGCCGTAGAACTCGCAAAAAGATCGGTTGGCCCAGAGCAGGCGATTGCGGCTGTCCTTGACGAAGACCATGTCGGAACTCGCGGACAAGACATGGCGCAGCAGTTGGTCTTCGGCTAGAGATTCGAGCGGAGCGGGATTTGTCATATGTCGTACCTATGACAGTATAGCCCCCGGATATCAAAGAAAGATCAAAATTGGACTTTGAAAGCGTACCCCTTGCCGGTATGGGCTTGTAGGCGGGGCCCCCATTCGGGGCCCAGCTTCTTCCTTAATGAGGAGACAGTCGCGGAGAGAATGTGCTCCCAACGCTCGGAGTCGTAGCCCCAGAGGGTCTGCCATAGGTAGGAATAGGTGTGGATCATGGTGGGCCTTTGGAGGAATATCTGCAGAAGGTCGATCTCCTTGGGAGTGAGGTGGATGGGGGAGCCGTCGAGGGTGAAGCGCCCGGCGCTCCAGTCCGCGGTGAGCCCAGGAAATAGGTCGGTTTGGTTGCGCGCGAAAATACGCTCCCGCCTACGGCTCAAGCTGCGCAGGCGCGCCTGCAGGACGCTCTCGTCGAAAGGCTTGGCCATGTGGTCGTCGACGCCGGACTCCAGGGCGACGATCTCGTCGCCGAGCGAGGCCTTCGCGGTGACCATGAGGATGCCAAGCGCGCGCGTCTTAGCATCGGCGCGCAGAGCCTTGGCCAGGTGCGCTCCCGAGATCCCCGGCAGGCCCCAGTCCAGCACCACGATGTCCACGGCCTGCTCCCCGAGAATCCCCAGGGCCTGCTCGGCATCGGAGACGATGACGGCTTCGAACTCGGGGGAAAGCCTTTTTTCGAAGAAGGCGCGATAGACCTCGCGCATCGGCGCTTCGTCTTCGACGACTAAAACCCTCTGGCTTTTCATGGATTTGACCGCTATGCTGTTATTGTATCATCTTGTTGACATCTCCAGTGCAACCAGCGTATAATCATCAAACGAAGCAAAGAGAGTAAATAGTATATGCCCGACAAAACTTACACCACTCATGACATCGCCAAATTTTGCGACGTCTATCCCTCGAGCGTGGTGCATTGGATCAACGAAGGCAAGCTGAAGTCATATCAGACGGCGGGCGGCCATCATCGCGTCGGCAAGGATGATCTTCTGGCTTTTCTTCGGCAGCTTAGCATTCCGGTGCCCCCCGAGCTCTATTCCCAGAACCGCGTCCTGATCGTGGACTACGACGTCGATGTGACGCGAGTCATCAAGCGCGCGTTCGATCGCCTGTCCGGCTCGTTCTCGGCCGAGGTCTGCCACACCGGTATCGAGGCCCTTATCCGCATCGGCCAGACGCCGCCGGACTTGGTGATCCTCGATATCGTGATGCCGAAGATGGATGGCGTTCAGGTATGCCGCGTCCTGAAGTCCAACCCCAAGACGCGGAATATAATGATAATCGCCATCACCGGGAAGAAGCCTCCCTACACCGAGAAAAAGCTCGCGGACATGAAGGCCGACGCGCTCTTTCGCAAGCCGCTGGATCTTGCCGAGCTGGTCGTCAAATCCGCGGAACTGTTGAAGGTGGACGTGAAGGTGGTTGCGAAAAAATGAGCCTCGCGTCTCCCGTTCGCCCTAAGGAAGACCTTGTCTCCGCTGTTCCGCGCTCGCTCTCCGTCACGGCCGTCGGGCTGCTTTTGAAATACCTCGAGGCGGAGGGCGCAGACTGCATCTTCGGCATCCCAGGCGGCCCCTTGATGCCGTTGTATGAGGCGATCTTCGAGAGCGGGAAAATCCGGCCGATCTTGACCAAGCATGAGGAGGGGGCGGCTTTCATGGCCGATGGCTATGCGCGGGTGAGCGGACGCCTTGGTCTTTGCTGCACGACCACTGGTCCCGGCGCCACCAACGCTCTGACCGGGATCGCGTGCGCAGCTCGCGACTCGGTGCCGGTGCTGATCTTGACGGCGCAGGTCGCGACGGCGGCGTTCGGCAAGGGCGCGGCGCAGGAGAGCTCGCCGCTGGGCATCGATATCGTCGATCTCTATAAAACCGTGGCCAAGGCCAGCGTCATGCTCGTCGGGCCTGAAAAGATGGCCGACATGATTCGCTATCTATTGCGAAGAGCTCTGGGCGGACGGCCCGGGCCCGTGCATTTAAGCCTTCCCGCCGACATGATGAAGCGTCCCGTGGCCGACGACGTGTGGCGCTCCGAGCACTATCGTCCCAAGTTCGAGTTGTTCGACCGGCGCAGCGTGCGCGAGGCGGCGGGTCTTCTCCTCCGCGCGCGGCGGCCGGCGATCCTGGCCGGCTACGGCGTGCACCTGGCGCGAGGCTATACGGAGCTGCGCGTCCTGGCCGAGCGCCTCAACATCCCCGTGGCGACGACGCCGAAGGCCAAGGGGGTATTTCCCGAGGATCATCCTCTGTCACTGGGCGTCTTCGGCTTGGCCGGCTCGCCACAGGCCGACGCGGCGCTGCTCTCGTCCGGCACCGATCTTCTTTTGGCCGTGGGCACGAGTATGGGCGAGGCCTCGACGCACGCCTGGGACCCGCGGCTGGCCAAAGACCGGGCCCTGCTCCAGATCGACGTCGATCCCGCGGAGATAGGCAAGAATTATCCGGCGAGCGTGGGATTGGTGGGCGATGCCAAACGGGTAATGCTGGAGATCGGCTTTGAGCTCGAGCGCGAGGTCCAGCGCATGGACGCCGAGCCGGATCTCGAAGGCCGACTGGCCGCGATCGAGGAGATCAAGCGGACGCATCCTCGCTTCATCGACGCCGCCAGCATGGACGATCTCTCGATGCCGTTGAAGCCGCAGCGGGTGGTCGCCGAGTTACGCCGTGCGCTTCCCGACGACGCGATCCTTTTCGTCGATATCGGCAACGTGATGGCATGGGCTCTTCATTATTTCGAGGTCCGACTGCCGGGAAGCTTCTTCATCAACATGGGGTTCGGCTCGATGGGGCATGGCGTGGCCGCGGCGATCGGGGGGAAAATGGCCGCGCCGCGCCGGCCCGTGGCCGCGCTGGTCGGCGATGGGGCCTTCGCCATGAACGGCATGGAAGTCCACACGGCTGTCGAGAACGACATTCCGGTCATCTGGGTGGTCCAGAACAACGGCGGGCACGGCATGGTCCATCTGGGCGAGACGATGCAGTTCAAGGGCAAGTTCCATACCGCGCTGTTCAAGCACCAGCTCGACATCGTCAAGATGGCCGAGGGGATGGGGGCGTTGGCCTTCAAGGCGGAGCGCCCCGGCGAGGTGGAGAAGTTCGTGCGCCTGGCCTTGGCGGCGAACAGGCCGACGGTCATCGACGCGCGCACCGACGTCAACGCCTTCCCTCCCGCCGCGGTCCGTCTGGAGACGCTCGAGCGGTTCTTCAACAAGAGTTGAAAACGAGCTCCGGGAGTAACGTAACATGGGATTGAAATGATCCGCGCCCTCCTGCTTGGACTGGGACTGCTTCCTTTTGCCGGACTGGCGCAGTCCCCTAGCGCATCCGGGCATACGCTTCGCTTGTGCGACGACATAGCGGGACCCGCGGGACTCGATCCTCATTTCTCCTTCGACAACAAGACCGATAATATCCTCAATCAGATATACGAAGGATTGGTGCGCATCGACGCCGAGGGACGGATCGTGCCCGCCTTGGCCGCGCGCTGGGAAACGGTCGATGATCGTTCCATTCGTTTCTTTTTGCGCAAAGAGATCGTTTTCCACAACGGCGAGGCTTTCGACTCCCGAGCCGTGACGGGCAGCCTCAAGAGGCAATTGAGCGGCGCTTCACCCTTGACGGGGCAGATCGCTGGCATCGAGGAAGTCCGCGCCGAGTCCGGAGACAAGGTGCTCATTCGCACGCGTCAGCCCGACGCGCTCCTCCTGCGGCGCCTGGCGCGTTTCGCGCGCATTGTTCCTCCGAGCATGTCCCGAAATATCGAGCCGTTCTCTCCGGAGGCCGCGCCGATCGGCACGGGGCCCTTCCGATTCGTGAGCTGGGAAAAAGGAAAGCGGCTTGTTTTGGCGGCGAATCCTCAATCCTGGCGGGGGAAGCCGTTCTTCGATCGGGTCGTTTTCGAGTTCATTCCTGAGGACAAGCAGATAGAGTCGCTGCTCCAAGGCGACGTAGACGTCTTGACTGAAGTGCCTGGCACCCGGACGTTGTTCGTGGCCCAAGTGCAGGGCTTGCGGATCATCAAGGCCAAGACCCTGTCGACGCATGCTTTTTGGTTCACCTCGTTGAAGGGCCCCTTGGCGGACGTGCGCGTGAGGCAGGCTCTGAATCTCGCCATCGACAAGAATGAGCTTATCCGCTATGCGGCGATGGGCAACGGAACGGCGATGGCCACATTGAGCATGGCCGGAGAGGTGGGGCACAATCCAAGACTGACGTCCTACCCTTACGATCTTAAGAAAGCCCGTCGGCTATTGAAGGACGCCGGGTATGAGAAGGGCTTTAAGCTCCGTTTGCTGGCGGTGCAGCAGTCGGAGCGCGACGCCAAGATCATCAAGTCTCAACTCCATCAGATCGGAGTGGAGGCGGAGCTTCCGGTGGTTTCCATCGCGGACGGCTTCCGGATCATCTCTGAAGGCAAGCTTCGGGGCTACGACATCCACGCCAACTTGGCGCCGGACCCGATCGGACACATGGGCTTTCTGGCCGGGGTCTGCTTTTCGAGCTCCTCGCCCATGAGCGCCGGCGGGGTCCCAGGCTTCGACGAACGCTATCAGCGCCTGATGCAGACGCATGCCGAGAGCGAGCACGAGAAGATGGCCGAGGATTTGGATCAATGGATTTACGAGCAGGCGCTGGGGATCTTCACGTATCAGCGCGTGCAGACCTACGGCGTGCGCAGCAGGATACATCTCGAGTCGCAGCTCACGGGAATGCTCGATCTAGTCAACGCAAGAGAGTCCACTCAATGAAACAAGCGACGAGAAGGGCCGATCTCTGGCGCACGGCTTATTCCGCGGAACGGGCGAAGACCTACGATCAATTGATCCGGGACGGGATGGGGCCGGTGTATGAATCCACGCTGGAAGCGGTGGCGGAAGCCGTCTTCCTATTAAGCGGCCGGCGCAATCTGCGGATCTTGGATCTGGGCGCGGGCACGGGCAATACGGCGGAGCGGATACGGCAGGCTCTTCCGTCCTCCTCGGTGGTCGGGCTGGATGGGTCGCCTCACATGCTGGCGCTCGCGCGGAAGCGTTTTCTCAAGGACAGGCGGGTGTCCTTCGTCGAGAGGGACTTCGGAACGAAGGATTGGATGAAAGGGCTGGGCCGCTTCGATGCGGTGGTCTCCGTGGGCGCTGTTCATCATCTCGATTCGGCGGGGAAGCGGCGTCTCTTTGGTCAGATCTTCTCTCTGTTGGGAAAGGGCGGGGTCTTTGTGGGCGGGGATCCATTGAAGGGCTCCTCCGACATTCTGGAGCGGGTGTATGAGGACGCTTGGGTGCGGCTTATTCAGAGAAATTTGATTCGTCACAGCGGCAAGGAAGTGCCTCTGGAGTCGATACGCTCGCGGCATCGTCAGGTGCAAAAAGAAGAGGGGGATGTGCCGTCGCCTCTCGAAGATCAGTTGGAGTGGCTCAAGCAGACGGGTTTTCAACAAGTAGACTGCTATTGGAAAAATTTCGGCTTCGCGGTGTTCGGGGGAAGCAAGTGATTCGCGTTCTTCAGAGCGCTCTTCTCGTCTGCTGTTTATTCGCGTCGTCGGCGAGCCGGGCGGCCGACTCCTTCGACTACGTGGCGTTTCCTCCCGGGTTTTACATGGCCGACTATCCGGCCTATTACTCTGCCCACGAGGTGACCGACAAGGACGGGCACGCGTTGATTCCCAACCTGGGCTTGCGGTCATACATCAACGTGGTCAAGTTCGCGATCTACAGAACGGACCCGATTTTTAAAAAGCCCCTTCAGGTCACGGCGGTGCTTCCTTTCGGGCGGGTGGAGATGCTCAACCAGCACGTGGTGGGATTTGGAGATCTCACGATGGTCCTTGGCTATTGGCCGATCGTCAAAAAGAGCATGGGGATCGGGTCCGGCCCCGGATGCTATGTCGACATGCCCACGGGGAAATATGACGCCACCCGGTTGGCTAATATCGGGAACAACTATTGGCGGGTTCGTCCGACGTGGGTGTTTTCACACTTCGTTTTTCCGTACGACGTGGAGACGGCCCTTACCTACAACATCTATTTCGAGAATCCCGCCACGAAGGTGCGCAACGGCAACGAGGTCGCTTTCGACAGTTTTTTCGGACGCTTCGTCAGCCCCCGCTTCATGCTGGGCGGGCATTTCAACTATCTCACGGGCTTCGATAAGGAACTCAACGGCGCGAGGCTTCCGGACACTCGAGTCCGGCAGTTTCAGGCCGGGCCCTCCGTGACCTTTCTCTCATCCCGGCACAGCAACGTCATGGTGAAGGTTCTCACCGATTTCGCCAGCCGCAATACGGCTAAAGGCATCCTTTTGTTCCTGCGCGTGGGATGGAAGGTCCTCTAAGCGGTCTAAGGGGGCGGGTCCTTGCTTTCCTCAGTTCTTGGGACTATCCTCCGTGGATGCCCTCTCCAGCCGGATGAGACCGTGCCAGCCTAAAAGGCTTTCGGCGAAGCTGCTCCTTGCCATCCTCCCGCCGGTGCTCGCGGCGGTGTGCGCCATCGTTTGGCTTCAGTACCACATGGCCCGTCGCGAGATCCTCTCCGCGATCAACAAAGAGACCCGGTCTCTCGCCCAGCGCATTTCGACGAACATCGACGACCTGCTTGAGCAGCACCTGCGCGACCTTCTTACCCTCTCGGAGACCCCGCAGATCCGGGATTACTATCACAACATCGACTTCGGCCTTCTCGACGAGGCCGAGACCTATCGCAAGGAACTCGAGCGGTACTTCAAGCACTTCGCCGAGCGCAACCGCGTTTACTCTCAAATACTCTATCTTGATCAACGCGGCCGCGAAGTCAGTCGTTATCCTTCCCGTCCGGTCGTCGCGCGTGAGCGCGAGACGGAATTCGCCGAGGCGAAAAAAGCGGGCCCCGACGGGTGGTGGATCTCCGCGGTTTCGGACCTTCCCGACGTCGGCCCCGTCGTCTACTACGCCAAAGCCGTCTACAATCAGCACAAGGCGTTCAAGGGAGTTTTGATCCTCTGCTACGACCTGTCCCAGGTGCGAGAGCTCATGCGCGCCGTGGTCGTGGGCCAACGCGGACGAGCGTATGTTCAGGCCGAGGTCGGCCGCCGTATCGAAGGACGGAGCTTGCCCGCTGGGGAACATGAGCTTTTAACGGCGCCGAGCGCTCTCAAGAATCGTCCTTGGACCGTGATCGTCGAGGCGCCCTTGGAGGACTTCCTGGGGCCTCTGCGCACGGTGCGCAACGCGGCGTTGTTGACGTCGCTGCTGGGGATGGCCGGGCTCATTTGTCTGCTGCTGGTGCTCGTGCGCTCCATCACCCGTCCGATCGCGACCTTGGTCGCGGCCGCGGGAAAGATCGGCGATGGTGATTTCACCCACCGCATCGAGGTTGCGGAGGCGGATGAACTCGGGACCCTGTCGAGCGCCTTCAACAAGATGGGCGGGCATCTGGAGCAGAACCGCCGCCAGAATACCGAGCTCCAATCGCAGCTCATCCAGGCGGAGAAGCTCTCCGCCGTCGGGCAGCTGATCTCGGCGGTCGCTCACGAGCTCAATAACCCATTGGCCGCCATTTCCGGCTACGTCCAAATCGCCCGTCACGAGGCCTGCGCGCCGCAGCTGCGCGAGGACCTCACGCACGTCTACAATAACGTGCTCCGCTGCTGCAAGGTCGTCGATAACCTCCTGTTCTTCGTGCGCAAGAGCCGCCACGAGCGCAAGCGCGTCCACCTCAACGAGACCGTGACCTCGGCTCTGGCGCTGATCGAATATCGGCTGGTAAAGACCGAGAACGTTCGCGTTGCCCAGGAGCTCGCCGAGCCGGGCCCAGTCGTCATCGGAGATTTCCAGCAGATCGTGCAGGTCTTGATCAACCTCATCAACAACGCCTGCGACGCCATGGAGGAGGCGCCGCGCTACCCGGAGGGCAAGAGTTTGCGCATCTCCACTGGCGCCCGCGACGGCCGGGCCTTTCTGCGTATCGAGGACAACGGGCCCGGCGTGCCGCCCGAGCTCGAGAGCAAGCTATTCGCGGCCTTCTTCACCACCAAGGAGCCGGGGCGCGGGACGGGGCTGGGCCTGTCGATCTGCCGCCACATCCTTCAGGAGCACGAAGGCGGCATATCCTTGGAGAACCGGCCCGGACAGGGATGCGCCTTCGTCCTGGATTTCCCGGTCGGGGCCGCCGCGGAGCTCGCCGAACTCGAGCAGTTCGAAACCGCGCAGGAGGCGACAGGCTGCGTCGCTGTTCCCGGCAAGCGCGTGCTGATCATAGACGACGAGAAGGATATCGCCGACTTGGTCGCGCGGCTTATGCGCGAGGACGGCGACGAAGTCTCTGTCCTCTACAACTGCACGGAGGCGATAACGCAGATCGAGGCCGGAGACTTTGATCTGGTCATCTCCGACATGGAGATGGAGCACGCCAAGGGTTCGGACATATACGCCCGGGTCGCGGCCGTAAAGTCTCGAGCCAAGATCCTGTTTATGACGGGTGACATCCTCAACCCGAAGGTCCTGGATTTCCTCGCCCGGACGAACTCGGCATACCTGGTAAAGCCCTTCGACATCGAGGATATGCGCCAGGCCGCGCGCCGGCTTCTCTCGCCGCGCGTTTGACTCATTCGCCGCGCAAGAGTAGAATGAGAGTGTATGGCGCTCAACAAGATCGTTTCGATCGGAGACAAGGCCCCCGATTTTTCCGCCGCCGATGAGACCGGACGCACTTGGTCGCTCAAGGCACTCAAGGGCAAGACCGTCGTCCTCTATTTCTATCCCAAGGACAATACGTCGGGATGCACCGTCGAAGCCTGCGACTTTCGTGACCGTTACGATGCGTTCGTCAAGCAGGGGGCTCGGATCATCGGCGTGAGCCCTGACCCGGCCAAGTCGCACGCCGGCTTCAAGGCCAAGCACGGCCTGCCCTTCCCGCTGCTCGTCGACGAGGATAAGACCATCTGCAAGGCTTACGGCGTGTGGCAGGAGAAGACGCTCTACGGCCGCAAGTTCATGGGCGTGGTCCGATCGACGTTCGTCATTGGCAAGGACGGCCGCGTCGCGCAGGCGCTGCGCAAGGTCACCGTCGCTGGCCACGCCGAATCCGTATTGGAGGCCGTCTAATGCCCGCTCCCCAAAATGACGCGCGCCGCGCCGCCCTCGTCAAGGGTGCTTCCAAAGCCAAGATCAAGGCCTTGGTCGATCTGTCGGCCTGCACCGGCTGCGAGGTCTGCATCGCCGTGTGCCCGGTTCCGCAGTGCATCGAGAAGTTCGGCGACGACCCTTCGACGACCGGCGTTTGGGTCAACTACGACATCTGCATAGGCTGCATGCTGTGCGCCAAGGACTGTCCGTGGGATACGATCCGCATGGTGCCCACGCCGACCGTCGCGATGGACCAGACCTCGCTCGATAGTCAACTCAACCACGAACACGCGATCTACCAGAAGCCCGAGCTGGTCCCTGAGGGAGTCCGCGGCTTCGTGTCCAAGCCTCCGAAGGCCGATCCCGTCGTCCTCGAGCTGTTCGGCAAGCAGAATCCCCTCGTTCCGGGGCTGATGAGCCCGAAGTAAGGCGTCGCTCCCGCGACCTGATCAAGGCGCAAGAGGAGGTCGACAATCCTGTATCCCAGATGGCCGTCGTCGCAAACGATGACGTGGTCTTTCATCGGGCGGCTATCAGCGACATTAGAAAAGATGGGAAGTTGCGAATCCAGCCCTTGGTATGTCCCCAACTTCCGCGTTGATCCCTTTTGGCACGCTTACCCGTAAAGCTTCGGGCGGTCATTTCAAGACCAATCCGGTCTATTCGAATTAGGGCATCGCGCTCTTCATCGGACAATCCGGCTTGCGATGTCTCTCCAGCGGGATCAGCCATAAAGCTTGCGCGTGCTTGAGCATCGACATAAAGGCGAGCCAGAAACGCCTCCAGCCGCGGTGCGCTCATGCTTTGGTGAGGAGGCCGGAAGAATTAAATCGACCGTTTGCAAGGGCTTCGCGTGCCCGTGAAAGCTGCTGAAGTAAATTCTCCATAGAAGGATAATTGCCGTCCCTTTCCAGAATGACGGTCAGCGGTCTTATCGCGCGCGCTGCCACTTCCTGGAGTAGATTGTAAACGGCATCCGGCACGTCATGCAGGTGATCGTCCAGTAATCGGTGGCCGTTGTCGTTAGGAGCTTTGATCCACTTGCCGCCGCTTAGGTGAATGGCCGCAATCCTCTCGGCTGGTAGGTGTCTAATAAAATCCACAGGGTCATAATCGAAATTGGTCGCGTTGGCGTAAAGGTTGTGCAGATCTAGCAAGAGGTCGCATCCCGAAGCTTCCAGAATGGACGCAATCCAGGCTACTTCAGAGAGAGACGAGCCAGGCGGATCGATCAACGTCGCGATATTTTCTAGGAGCGGTCGTGCGCCTGTTGTACTCTTGGCAGCTTCAATATTTTCTGCCGCGCCCTCAACGGTCTGTCCTGTGCGGGGCGGCATCGCCAGGTGCCCGATCTCTACGCCTCCAGCCCGTACAAACGCCAAGTGTTCGGACCAACACTCGGGACGAATTTCATCTAACAGGCGCGCCATCTTCTGTAATCGGCGAGAATCGACAGATTCGGAGGAAGCCATGCCGAGAGAGACACCATGCAGAACTACGGGAACCTGCGAGGCTAAAGTCTTCAGCGACCGAACCTTGGCATGCGAGGCTCCAAAATAATCATCGGCGACAACCTCGACCAAGTCTATCTTGTCCAGATTCGAGAGAATGCCAGCAGCTAAATCAGGACGCCAGCCGATACCGACGCGATCCTTGATCTCGCCAATCACCCGCCACAGCCCCCGCAGCCTCCGCCGCAACCACCTCCGCCACATGAAGAGCCACAGGAGGACGTCGTGCCACAAGCATATGAGCTGCAGGAGTACCACGAAGATCCCGACGCGGCCTTAGGATAGAGTGTCTTGGCATAAGGAAACACATCTTGTGGAATCATCGATAGGCCGAAGACGGCCGCCAGCAAAGCCACTTCATTCGTGGCACCGCCAGGCTTGATATTTGTTTTTCGATCTTTCAATGACGCAAAAAGATTTTGCAGATCTGCAAGCAGGGCGCTCCCCTTTTTAGTAAGTCTTGGATTAATTGCATTGGCAAGGAGGCAGGCGGCAATTGCCATCACAATCAAAAAGCCGACATTATAGTGTCCCCGGCCAATGGCAACCCAAATCTTGATTGCGGCGACACCTGCCAGGATTGCAAATGCGATGAGACGGCGTTGCGTTCGTGCGTTGATGGTATTGGCGTCGGGCAGAAGCCCAAGTTGAGTTAGCTGATCTTCGTATGTGTGGCAGATGGTATCAAGACCGCCGTCGTCAAAAACCGAGGACGCTTCGTTCCCGGCTAAGAATTTATTTAGTAGCGCCTTTTCTAAAGGTCGCCGGACAAGGGGTATGTCCTTTTCGTTCCGAGTTTCAAGAGATTTCCCATCAACCTTTATCAGTCCCCGATCAATCAAGGAAACAGTTGCTACCCGAAGAACCTCATTTTTTCCGCCGCGCAGGCTGGCGATCAAGTAAGGGTCCTCCACAATGGAGCCGTTCGCCGGTCCATCGGGCTCTCCGTTCCGGAGGAACATGGCCAACCAGGCTAGCACCACCGCAGAAAGCGCTGCGTAGAAGGCAAGGAACTCGGGGCCTCGGAGGTCAAAAGGATTCATGTGCGTTAAGAGATTTTCTCAGCTTGTACGCGCATCTTCTGGGAAAGATCGATTAACCGCAGAATCGTCGATGCAGCAATTCCTGGCGGAAGGAGACGAGTTTCTCGCGCTTGTGAAATATGCGCCAAAACCTCTTTCCAATCTGTTCCATCCAGAGAAGAAGCTATCCGTTCAAGAGCTTCTTTAGGCGACTTCGCTGGTTGCCCCTTTAATTCGAGCAAGGTCGCCGCGCAGGCACGAAGCGGGCCTGCCGCATCCGCAATAACGAACGCCAATTGTTCCTGCCGCAGACCTTTAAGAACAAAGTCCGATCTCAGTCTCAGCGCGAGGTTGAAAAGGACCTGCCTTAAGCGCGTGATCTCGGCTTGACGCGGAATAGCAAGACCTGCAAAGGGGTCTTTTCCAAAGAGAACATGGTGGCGATGAAGAATATCCGAGAACTTTACGGCGAAGGTCTCTGCTGCCAGCTTGATTTCCTGTTCCAGGAGAAACATGGCGCTGAGGCGGACGGCGGCATGGGCTGTCCTAAGCGCCTCTCGCAAATCGGCCGTTTTTACAGCATCAAAATTGGCAAGAACCAGGATGACGTTGACGTCCGAGGTCGCTCGAAGCTTTCCTTCCGCAGCGCTTCCGTAGAGAACGACAGAGACAAGGCTGTCTCCTAAAACCTTTTTTACGGTTTCAGTGAAATCCCCCAAAACGCGTTCTACCTGTGTTGGGAGG
>JAYVZL010000233.1:0-10858 GCA_043783505.1 Elusimicrobiota bacterium
GGGACGAGGACCGGACGGTAGTCGCCATCCATTAATTCAAGCTTGAGAGCGTGCTTCCGGTTCGTCTCGTTCCAGGGAACCTCGATCTTCATGGCGATCGCCGATGGACTCGGCGCTGGACCGGTGATCGACCAGCCTCCGCCCATAATATAGAGCTTTCCGTTGACCGCTTCCGCGAAATCGGCGAGCAGCATCGTAACTTTCATTTTAAGCTCCTATTGAGGCTATGCTTCCTGGAGGCGCTTGTCGAATATGTCTGGATCCGTGTAGATTTGGATCAAATTGCCCGTTTTTGAAAGATGCTGCGCGATGGCGACCGTTAAGTGAACCCCCTCAGTCTCCACCAGGATGCTTACCCGCTTCATTTGTTCGCGATTGAGCGAGAAAAATCGAGTCCACTCGTTGCTGACGCTTGCGGCCGCGCCGACGACTCGTCGAGCGTCGACGAATAACTCGAGCGGGCGATTTCGCAGTAGCTCCATCCGGAGTTCATCCAGGGTGCACGGGCCGAACTGGCCGGAATCATCTCCGGTAATGGTCACCAGCATGCCGGCGCGAAGCCTGCGGAACGTAAAAGAACATTTATGATCATAGATCCGAATATCGCCGTTCGGCATTTCATCTCGTACGATGCCAGTTGCCATTTAATGTCTGCCTTTAAAGAGAAACGCGCAAAACGCGCAGAACCGTGGTGTAGCCCGCGTAGCCGACGGCCATGACGCAGGAAGAGGCCGCCATGGCCGGCCAAAAGCCCCAGCCGCGCCTAAGCAAGGTCGGCAGAGCGAAGAGAAATAACAAAGATGGGAACACCGCCCAGAAAATGCCCGAGGACATCGCCGCGACGCGGGATGCGTCCTTGGTTTCAACGTAAAGCCAGGTTAAGGCCAGCATCGAAGACAAAGGCAGCGAGATCAGCAAAGCGCCTGCCGTCGTTGAGCGCTTGGCCAGTTCCGAGGCGCCGGCGATGATGACGGCCGACAGAATCAATTTAAGCGCGAACAGCATCGGCCTCGTATCCGTTCGGGTTGTTCTTCTGCCAGCGCCAATGATCGGCGCACATTTGATCCAGGTCGCGGGTCGTGGACCAGCCGAGCTTCGTTTTGGCCAATCCGGCGTCGGCCCAGATCGCAGGCGCGTCGCCGGGACGGCGCGGCGCGATCTGGTGGGCGATGGGCTTGCCCACGGCCTTTGAGGAGGAGGCGAGGACTTCCAGCACGGAATAGCCGCGGCCGGCGCCGAGATTGACGGCTTGCGCGCCCTTAAATGAATCGAGCTTGTCCAAGGCCGCGAGATGGCCGAGGGCCAAGTCGACTACGTGGATGTAGTCGCGCACGCCGGTGCCGTCGTGAGTCGGATAGTCGCAGCCCCAGACGTTGACGAAAGGGCGGCGGCCGACGGCGGTCTGCATCACGAAGGGCATGAGATTGTTCGGAATGCCGCGCGGGTCCTCGCCGATTTGGCCGCTCTCATGGGCGCCAACGGGGTTGAAGTAGCGCAGCAGCGCTACATGCCAGCGCTTGTCCTCGCTGGCCAGCTCGTAGCACATGTCCTCGATGTCGAGCTTGGTTTGGCCGTAGGGGTTGACGGGCTGCCGAGCATGGCGCTCGCCAACGGGATTTTTTTCGACGGCGCCGTACACGGTGCAGGAAGAGGAGAAGACGAGGCGATGGCACCCGGCTTCCTTCATAGAAGCCAGCAGATTTCTCGTGCCATCCACATTGTTTTCTTGGTAGTGCTGCGGTCTTTCCACGGATTCCCCGACGGCCTTAAGTCCGGCAAAGTGCATAACCGCGTCGAAGCCCTCGGCGACAAGCGCGCGCAGGGGGGCTTTTTCCCGCAAGTCGACGCGATCCAGGCGCATGTCCTTGCCGGCGAGCTTTTTGACGCGCTCGATGGATTCGGCGGATGAGTTGGAGAAATTGTCGAAGCCGACGACGTCGTGGCCGGCTTTGAGCAATTCCAGGCAGGCGTGACTGCCGATAAATCCCGAGGCGCCGCTGACTAGGACTTTCATCAGAAGGGGGCCATGGCGCTTTGCAGATGATAATAAGGAGGACGGGCGCGATAGCGGGAGATGCACTCTTTCATGATCTCCTCGATGAAGTCAGCGTACTTTTGGCCGACCACCTCGGCGCAGGCGGGCACGCAATCGCCGTCGTTGATCGACGGGTTCGGGTTGATCTCGAGGATGTAGGGATTCCCCGAGCGGTCGACGCGCACCTCAATGCGGGCGTAGTCGTGGCAGTCGAAGATGCGGTAGGCATCGAGGCAGATCTCCGAGATCAGCGCGCTTAGCTTCTGGCTGTATTTCGCGGGCCGCTCGACGCGAATTTTTTCATAGACGGAATTGCTCTCCCATTTGGCCTGGAAGGGGTAGATGCCCCAGACGCCCTTGGGCAGGTCGTCGAAGATCGAGCGCGACAGGGGCAGAACCTTCACGCGCGACTCGTTGCCCATGATGGAGACGTCCACCTCGTCGCCCTCGATGAACTCCTCGATGAGCACGGGGCGGTTGTACTTCTCGAGCAAGTGGTTGACCTGGTTCTTGAGGTCCTTGAGGCTGGTCACCACGCTTTGATTGGAGATGCCGATGGAGTTATCGGTGTTGGCGAGCTTGACCATGAGCGGATAGCGCAGGTCCTCGCGGATGGGCTCGTCGATCTGGAAGGCGTAGTCGAACTTAGGCGTGGGCAGACCGTGCTGTTCGAGGATCTTCTTGACCTTGATCTTGTCGATGCACAGGGCCAAGGTCAACGGGTTTGATCCGGTGTAGGGGATGCCCAGGCAGTCGAGGATGGCGGCGGCGTGGGGTTCGAGGAGCGAGGAGTTGTTGATGCGCTCGCAGACGTTGAAGATCATGTCCACGTTGGCGTTGGCGATCTTGTCGAAGGGCAGCGGGGTCTCGTTCATGTCGAAGAACGTCACGCGGTGGCCCTTGGACTCGACGGCCTTCTGGATGTTGAGGCCGACGGAGGTCAAGTCGGAGTGGACCGCGCCCTCCTCGCCGCCCTCGGCGTCGAAGATGTTGCAGAGAATGCCGACGTGGAGGCTTTTCTTGCCGAAGTCGAAGCCGCGGACTTTTTCGATGCGCGCCGACTGGAGAATGCGGCGGCGCGAGACTTGGGCGGCGCCGAAGCGATTCTTGCGGCGGGTTTTGCCGAGAGAAGAGGTTGAGTCGAAGCGCACGATGTTGACGGAGACGTGGCGCAGGGTCTCATCGAGGTTTTCCTCGGCCTCGGCGTAGGTGTCGCCGCGGCCGACGACCCAGCCGATGGACTCGAAGCCCTCGGGCGGCACGAGCACGGCGTCGCCGGGCTCTTTCTGCACGGCGATCTCGTGGACTTTCGCGGGGTCGGTCTTTTCCTGGGGGAACTTCACGCCGGTGACGACGCCGGAGTACTCGGGGATCAGGTACTTGCCGACCAAGTGGCAGCGGGGCTCCTTTAGACGCTTGGGCTGGCACATCTGACCGACGGCGATCTTAGAGGCCTCCTCGATCACGTCGACTTCCCAGATAGTCTTGATCCAGTCGTACAAGTAGTCGCCGCCCATGCGCGCGTTGAGCTCGATGAGCTTGGGGCCGGTGGGGGTGATCTTCGCCTCGAGGTGCAGGGCTCCGTTGGTGAGGCCGAGGGTTTTAACGACCTCTTTGGCCATCTTGAGGGTGTCGGAGAGGTCCTTGTCCTCGTGGCGGGAGGGCATGGCGTCGCCGGTCTCGACGAAGAAGGGCTCCTTGGTCGGGAAGTTGTCGTTGAAGGCATGAAATTTTATTTCGCCGTTCTGGACCAGGAGATCGACGTCGATTTCGGCGCCGTCCATGAACTCCTCGGCCAGAATGTCGGTCCCGTATTTATAGATCGGGTCGAAGGCCGGGGTCATGTTGGTGCGGATGTAGTCGAAGGCCTTCACGGCTTCCTCGAGGCTGTCGAGCTTGACGACGAATTGGCTCTTCACGCCCCAGGCGGGCTTGAGCACCAGGGGAAAACCGATGCGCGCGGCGGCCTTCTCTAGATCGCCGTGATTTTTAATCAACGCCCAGGCGGGCTGATACTTGGAGAGCTTGGCGTTCTCGAGAGATTGGCGCGTCTGGTATTTGTTGCGCGCGTTGAGGGCGGCTTGAGGCGTGTGGCCGATCCAGCCGAAGCGCTCGGCCAGGGTCGCGCACAGGGGCACGGCGTTTTCCCAGAAGGTGATGACGCCGTCGATCTTTTGGGTTTTGACGAGCTCCTCGACCTTGGCCATGCAGGCGACTTCGTCGAGGGGGTCGGCTTCGATGTATCCGTCGGCGAGCTTGGAAACCCAGTTGGCTTCCGAGGACATCAGGATCATTTTGGGACCGAGCTCTTTGAGACGGGTGTAGATGAAGCGCTTCTTGGGGCTCGGCGAGGAGATGACGAGCAGGGTTTTGTTTTTTAGATCGGCGGAGGGATCGGCGACGACGGGCTCGGCGTGGTTCATTGCATAAAGTGTAAAGCATTCTCCGCCGGGAAGCAAAGGACAAATTTTTATTTTGTCGCGGAAGGGTTCGACCTTATTTTCTTCAGATCGAGTTGCCGCGCTGCGTGGTGAATTGTCACCAGACCGGCATGATCTCCTTTGAGACGATAAATGATTCGGTAGCTGCCGAGGATTATCTGGCGCACATTCGGATCGCTTAGCTCGGGCACAATTCTGCCCGATTTTGGGAAGGCGCCAATTCGATCGAGCGCCTCGAAAACGTCAACAACAAAAATGCGGGATCCATTAATCAACGATGAAGAGTTTTGCTCCGATTTCGGTAAACGAACGATGCGGTTCACTATTATCTGAGACTTGGTAGCTCATGCCAGGCTTAAGCGTAAATCGGCGGCCATCTTTAAGCTCCGTGTGCAATTCACCGCCTATGCATAACAGGATGTGGCCTTTAGCGCACCAGTGATCGGCCAGATAGCCCGGCGTGTACTCGACCATACGCACGCGAATATCGCCAAATTGACAGGTTTGCCAGTAGGCAACCCCACGTTCCCCCTTATGCTCAATCCGTTGAACTCCAGACCAGTCTGTGATGCAGAACGGAATAGCGGCGATATTCATTGTCACCCCTGTTGCCGACCCCAGAACAATATTTAGTCAAGATTTGTCCGGTCGGCAGCGGTCGATGGCGCCGACACGACCAAGAACGTGACATCTGTTTGGGTTGTATTGCGCACTTCGTGAGGAGCTCCGGGCGCTATTTCAAGTGAGTCCCCAGCAGAAAGAACAAAAACACGGTCTTTGGCATTAATTTCAAGCTCTCCGCTCAGAACATAAAACAATTGCCGGGCAACACTGTGAAAATGGCGTACCTCTCCGCATTGGGGTGGAATTCGTTCCTGAGTGACAGCCAAATCTGGCTGGTTCAAAAGACGCCAGCCGTCGCATTTATCTCCCCATACGTAATGCTCTGCCGTAGTTTTATTTTTTATCGTCATTTTCAAAGTGCGCCGAACGTGTATTAGATTGGTCTGTCTAACTTGGACGGCAGTTTATTAATTGCCGGATTATAAAGGGGAAATCGATGTTTCGCCAGTTTTTGCCGCGCTAATGATTACAGGCTCATTCGGATTTTATCCCAGGCCTGACCTAATGTCGGCGCCGGCCGTCCGATTTCAGATACCTGACGCAGGAGCTCGAAGTCGGAGGTAAAGCCCGTAGAGGGGTCATTCCACATCGAATATTGAACTTTGATTTCCCCCTGCGCACGAAGCAAATCGAGGGTTTCTTGGAGGGCCGTCGCGGGCCGGTGTTTTCCGCGAACGGTCGAATACTCCACCATAAATCGGAGGCCGCGCAATAGGTCGTAGTTATAAAATCGAGGGAAGCAGATCTTGAGCCAATCTTTGTTGATAATTTTCGTGCCGTCAGCGGATCTAAATAGCTTGTGGGTGATCAGGTAATCGGCGCCGCGATCGAGAAATAGTTCCTCGGCGGACGTGAACGGCCGCTTGGTGCAAAGAAGGATCGCCTCCAACGGCGGCAGCGACGAGACGATCGAACTTTTGGGCACGGGCTTGGCATAGGCTTTCTCGTCGCAGTTGAGGCCTCCATCCGGCAGCTGATACTTCAGCAGCCAGGGCCGAAGCCAAGGAACGGCCTCATCGACGGGGACGCTGCAAGCCGTGAGAACTTGGTAAAGCATGCCCACTTGGCAGTGGCAGGGCACATCGGTTTTAGGGTCGACGCCTTTTGGCAAGGGCTCTTTGGCCGTCGGGAAGAAACGAATGTAGCGGGCATTGATGGTCTGGACCAGCTTCTCGACGATGCCCGCGGGAATACGATTAGCCAGTCCCATCTCCCACAGCAGGGACATGTGCCACCAGGGCGAGTCCCATTTTGGCCAGTAGGGATCTCGTTCGAGACTGCGGCAAGCACCGCCTGATTCGAGATAAGAGATCGATTGCGAGATCGCGTTCTGCGGCGTCATTTCCGGGCAACCCTATTTCCGCTTAATTGCTTGCTTGCCAACAAGAAGGCAGCGTCCGTTTATGCACCGAGGTTCCATCTTCGAACAAACCATCCTACACACGGAATGAAGTTGATCGACCTCGCAGAAATGACGCTTATTCACCGCTGCGAAATCACAACAGGTCCCGACCCCCACGAGTGCACACTCGCTATCGGACAAGCAGGCATAGGCCGCAACCGGCCACTTGGCGGAATCCTTGGCCGACAATGTTTTCTTACCCCCGGAATCACATTGCGGAGGAGTATATTTTTTAAGTTGCCCATCAACGTCTAACCGTTGGAGGCCAGCATCTTTTGACGTGTCTGAAGTCAGCTCAGCAATGGATGGCTGTTGCGGTGTAATGAGAGAGCGCCGCCCCTCTGTGATCCAAATCCCAAAAAGAACAACGGCTGCCAGGCCAGCAAAGAAAGGGATTCGACTCGTCGTTTTCAAAATTTTCATCTTTCAGTAAACGGGCTTAAGCTTCGCCAGTCCGGCCTCGAGCCGTTCTTGGAATCTTTTATCGAGGACATCGGCGCAGACCGCGTAGCGGATCAGAGGCTCGGAGGCCATTTCCGCATCGATGCCCGAGAAGTGTACGCCGACGATGCCCGTCTCGGCGATGACCATGCGGTTGAAGGCCTCGTGGCGATTTTCGGCGGGGATTTTCTTCCCGAACGCCTCTTTCGGCGTCTTCCAGAGCGTGAAAAATCCCGCTTGGGTTTCGCACGCGGGACGCAACCCTGCGGCCTTGAGGGCCGGGATCAGATAGGCCAGGCGTTTGTCATAAAGCCCCCGGATCTCATCGAGAGCCGCCTGGGCTTTCGGCTTATCGCTCAAGAATTCACCGTAGGCGGCCATGACGCCGGGCACCGGACCGGAGTCGGTGTTGCCTTTGACCAAGATGAAATCCTCGACGAAATCCTTGGAGCCCACGAGCGCGCCCAAGCGCGCTCCGGGATCGTTGAAGGACTTGCTCACCGAGTACATCTCCAGCCACTCGAGAGCCGGATAGTCCTTGGCGACCTGAGCCAAAGGCACGTGCGAACCGTGCGACGCCAGTCCTGCATAGGCGCCGTCGTTGACTAGGCGCATGCCTTTGGCGATGCAGAAGTCGATCAATTCCTTCCAGTCGGCTCCCGAGGCTCCCACCGCCGCCGGGTTCCCGGGGCGAATGACGAAGATGAGGTCGGCGCGATCGGATTCGTCTTTTTTCAGAGCTTCCTTAAGACGCGCCACATTGAGCCGCATGTTGTCGGCGGACACCAGAGGCCAGACCGTGCGCTGCGCGCCGAGGTAGGGAGCGCTCCAGGTACCGATGACGTCGTAGGCGGGAAGATTTGATGCGACCCGGAAAGTGCCGCGCCGGGCCTTGTCGGGCAAATGCAGGCCGCAGGCGAGAGGGATCAATGCCGAAGCGGTCTTTATACCGGCGATGGGCAGTGCCCGCAAGAGAGGGAAGCGAGCCACGTCGATGCCACCGTGGAGAGAAATCATCGCATCCGCGAAGCCCTGCAAACTCTTATCCTCGGCATAAGTATGGTAATCGTAGCCGGGATCGGCCGCATACTTGGACTTAAGCGCGCGGATCGCTGAAGGGGGGACGCCGTCGGGATTGCCTAAAGAGAGATTTAACGGATCAAGGCCTGTCTTTTCCTTATATTCGTCTCTTAGGATATAGATCAACTGAAAAAGATTAATTCCCGCAGGAGGGATGCGCCGCATGCGGGATCATAGCGGATTGACTGTCGGCTCGTCCAAAATATGTAGAATTTCCGCGCGGCTCCTGTGACTTGAAAATTTAACGTGCGGGAGTCATACTGTCCTTATTAGGGAAGCCGCGAGGGCTTCCAGGAGAATTTTATGTCGAACCGATTCACGGAACGGGCGCAGCGTGTCATCTTGATCGCTCAAGAAGAGGCCAAGCGCCTCAACCACGACTACGTTGGCACCGAGCACATCCTGCTCGGGCTCATCGCCTTGGGCGAGGGCGTGGCCGCGCAGGTTCTAGCCAACCTCGGCGTCGATCTTCGCCGCGTGCGCTCCGAGATCGAGAAGATCGTCGGCACCGGCGACAACGTGATGCTGCTGGGCGAGATTCCCTTCACCCCGCGCGCCAAGAAAGTCCTCGAGTACGCCGTCGAGGAAGCCCAGCACATGGGCCACTCTTATGTCGGCACCGAGCACCTCCTTCTCGGCTTGATCCGCGAGGAAGAGGGCGTGGCCGCCCGCGTCTTGGAGAATCTCGGGCTGCGCCTGGACGTCGTTCGCGAGGAGGTCCTCAATCTTCTTGGCGAGGGCCAGTCCCAGCAGGCCGCGGGTGGAGCCGCCGGAGCACAGCAGGGCTCGGGCTCTCCCACGCGCACGAAATCGAAGACCCCGACTCTCGACGAGTTCGGCCGCGACTTGACGGCCATGGCGCGCGAGGGCAAGCTCGATCCCGTGATCGGCCGCGACGACGAGATCGAGCGCATGATCCAGATCTTGGCGCGCCGGACAAAGAACAATCCCGTCCTTATCGGCGATCCCGGCGTGGGCAAGACGGCGATCGTGGAAGGGCTTGCGACAAAAATTTCTACGGCCGACGTGCCCGAGATCCTGCTCAACAAGCGGCTTTTGACGCTCGACTTGGCTCTGGTCGTCGCGGGCACCAAGTATCGCGGTGAATTTGAGCAGAGACTCAAAAATATCATCGAAGAAATCCGCCGCTCCAAGGGCGCGGTCATTCTCTTCATAGACGAGCTGCACACTGTCATCGGTGCCGGCGCGGCTGAAGGTGCCATCGACGCTTCGAATATGATCAAGCCCGCTTTGTCTCGGGGAGAACTGCAGACAATCGGCGCTACGACTCTTGATGAGTACCGGAAATATATCGAACATGACGCCGCGCTCGAGCGCCGCTTCCAGCCCATCATCGTCGACCCGCCCTCCGTGGAGGAGACGATTGAGATCCTCAAGGGGCTCAAGGACAAATACGAGGCCCACCACAAGATCAAGTACGACGACTCGGCGCTGAAGGCGGCCGCCGAGCTGTCCGACCGCTACATCTCCGAGCGTTTCCTGCCCGACAAAGCCATCGACCTCATCGATGAGGCCGGCTCGCGCGCGCGCCTACAGTCCTCGGCCGCGCCGCCTCAGTTCAAGGACAAGGAAGTCGAGATCGAGAAGGTGGTCAAGGAGAAGTCCGGCGCCATCTCCGGCCAGGAATACGAGAAGGCCGCTCGTTTGCGCGACAAGGAGAAGGAGTTACGCAAGGGGCTCGAGGAAGCCAAGAAGAAGTGGCGCGAGAAGCGCGACCAGTCGACGCCGACCATCGTCGGCGAAGACATCGCCGCCGTAGTGTCCAAGTGGACCGGCGTTCCCGTCACCGCGCTCACCGAGACCGAGACCCAGAAGCTCGTGCACATGGAGGAAAATCTCCACAAGCGCGTCATCGGCCAGGAAGAGGCGATCAAGACGATCTCCCAGGCGATCCGCCGCTCGCGCGCGGGACTCAAGGACCTCAAGAAGCCGATCGGCTCTTTTATGTTCCTCGGACCCACGGGCGTGGGCAAGACGGAGTTGGCCCGCGTGCTGGCCGAGTTCATGTTCGGCAACGAAGATTCGATGATCCGCATCGACATGTCTGAGTACATGGAGAAGTTCGCGGTCAGCCGTCTCATCGGAGCGCCCCCCGGCTACGTGGGCTACGAAGAGGGCGGGCAGCTCACCGAGGCCGTGCGCCGCAAGCCCTACTCGGTCGTCCTTCTCGACGAGATCGAGAAGGCGCACCCCGACATCTTCAACATCCTGCTCCAGGTGATGGACGACGGCATCCTCAACGACAACCTGGGACATAAGGTGTCTTTTAAGAATACGATTCTTCTCATGACCTCGAACGTCGGAGCGCGGCTGATCTCCAAGGGGAAATCCTTGGGCTTCACCGCCGCCGAAGACGCGGCCACGGCCGAGCGCGACTACAAGAAGATGAAGGAAACGGTGATGGAAGAGGTCAAGCGCGTCTTTAGTCCCGAGTTCATCAACCGCATCAGCGACATCATCGTCTTTCATCCGCTCAACGAAGAGGAGATGACGCAGATCCTCACGTTGATGCTCGGCAAGGTCCGACTGAAGATCGAGGCGCAGGGCTTTAAGATCGAGTTCTCCGAGGACACTGAAAAATTCCTCATCAAGAATGGGTTCGACGTCAACTACGGCGCCCGCCCGCTGGGGCGCACCATTCAGCGCTCCGTCGAGGATCCTCTGTCCGAGGACATCCTGCTCAAGAAGTTCGATGCCGGCGCGACCATCTACGTCGACGTCGACAGCGCCAACGAAAAACTGACGTTCTCCAAGAGCCCGGCCGTCAAGGTTCAATAGAGCAGGGGTCGACGCGGGCCCGCCGCCCCTGGCGGC
>JAYVZL010000234.1:0-4352 GCA_043783505.1 Elusimicrobiota bacterium
TCCGGAACTAGTGATTATCAATAGTAAACGGATCGCGGATCCCCGGACGGGACGATCCTGTGGAAAGACAACAAGCTCGCGTTCAATGGGGGCATCACGGACTCCTCGGCCGCGCTCGCACCCAACGGGACACTGTACATCGGCAGCGCGTACGGGACTTTCCTCGCGGTGCGCACGGCGAGTCTTGGGTTATCGAGCACGGCTCAGTGGCCGTGCTTCCATTACGACAATCTAAACAGCGGGGTGAAGCCGTGAGGGCGCGTTCAGGAATTCCTTGAGGTAGCCGGCGAACGCGTCCGGCATGGCTGCGTGCGCGGCGTTGACCGGCTCGAGTGAGCGCGCGAAGACGACGAAGTCCCGGCGCACGTCGTCGGTGGACTTGAGCGCGGGGAAGTAGCCGCAGGGCGAGAAGCCCGCGCGCAGGATGCACTCGATGCCCATCGTGTCGGAGGCGTCGTTGATGACCTCGATATAGGCCGCCCCGGTCTGCCGCAACAGGGTCGACACGGCGCGGTATAAGGCGACGGGGTTGACCGAGGTCTTGAGGTGCTCGCCGATGATGGCGGCGAAATGCAGCTCCGGAGGCACGGCCGCGAACACCTGGATGGCCTGGTCCGGGCTCGTGACCAGGACGTTGGGCGCTTGGAAGGGGTAGAAATTGACCGACAGCTTGCGGCGTTCTCTGAGCTGGCGGAACTGCTCGGCGGCGAACATCGGAGCTTGGATCACCTCCAGCGGCGGCAAAGCCGGCGCGGTGTCGGGCAGCAGGCGCGAGACGTCGGCCGACGGCACGTCCGCGAAGCCCAGCTGAGCCCGGGCCAGCTCGAAAAATGGGCGCACGGCGGGATGCAGAGAATAATCGCCGTAGCGGCGGCCGATGACGCCCGGGGCGTACCAAGCCGCCAGTCCGCTCACCTTCTGCCCGTCCGCCGAAGGCGCGTTGGGAAAGATGCCGATGGCTTTAAACCCGTGCTCGAGAGTGAGCAGTTGATCGGCCGAGTTGATGGTCCGGGCGGTGCAATAGGCCACGTCGGCCAGGTTGCGGTCGAGGACCGTCTTCATGGCCAGGCGCAGACAGCCCGTGAGCAGATCGCGGCGTTGCTCCCAAGCCGCCAGGGTGAACAGACGGTAGAGCTTGGCGAGACGGTTGTCGGGCTCGAGCGTCAAACTGGCCACGCCCTTGATCCCCGCCGCGTCCTCGGCCACGGCCCAGAGACGCTGCGGGCTGGCCAGCTGTGCCGCGAGCGCTTTCTCCTCGGCCCAAATCCCGACGCCCATGGGACGCTGCCCGGTCAGCTCATAGAGGCGTATGAGCGCCTGCGCGTCGCGTGGTCCCGCGAGGCGAAACGTCGTCACGACGCCCCCGCGGCGAGCGGTTCGTTCGCATTGCGCGCCGGACCGCGCGAGAGGCTCAGGAAGTGCGCGGACAGGACCAGGATGCCCAGGCCTTGGATCAGGCAGATCTTCGGCGGCTCAAGGCAATCGGCCAGCATCCCGAAGATTAGAAAAGCGGCGGGGTAGCTCAAGCTCAGGAGCGCCTGCATCAGGGCGAAGAACCGGCCTTTGAACTCGGCCGGGACCGTCTCCTGGAACAAGGCCAGGAACTTCACGTTGTTGACGCCGAGCGCCGCGCCGGCGCAGAACAACGCCGCCAGCATGACGTGCTGGCGCGCGATAAGCCCCGGAAGACCCAAACTCAGTCCCATGATCGCGACGCACGCCGAGCCCAGAGCCAGTGTATTGGCGGCGCGCACCCAGGGGGCCGCCAAAGTTCCGGCAAGCAAGCCCAGCCAGACTCCCGCTTCCAGGCGGCCCAGCACGGCGGCCGAGCCGTGCAAAGTCTTGCCGACGTAGAGCGGCAGTACCACGAGAGGCGTCGTAGAAGGGTCCGGAGCGGACGCGCAGCAAGGTCTCGGGCGCGGTTTCGGTGAGCATATCGCCCCTATTTTACAACTCCCACCCCAAGCGCTAAATGAGTCAAAGAGCCTAGGCGAGGTGGGTCTTTAGTCCTACTCCGCCGACACGAAAGAGAGATCTTTCTGGATCAACTCCTCTCTGTCGCGCCGCCGCGGTTTCGGGCTACAGTCGAGGGGTGAATGACGCGAAGGACTCGACGTATCGTCTGGGCGCCTATGTCGCCTACCCTTTGTTGGCGGCCGTGGGCGGGCTGCTGCTGTCGCGGGCGGACTCCTGGGTCAGCATGGCCGCGGCCGCGGTGCTCTTGGCGGGCGCTCTCGTCCTCTCCGCGTTCTTGGGACGCTACTGCCGGCGCTGCGGGGAGCGGCTTCTGCCGAGGTTGCTGCGACTGCTGATCATGCCGATCTCGATCATGACGGCGCTGGGATTTCGAACGGCGCAATTGCGGGGGCAATACATCGCGTTCGTCATGGTCGGGGTGTCGGTGATCATGTTCAGTCTGGCGTGGCAGCTGTCGTCGCCCGCGGTGCCGGTGGTAAAGCCGGCCGACGGCGATCCTAAGCGGCAGGCTCGCGGAATGTAGCTTATGTGATCCATTCACTCGTGCCGGGACGAGTGAATGAAGCTAATGTGATCCATTGGCGAGAAGTCATCCTCGTTTCCAGATGACTTCCGCTTAATAAAAGGGAGGCCTCGTGGCCGACGCGCAGTGGTTCGACCTAGGTCCAGTCGAGAAATTCAAAGAACATCCGGTCAGTCAGGTCAAAGCCGGTTCGACGTCTCTGGCGGTCACCTGGCTCAACGGGGTCCTGGGAGTGGTCTCGAGCGTCTGCAATCACGCGGGGGGACCGCTGGGACTGGGCAAGCTCGATGGCGAGTACCTGGTCTGTCCTTGGCACAACTATAAGTTTCACCGCGCGACGGGCGAAGGAGAACCGGGTTTTGAAGAAGACCGGGTTCCTCGCTACGAGCACAAGATCGAGAAGGACAATCTCTGGGTGAACCTGACGGCGGCTAGCACGCGGCACAAGGTTCCTCATCCGCATCCCCTGGCGCGTCCTATCAAGCGAGAGCCGGGGCAGGTCCGGGTGGTGGGGATCTCGACGACGGCGATGGACGCGAAGAATCCGCGCTTCTCGGCATCGGACGAGCTGCTGGCTCACGCCCTCAAGTCCGTAGCCTCCGAGCTCAAAGTCGAGACGAAGCTCATCAAGCTCAACGATCTTTCTTTTAGAACATGCGAGGGATATTACTCGAAGCACATTCTCGCCTGCACCTGGCCGTGCTCGATCACGCAAATGGACCCCGAGGATCAACTGGACCGGGTCTATGAAGCGCTGGTGCACTGGGCCGACGTCGTGCTCGTGGCGACACCAATCCGCTGGGGAGCGGCCTCCTCCCTCTACCACAAAATGGTCGAGCGGCTGAACTGCGTGCAGAATCAGATCCCGACGCGCAACCGGGTGCTCATTGAGAACAAGATCGCGGGGTTCATCATCATGGGCGGCCAGGACAACATTCAGGCCGTCGCCGGCGAGATGATGGGGTTCTTCGGTGAGCTCGGCTTCCTCTTCCCTCAATTCCCTTACGTCGCGCATTCTCGCGGCTGGTCGGCGGAGGATATGGACCGCAACAACGAGCTGGTCAAAAACAACGCGGAGCTTCACGAGGGAGCGGCGTCGCTCGCCAGCCGCGCGGTGATGCTGGCCCAGGTCGTCCTCGCGGAAACGCCGACGCCGTCCTCGATCCAGCGCGGCGGGCGCAAGGCTCATCGCGAGGACGCCCGCGCCGTCCCCAACGACTAGCAGAATCTCTTGAGTGCCTTTGGGATAGTCCAGCACGCGCTTGCGGCGACACCTTACGATGAGGTCCTGTCCGCTTTCAAATCCGTTCAAACGGAGCATAAGGAACTCGACGACTTGCTGGCGCGGCCCGATGGAACGGCTTTGCTCGCCGATGGACGCGCCGCGTCGCTGCTCAGGCAAGCTCAAAATCCGCTCGAACTGTTCCGTCGCGCCGTAGAGCTGAAGAATGACGGTTATTTTTTTGGCGCCAAGCCTGAACAATTCGACCCTAAAACCCCTCCGCCCTCCTACGGCGAGCACATGAGGCTCTTCAAGCTGCTTCTCCTTGACGCGAAAGTCGCTTCGCTGCGCAAGCAGCGGCCATCGGCGGAGCGCGATCTTCTCGCGGTCATGGGTTTTCTTATTCAGGCGTCCGAGCAGAAGTTCGGCGCGCTCTATTCCGGCATTGTCGTGCAGTTATGTCTTCAAAAAGGGTCCATCATGTTGGCGCGCAGCATTCAGGGTTCGGCTCCAAGCGATTTGTACCTCAAGGAATCTTCGCGTCGCTTGAACCGGCTGGCTGAGAACCAGGACTTGATGGAAGCGGCCTATGTCGAGGAAGGAGAGAATTCCAAGGGCTTGACGCGCCAT
>JAYVZL010000235.1:0-4347 GCA_043783505.1 Elusimicrobiota bacterium
GCCGCCGCTTCGGGACGCGAGGCTTCTAAGGAATAGAGACGCCGCAAAGTCAGGGCAAGGGCGGCAAGGAGGATAAGGCACAGGGCCGTGGCCCACCAAAACAAACCAGCCATTATCCGAGGATTTTACTTCTTTTTGTCGTCCTCGATCATCTTTGCGGCTTCGGTTTTTCCGAACATATCGGCCAGCTGAGCCGTGGCCCCCTGGCGCATGTCGTTATCGGCGGTTTGACGCGCGTAGCGCAGAAGGAGGGGGACGGCTTTGGGGCTGCGGGAGACGAAGATCGCCGCCGCCCAATAGAGCCGCGCCTGGGCATTTTTTTCGCCGTCGTGCTCGCGGATCAGGGTCTCGACTTCCTCATCCGTCGACGAGAGGCCTATTTTCAGCGCGATTTGATGGCGCAGTTCCGGGTCGGCCTTGGAGTCTCGAAGGAGTGCCATCATGCCTTCGCGCGTGGCGCGCGCGTCGGCGGGCTCGATGGGGACTCCGACGGTCTGAAGGGCGCGCTCGTGGGACAGGGACCCCGGCTCCTGGCTCCAAGCCTTGAGATTGGGCAGGGTCTGCTTCCAAAAAAAACGCCCCAGGAGGCGGCCGATGAGGGGGCTTTCCAGGCTTTTGGCTTGGAGCAGGGGGAGGATCTTTTCTCCCTCCCATTGAGCCAGCACGGACAGTGCTTCATACTGCGTCCACCAGGCGTTGCGTTCCGACATCATGGTCGCTTCGGAGGCGTTGGCGACCGAGAATTTGCGCCCGGCGATGGCGCGGATCAGGGGCAAGGCGGCGCGCGTGCGCAGGCGGAAGGCGCCGTTGATTCCGAACAGCTGGGATTCAGGCTCGGGCTGCTTGAGGTAGGTCAGAAAAAGCGGCTCGAGCTGGGGACTGTCGCCCGGGATCTGCGCCAAGGAGTCCATCACGGCGCGGCGCACGGGGTTCTCCGGAAACCGCGAGAAGAGATCGAAGAGGCCGGCCACGTCCTGGCCCGAGGTCGGGGTGGTCTTGGCTATGAGGCCCAGCACCTGGTTCTTCTCCTCGGCGTCGACGGCCTCGGTGAACCGGTCTTTAAGCATTGCGACGCTTGGCGCGGCGATCGGAGCGGCCGGCGCGACGGTCGACGCGGAGGGCGCCGTCATGGAAGCGGCGGACGCGGGGGGCGTCAGCAGCGCGCACATCAAGCTCAGAGCGATGATCATGATTTTTTCTCCAGGATAAGGTCCAGCGCGGCTTCGATGCTGACGAGGCGATAGCCGGCGGCGTCGACGACGGTCATGGTCTTGGGGCACAGATCGATGTCCCAAGACGAGCGGATCGCGACGGCGACGGTTTTCGCCGGCGCGAGGCGGGACAGCAGGCGCAGCGCGGCGGCTTGGCCTGGAAACCGCCGGGCCTCGAAGCACAGGAACACGACGCGCTCGGCGTTTCGGATTAGATCAGGCAGGCGGCCGAGCTCGCCGGTCAGGATGGGCGTGCGCGCGACGCGCGCGCCGCGCGTCAATCGGCGGACCAGGGCCTCGGGGGCTTTAGGGCCGCCCTCGAATGTAAAGCGTCCGCGCGCCTCGTGGAAATCGGGCACCAGGACAAGCGTGCCGGTCCTGGGGACGGGCAGGCGCGCAGCGCCCCGGCGGGAAACGACGACCGCTTTCTGGGCGATGCGGCGAGACAGGGCGGCCCCTTGGGCGGCCGACGCGCGAGGGCCGCCGCGGCGATTTAACAGGCGGGAGATGCGCGCGTCGGCGGCGGCGACGGCGGCTTCATCGACGCCGCTCGCGCGCAGAAGCTCGACGGCGTCGGTCATGCTCTGCTGGTCGTGGGCGATCATCAAGACGTCGTGGCCGGCGTCGAGGCAGCGCAGGGTCGCCTGGGCCACGGGCCAACGCTTGGTGATGGCTCCCATGCACAGGTCGTCGCTGATGATCAGGCCTTCGTAGCCGAGCTCTTTGCGCAGGACGTCGCGGACGATCTTGGTCGAAAAAGTCGCGAGGATGGAGTCGAAGGCGGGAAAGCGCACGTGCGAGGTCATCACGGCGTCGACACCCGCCGCGCAGGCGGCGCGAAAAGGGGCCAAGTGGGTGCGGGTAAACGCCGCGCGCGGAAGATCAATCGTGGGGAGGTCGATGTGGGCATCGACGGTGGCCGCGCCCTTGCCCGGGAAGTGCTTGGCGCACGCGGACATGCCGTGGTCCTGCATGCCGCGTATAAACGTGGAGCCAAGTAACGAGACTTTTTTGGGGTCGTCGCCAAAAGACCTTATGCCGATGCCCGGGTTGTAGATCTTAGTCGACACGTCGAGCACGGGGGCTAAGTTCATGCGGATGCCCAGGGGGAGAAGCTCAAGGGCCATCTGCCGGCCGACGGCGTAGGCGAGTTTTGGATCACGCGCGCGTCCCAGGGAGGCGTTGCCGGGAAAAGCGGTGAGGCCGCTTTGAAAGCGCAGAACCCAGCCGCCCTCGTGGTCGATGGCGGTGAGAAGCGGGCGTCCCACGCGCTGCTCCAACTCCTCTATGAAGGCGCGAAGTTGAGCGGGGCTTTTGATGTTGCGCGCAAGCAGCAGGACTCCGGTGGCGCCGGTGGTCTTGAACAGGTTTACGGTTTGCCGGGAAGGCTTGGTCCCGTAGACGCCGAACATAAACAAACGGCCGGGATCGATCATTACCACGAGTTTAACAAACGGGTAGGTCGGTTTTGTTAAGGTATATCGATGGACGCGCTGACTTTCTTGATCGAGAGGGTTCCGATATTCGCCGGAATCCCGGAAGAGCCTCTCATTCCCGCGGCGGCGGCTTCGACGGTGAGCTCTTACAACAAGGGGCAAACCATCCTCTTTAAGGGTGCGACCGTCGACGGTCTTTATGTCATGGCCGTGGGCAAGGCCGGGGTCTTTATCAAGGCGGCCAACCAGCCGATGGCGCAGGTCTTCGAGTTGGGCCCAGGCGAGGTTTTCGGCGAGAGCTCGATTCTTGAGAGCAGGACCGCCGGAGCGACGATCAAGGCCGTCGAAGACGGGACGGTCATTCTTATTATCCCGCAAGAGCCGTTCCGCGTCCTAATGGGCGCAAGCCCCGAATTTTCCACCCGCATCCAAGCTTTGATCGCATCCCGCAAAGGCTCCTAAGCCAGGTGAAACGCCGCTAGGTCCAAAGCTCTACCATCAGGGGGCCCAATACCGCTTCTGCGTTGGGCCTAAAGCCTCATCTCTGAAATTGGGCTGCTTGATAGACTGTCAGCATGAAGACTATCAAGGCCCTTGCCATTCCCTGTCTCGTGACGTTGCTCGCCTCTGCTTCGAACGCTGGATTTCACCCTGTCACCCTTTCGATTCCGGCCGCTTCGAGTGCCATCTCTATGGTGCCGGGAGTTGTGTCCTTAATGAAAACGACGGGCTGGGACGATCGTTTGGCGTCCGCTTTTCCCGACAAGGTGCTGTGGGCGATTGCGCCTCCGGGAACAAGCTTACTGCTTCCGCAAACGCTGAAGCGCGGTTCCCAGGCCGTGGTCTATTCCGATGAGAACGGACACAAGCCCGAGTACATTCAGATCACCAGGCGTATGGCAAAGACTTTGCGTGCGAACATCGCCGCCAATGATGTCGAGGCGGTAGTGCGAACCCTGAACCATTCTTACGATGGGACCAAGTCCGAGGAGACAGCTGTCGCGCAGCCGGTGTCCGAGAAGGCCGCGTTCTCCGTCAAGGTTTCCGTCTTACCGGGAGCACATGCCGAAGCATCGGCGGCTATGCCCGCCGAAGCCGTCGTCGTGCAGCCGAGCGCGCAGATCTCTCCCGTCTCGATCCACGCCAGCGCCAGCGGAGATGCTAGTGAGGAGAAATACGGAATGATCGTTTCGCAGCCTAATATTCAATTGTATCCGGGAAGGGCTGGCTACGTTCAATTCAAACTATATTTCGATGATGGGTCTTTTCTAAATTCGAAGAAGCAAGTGGCCGTCAATCTCGCAATGGACATGATTCCCTGCTCCGCCGAGTACGCGTGTCTGCCTGGAGACAGTGTCGTTCGTTTCGGCAAATACCAGAATCCCGACGGATATTTTCTCAGCGTCTCTCCGGGCTACGTTGTGGTGTCGAAGGGGGCGTTTTTATCTAGACTGATGGATGTGTCTATGGTCGTTAAAACAGAAAAATATAACTGGCTCGGGATGAAAAAGGAGATTTTAGGCAGCATGCTCTTCACTTTCAACCTTGGGATTTCTCCGCTGCATTGAAGGGCCGGCTTAATTCTTAAGACGCGCCGCGGCGACGACCCAGTCCGCGATTTTATTCAACGTCGCGGGATCGTCGAACAGCTGCACGCCGTGTCCGGCCGGAGGGTAGAGCGCCGCCGCGGACTTGTCCGC
>JAYVZL010000236.1:0-25635 GCA_043783505.1 Elusimicrobiota bacterium
AGGGCCAAAGACCCCCTCCGATTGGGACCAAAAGACCTATATCATGCTGGGTCTAAGGACCTATATAAGTTGAAGCCTTATGGCCCCAATTGGTGCCAGACGTTAATATTCAAATTATCATTATAAATTAAACATTTATGCCGGGCGCTTAACAAAATAAATTCGATTTATCCACCGACTTATCCACTTGTTCACAGACTAAAAATAGAGGCAAAACGTTGACGGACCTAGCCGCAAGTGCTAAACTGCCGCCCCATGGACGCCTCCTCAACAACCGAATCGGTCGAACGCCTATGGAAGACCGCGCGCTACCTGCCCCAGACCGTGCGCCTGCTCGGAACCCGCTACCGGACTCTGTTCTTGGCCCATGCCCAGCATTGCCGGCCGCAAGGAGAGGCCGCCATCGTGGCCGACGCCCTGGCTTTCGCGGAGTTTCTCGCCAAGCAGGAACGAGTCGGCCTGCTCGCGCCCGAACGCGCCGCGCTGCGCGCCGACGCGCGCGCCTTGCGCCGCTGCTTCCGCCTGCACCGGGAGGGGGAGACGGTCACGGCCGCCGAAAGGTGGAAAGTCCTGCAGTGGATCGGATTGTAACGATGGCCCATCGATCGGCCGCCGATACCGGCTACCGAACAGCGCCCCTGCTCGACTTCGTCACCGGCCTCATCGGCCGAGAGGACGGGGTCCTGCGCGCTATCCGCGAGGAGACTCCGGCCAAAGGCCTGCCGCCGATTAGTATCGGCCCCGATGAAGGCCGCCTTCTCCATTTTCTGGTCTCGACCTGTCGCGCCAAGACGATCGTCGAGGTAGGGACCCTCGCCGGCTACTCCGCCTGCTGGATGGCGCGCGCCCTTCCCGAAGGGGGGACCTTGCACACCATCGAGTACGATCCCAAGCACGCCGCCGTCGCCAAGGACAACATCGCCCGCGCGGGCCTGACGGAAAAAATAATCGTCCACGTTGGAGCGGGCATGGATGTTTTGCCCAAGCTCTCCGCCCAAGGGCCCTTCGACCTGTGCTTCATCGATGCCGACAAGACCGGCTACGCCGACTATGCGCGCTGGGCCGTAAAAAACGTGCGCTCCGGGGGCTTGGTGATCTGCGACAACGCCTACTTGTTCGGCAAGCTGCACCGCGACGACCTGCCGCCCGGACACGAGGATGCGCTCAAGATCGCCCCGATGCGCGCCGCCCTCAACCTCCTCACCGATGAGACCCTGTTCGCCTCCTGCGCCATGATCCCGACGGGCGAGGGCATGGCGCTCGCCGTTCGACGTTAAGCCATGCCCGCCTCGACTACGAAGAAAACCGAGCAGCCGGCCGACGTCGATCGCGATTTGGGCTGGAAAGTCATCCTCTTTAACTGCGAGTGCCATAGCTTCGACCAAGTCGAGCGCATCCTGATCAAGGCGGTCCACTGCGGCATCGCGCAAGCGCGCGCCTATTCGTGGGAAGTCCACTCCAAGGGCTCGGCTCAGGTCTACTGCGGCGCGCGCGAACATTGCGAGGCCGTCGCCGACGCCATCGGCTCCGTCGGCCTTCAAGTCAAAGTCGCCCAATAGCGCGCGATTTGCTAAATTACCCCTATGACGACGGGCGTCACCACTTTAAAGCTTCCCCATCGGCCTTTGGGGAAGACCGGGCTGTCGGTCTCCGAGATCGGCTTCGGAGGCTGGGGCATCGGCAAGTCCATGTGGGGCCCCACCGACGACCATGAGTCCATGCGCGCCCTGCACACCGCGTTCGACGCTGGCCTGGACTATTTCGACACGGCCTACGCCTACGGGCACGGCCATTCCGAGCGCCTGATCGCGCGGCTATTCAAGGAATCCGGCCGCCGCGCCACGTTATCGACGAAGGTCCCGCCCAAGAACATGGAATGGCCCGGGCGCGCGAACTCGCGGCTGGCCTTGGCCTTTCCGCCGGACTGGGTGCGCCTGAGCGTGGAGCGTTCACTACGCAATCTGGCCGTCGACGCGCTTGACGTCTACCAATTCCACGTGTGGCACGACTCGTGGCTTCGCGATCCGCTTTGGCCTGAGCTCGCCGCGGAGATGGCCAAACTCAAAAAGGAAGGCAAGGTCCGAAACTGGGGCGTCTCGATTAACAACAACGATCCCGAGTCGGCTATGGAGCTGGTCAAGACCGGCCTCATCGGCGTCGTACAAGTCCTGTTCAACATGTTCGACCAGCGCGCGGCCGACAAGTTGCTGCCGCTATGCCGCGACGAGGGCGTGGGCGTGATCGTGCGCTGCCCGTTCGACGAGGGCAGCTTGACTGGCATGCTCACCCCGGAAACCCGCTTCGCGCCCGAGGATTTTCGCTCGCATTATTTCGGCGGCGAACGCCTGTTGGAGACCTGCCGTCGCGCCGATCTCTTGGCCCGCGCGGTCATCGGCCCCAAGGCGGAAACCTTGGCGGCGGCGGCACTCAAGTATTGCCTGAGCTTCGACGCGGTCTCCACCGTCATTCCCGGGATGCGCCGCGTCTCGCACGTCACCTTCAACGCGCGCGCCTGCGACGGCAAATATTTCGACGCGCGCGAACTGGCCGCCATCGCCCCGCACCGCTGGATTCGTGACTTCTACCTCTAAAACCTTCCCGATCGAGCGCCGTCTGTAGTTCTCGAGCGCTGCTCCTTTCCCGCGAGAAGCACGCGAATTAGGAGAGAAGCATTCCCTTCGGCCCAAACGCGCGCGTACACGTCGTCCCATCTATTGATATATCGGTCTTTATATGGTACTCTATAAAGACCGGTGGAGGAAAATGAATATCAAGCAGGATATTCGTCCCGTGACGTATCTAAAAGAGAGGGCAGCCGCCGTCCTGGATCAGATCAACAGCACCCACAGGCCGATCATCATCACGCAGGACGGGGAACCGCGAGCGGTCATACAAGACCCTCAAAGCTATGAGCGAATGAAGACGGCTCTCGCGCTCATGAAGCTCCTGGCCCAAGGTGAAGCGGACGTCAAGAAGGGGAAAATCCTAGAACAAGAGCGCATGTTCGCCGAACTCAAGACGCAGCTCAAGAAAAAACGGCATGCAGCGCCGTAAAAGATTCCAGGTCTACTGGGCCAAAAGCGCCCTATTGGACCTCGGCTCGATCATCCACTATCTGTCGCGGGACAATTCCGCTGAAGCCGCGCGGGTATTGGACAAAATCGAGACTTCGGCCCTGCGGCTGGCGCATTTCCCCCACCGAGGACGAATCGTGCCGGAGCTCCGAGAACAAGGGATATCGATTTATCACGAGATCTTCTATAAGTCTTGGAGGATCGTTTATAGAATTGAGGGCGCGCGAGTATGGATACTCGCCGTCATTGACGGCCGCCGCAACCTTGAAGACCTGCTTTTTGAGCGCTTTCTCTATTGAAACACGGCTCCAATTAGGCTGCCGCTGCCCGCCTTGAATCTGTAACACAGGCAAGGTATTCTCCACACGTTGATGCCCCTACACATGCTTTCGACCATTTTGGCTTCGGCTCTCTCTTTATCTATTTTGTCCGTTCATGCAATCGATGTGGATAAAGAAGAACAGACGCGGCACGTCTGCGTCGAGGCCGAGAATCACTATCGCCGCGGCGCGTTCAAGGACGCGCTGCGCTTAGTCGACAAGGCCCTGGCGTCCGACCCCAACCTAGGCATCGCCTACGAACTGCGCGCCCGCCTGAGTCACGTGGCGGGAGACTTTCCCCGGCAGAAGGAGGACGCGACGCGCGCTCTTGGGCTTTTCAAAAACAGCGGCGGGACGGGGGAAATCGTCGCGCGAGGCGGCGCCTTGCTGCTGCTCGGCAAAACGAACGAGGCTCTCGAGAGCTTCAACGCCGCGCTCAAGGCGGCCCCGCAGGACCCGTCCGCCTTGGCCGGCCGCGCGCGCGTCTGGCGCGATATGGGCGAGTTCGCCAAAGCCATCGAGGATCTCGACGTCGCTCTCAAGGCTCTTCCCTCGGCCGCTCTGTGGCTTTACGCGCGCGCCCACGCGCGCTACGACCTCGGCGAAAGCGCCAAAGCCGTCTCGGATCTCACCGCGGCCTTACGGGTCAATAAGGATTTTCCGCTCGCCTTCACTTTGATCGGGGCCTCGCTGGCGCGCCAAGACGATTTTGACCGAGCAACGAAGGCCTACGAAAAAGCCATTGAGCTCGACCCCGCGGCCTCATCCGCCCGGCTCGGCCGCGCGGCGATCAAGCTGCGCCTAGGCGACGAGCCCGGGGCTCTTAAGGACTTCGAGGACGCCATTCGCGCCGACGGCAAGGACTACGCGCCCTACTACAACCGCGGCGAGCTGCATTGGCGCGCGGGGCGGCGAGAGAAGGCTTTGGCCGATTTTCACAGCGCCGCCGTCGCCGCCAATCTTACGCCCGAAGCCGCGCTGATGCTGGGAGACCGCTTCGGATCACTCCAGTTCTGGCCCCAGGCCCTCGAAGTCTATACCCGCGCCAACGCTCTGCGCCCGGGGGCCGCGTCCCTAGTGCGCCGCGCCCGCGCCCAAGAGGCGCTCAAGGATCTTGAGGCCGCGCGCGCGGATCTCGACGAAGCCGTCAAGCTCGAACCCGACTCCGCGCCGGCCCTCGCCGCCCGCGGATTACTGCAGGAGCACGCGGGCCGCGACAAGGCGGCGCTGCAGGATCTAACTCGCGCGGTGCAGTTGACGCCGGCCGATCCAGATATCCTGACCGCGCGCGCCGGCTACTACATGCGCGCCAAGAACGCCGCGTTGGCATTGGCCGACTTTAACGCCGCCATCCGCGCCGACGGTGCCAACGCTTCCGCTTATAACGGACGCGGGACTCTTTTCGCCGATGCCCTCTTCGATCCCGCCGCCGCCCTGCGCGACGTGACGAAAGCCGCCGAGCTTAAGCCGCTTGATCCCGGCTACCAATTCAATCTCGGCTCGCTGCGGCTGCGCAACCGACTCTATCTGTCCGCCATAACCGCCTTCGACGCGGCCCTCGCTCTCAAAGGCCCGGGCACGCGCGTGCTGGAGCGCCGCGCCGACGCCAAGTTTCAGGTCGGCGATCGCCTCGGCGCGATGCAGGATATCGAGTCGGCCTTGCGCATCGATCCCAAGAGTGCCGGCATCTACGACAGCTTGGGCTACATCCGACTGCGCGAGCACGACCATGAACAGGCCGTGCGCGATCTCAACCGCGCGCTCGAGCTCAACGAGCGCCTGCTCAGCGCCCGCATGCACCGCGGCCTGGCCTATGGCGCGCTGGGAAGATTCAAGGAGGCGGTCGCCGATTTTGAATTCGCCCTCGAACTCGAGCCGCGATCCAAAGAGACCTGGACGCATCTCTGTCAAGCCCGGCGCCTGCTCCGCGACGCGCGCGGTTCCATGACCGCGTGCGACCGCGCCTTAGCCCTTGACGTGCAGCACGGCCCGGCCTATCTTCAACGCGCGCTCACTCGACTGGGACTGAAGGAATACGCCCGCGCCATCGAAGACGTCGATTCCGCTTGGCGGCTCGGCGCGCGCCGCGCCGAGGGGCAGCTTGCCAAGAGCATCTCTCATGCGGCGCTGCGCCGATACAAGGAGGCTCACCAGGCTTATCAACTGGCCATCGAGCTCGATCCTTACGCGCGCGGAACTTATGTCGGGTTCGCGCCCGGCCAGTCAGGCGCCGGGGATTTCTTTACCGCCATCGGTGAGCTGGAAGAAGCGATGACGAAGTCCAGCCGCGATCCGTACGTCTCGATTATACGAGCCGACCGCCTGCACAACGTCGATCGCTTCGACGATGCCGCCGCCGAGTACACCAAGGCCATGGGAATCGACGGCACGGTGGCCGACGCCTACGTGGGAAGAGGCGACGCCCTTACCGCCCAGGACTCCGTTTTAACGGCCCAGAAAGACTTCACTCGAGCCCTGGAGCTTGAGCCAGACAACGCCGAGGCCCGTGTTAAGCTCGCCGTCGTGCTCACCATGCGCCGCGACTATCGCGGAGCACTCGTGCAGCTCGCCAGGGCGCTGAAGTCCGATCCCAAGAACGCCGCGGCCTACTTGCGCGCGGGAAACGCCCATTATTTTCTTCAGGAGTATCCCAAGGCCCTCGAGAACTACGAACTCGCCGTCAAGGCCGATCCGCTCGACGCCAACGCCCTCAACGGCTTGGGCCTGGGCTATCTCGCGCTCCACCGCCGGAACGAGGCTCTCGAAAACTTCAGCCGCGCGATCGCGGTCAATCCCCTCATCGCGCGCTACTACCGAAACCGCGCCTCGGTCTGGACCGCGGAAAATAAGTTTAACAACGCCGCCGGAGACTTCAAGACCGCCGGACGAATCAACACCGACCCCGAGCTTGCCGCTGAGTACAAGAAACTCATCGAGCAGTCCGAAGCCCGCGCGAAAATCAAGCCCTCCTGACGTTGCCGCCGCACGCCCCCATCAATGTCAGACTAAAACAACGCCTCATCGAAAGTTTGGAAACATGGCAAGTCTCCGTTTGCTAGAATCCACGCAGTGAACGACATCCCCGAGCTTTTTGGGAAGGGACGGCCCGTCTTTTCCTTCGAATTCTTTCTGCCTAAGGCTCCCGAGGACCTGGACAAATTCGTCGCGGACGTAAAGGAGCTCAAGGGGCTCAAGCCGGACTACGTCTCGCTGACCTACGGCGCGGGCGGGTCTGGACGAGCGCGCACGGTCGAGGCCGCGGGCCGTCTCCAAGCGGAAACGGGAGTGACCACGGCCTGCCACCTCACCTGCATCGCCCACACGCGCGCCGAGATCACCGGCGTGCTCGACCGCCTCAACGCGCTCGGCATCCGCCACCTCGTAGCACTGCGCGGCGACGCGCCCAAGGACCAGGTCGTCCCGCCGCCGCACGAGCGGGAGTTCGGCTACGCTTCGGACCTGGTGCGCTTCATCAAGGCGCGGGGGGGCTTTCGCATGGCGGTGGCCGGCTATCCGGAGATGCACCCGGAGGCCGTCTCCGCCGAAGACGATCTCGCGCGCTTCGCGGCGAAGACCGCGGCCGGCGCCGACTGGGCGATCACCCAGCTATTTTTCGACAGCAAGGACTACTTCTCTTTCGTGCGCCGCGCACGCGCGGCCGGCGTGACGGTGCCGATCGTGCCGGGCCTGATGCCCGTGACCGGCTACGCTCAGCTCAAGCGCTTCATGCAGTTGTGCGGGGCCAAGATCCCGCGAGAGCTCGAGGAGCGCCTCATCCCGTTGCAGAACGATCCCCAGGCCGTGATCCGCGAAGGCATCGACTGGGCGACGCGTCAAGGCCGCGAACTGCTCGATGGCGGCGCGCCCGGCATCCATTTCTATACGCTCAATCGCTCGCACTCCACGAGCGCGATCCTGGCACGGCTGCGCCGCGAATGAAGCGCCGGCCGGCGCTTCGCCTCCTACTGACGCTCGCGCTGGCCGCCCCGTCCGCTCGCGCCTTTCAATCTCCCGAGCCTCCCGAGGAGCTGCCGGGCCGCATGATCGGCGATATCCGCGTGGAGCGCACGAACGTCTTCGATCCGACCGTCTTGGGCGAGGACATCTGGCCATTTCGCGTCGCCAATAAGCTCCATTACTCCACCCGAGAATACGCGATCCGCCGCGAACTGCTCTTCGCTCCCGGCGATATCTGGGACCCGCTCAAGGTCATAGAGTCGGAACGCAATCTGCGCGCCAACGGCTCTTTTCGCCGCGCCGACATCTATCCGATCAAGCGTCCGGATGGCCGCGTCGACGCGGTCGTGCAGACCCAGGATAGCTGGACGACGAACCCGCGTTTTTCGGCCGGGACCGAGGGCGGAGAAAGCTTTTTCGGCCTGGGCCTCGAGGAAGGAAACATTCTCGGCTACGGAAAAAGTGCGGCTTTCGACTACACGCGCACCGGGCGAAAGACGACGTACTCCTATAGCTACGGCGACCCTCGCTTTTTCGGCTCGCGCCTGGCCCTCGACGGCCGCTACGAGCGCAGCAGCACCGGCGACTCGGGAGCGGCGTCGCTGACGCGGCCCTTCTATTCGCTCGATAGCGACAACGCTCGGGCCGCGGCCTGGAAACGCACCGTCGACGAGGTGCCGCTGTACCAAAACGGCGACGAATTCTCCAAGTTTCTGGAGCGGCGGCGCACCGCGGAAGCCTCGGCCGGCGCGCGCCTCAACGCGAGCCACGACTTCGTCCAACGCGGCGAAGCGGGCTGGTACGCCGATCGCGCGCAATTCGAGCCTCTGCCCGAGACGATCGCCGCCCTCCCCTACGACCGCGAGATGTCGGGGCCGACCGTGGGCTACTCCTGGGTCCGCGCCCGCTACATCAAGGAGAACTACATCGACCGCATGGAACGCGTCGAGGACTTCAACCTCGGCAACGAGTTCGCAGTCCGCGGCGGCTGGATGGGCGCTCTGACCGGCTCCGACCGCGACCGGGCAATCTTCAACATTTCCAACCAGCAGGGCATGGCCTTCTCTCCCGGCCGTTTTGCGATCGCGCGGGTGGCCATGACCGGCCGCACGGTCGACGGGAGCGTGGAGAACGGCCTGGCTACGGCCAACCTCAACGTCTTCTGGAAGACGAACTGGCGCGGCGATCACACTTTGATCGGCCACGTCGAAGGGGGTTTCGGCCGCTATCTCGACGGCGAGAGCTACATTTCCTTGGGCGGCAACACCGGCCTGCGCGGCTATAAGAACAACAGCTTCATCGGAGACAAGGCGGTGCTGCTCAATTTCGAGGACCGCTTTTTTTTCGAGGGTGAGTGGTTCCACCTCATGCGCCTGGGCGCGGCGCTGTTCGTGGACACGGGTGCGATCGCGACCGAAAACAACGCTCTGCTGCTGCGCAACATGAAGTCGGACTTGGGCGCCGGCCTGCGCTTCGCCTCGACGCGCTCGCGCAGCGGCGGGGTCGCCCGCATCGACCTCGCCTACGCGCTCAACAGCGGGCCGGGCGGCTCGCGCTGGGTGGTCTCCATCAAGGGAGGGCAGGCCTTCAACCTCTTCAACAGCGCGTCCGCGCACGTCGACCCCAGCCCGAGCTCACGCCTGAATTAGAGCGATATCCCACCCAGGAAAGCGTAAGGCCTCTACGGTTTTTGCTAGGATAGGCCCCCATATGAGGATTAGGCTTCTCCTCGCGGTTTTTTGCCTGAGCGCGTCGGCCTGCGCCTCCATCGAGCGCGTGGCCCTGCGCTCGACGGCCGTCATGCTCGAGCGCGGACGCGCCGCGGCTTTAGATGAGCCCGACTGGCAGTTGGGACGAGACGCGATGGCCTCGCAGATCAAGCTCATCGAGATCTTGATGGCCTCCGACCCCGACAACCGCACGCTCAGGCGCCTTGCCGCCGAAGCCTTCTGCGGCTACGCCTTCCTTTTTGTCGAGGACGCCGAGCCCGCCCGGTCCAAGGGGCTTTACCTGCGCGGGCGCGACCATGCGTTGGCGGCACTCGCGCTTAAGCCCGCCTTCGTCAACCTTGCGGCCAAAAGCAGCGAGGACTTCGAAAGCGTCCTCAAGATGGCTACGAAAGACGACGTTCCAGATCTGTTCTGGGCCGGTTTTGGCTGGGGAAGCATGATCAACCTCTCCAAAGACGATGCCATGGCACTCGCCGGCCTGCCCAAGGCGGTGGCACTCATGAAGCGCGTCAACGAGCTCGACCCCCGATTCCACTTCGCCGGCGCGGATCTTTTCTTCGGCGTCTATTACGCCTCGCGCCCGGCTATGCTCGGCGGCAGCCCAGCCAAAGCCAAGATCCATTTCGACTCGGCTCACCGCGTCACCAAGGGCGGCTTTCTCATGGCGCATGTGCTCAACGCGCGCTGGTACGCCGTGGCCGTGCAGGACCGCGAGCTGTTCAAGCAGCTGCTAAGCAAAACGATTGAATCTCCGGCTGGAACGTTGCCGGAGGCGCGTCTCACCGATGAGGCCGCCAAGAAAAAAGCCGCCGCCCTTTTGGAGAAGATCGATGAATATTTTTAGCGCCGCCGTCTTGGCTCTCGCCCTGGCCGCAGCACCCGCGCGCGCGCAGACCGTCATCAAGTTCGCCACCTTGGCACCCGAAGGCTCCACGTGGATGAAGGAGCTGGGCGAGCTCTCCAAGGACCTCGAGAAGGAGACCGCGGGAAAGCTCAAGTTCAAGTTCTATCCGGGCGGCGTGGCCGGCGACGAAAAGGACGTGGTCAAGAAAATCCGCATTGGACAGCTGCACGCGGCGGGCTTTACCGGGGTGGGGCTGGGAGAGGTCGCCCCCGAAGTGCGTCTGCTTGACGCACCGTGGCTGTTCCGCTCGCGGACCGAGCTCGAGATCGTGCGGACCAGGTTCTCCAAAGAGCTTCAAGCCGCCGTGGAAAAGGGCGGCTTCGTTCTCCTGGGCTGGACCGACCTCGGCTCCGTCTATGTCTTCAGCAAGACCGCCATCGCCGGCCCCGCGGACATGAAGAAGGCGAAGATGTGGGTATGGGAGGGCGATCCGATCGCGGCGGCCGCCTACAAGGCCCTGGGGGTAAACCCGATCCCGCTCTCCATCGTCGATGTCATGCAGTCGCTGCAGACCGGGATGATCGACGCCGTCTACGGCCCTGCGCTGGGCGTCATAGCGCTGCAGTGGCATTCCAAGGTCAAGTACATCTACCCCGTGCCCATGGCCGAGGCCACCGGCGCCATGCTCGTCTCCAAGAAGTTCTTCGATGGGCTGCCTTATGATCAGAAGAAGACGCTGCTCTCGCTCTCGAGCAAGCACCTCAAGCGGCTCAACGACCTCACCAACACGGAAAACGACAAGGCTCTCGAGGTCTTGAAGGGTCAAGGGCTCGCCTTCGCCGCCATGCCCGGAGCGGACTTGTTGAAAAAATATGCCGAGCTGGGCGCGGCCGCGCGCTCGGAGCTCTCCGGGCGTCTTTTCTCCGCGGAACTGCTCGGGAAATTCGAGAAGGAGCTCGCCAGTCTCCGTGCGCCAACGCCTAAGAAAAGCTGAGGACCTCCTCGCCGCCGCCGAGGGAGCGCTGCTGGTGGCGATCCTGAGCGTCATGGTCACCCTCGCCTTCGCGCAGGTCGTCCTGCGCCACTACGGCGCGGGCCTGCTGTGGGGGGAAACCTTGCTCAAGCATTTGGTGCTGATGTCCGCGTTCCTTGGCGCCGCGCTCGCCGCAAGATCGGAAAAGCATTTCGCATGGGAGGCCGCGCACCTCGGCGCCCCGGAAAAAGCCAAGCCCTGGCTGCGCCTGGCCGCCAATCTCTCGGGCGCGGCCATCACGATTTTGCTTCTTCAGGCCTCTTGGGTCTACTTCGTCGATGACCGCGCCTCCGGAGCCGAACTGCTGAGGATCGGCTCGGTCATCGTGCCTTCTTATATCGCCGCCGCGGCGATCCCCGCCGGCTTCGCGCTCATCTTGGCGCACCTCCTTTTTAAGAGCGCCGACGCCGCGTTTGAAACGGTAAAGCCATGATCTCTGACGCCGTCTGGGAAACGAAATGACCGCACTGGTGCTGATCGGCTTCGGGGTGATGGCCTTGGCGGGCACGCCCGTCTTCGCGCTATTGGGCGCATTGGCCCTGTGGCTGTTCCACGGCGCGGGCATCCAGTCTTCGGCCGTCATCATCGAGCTGGGTCGTCTTGCATCCTTGCCCTCGCTGATCGCCGTGCCGCTGTTCACCTTCGCCGGCTACGTCCTCGCCGAAAGCAAGGCTCCGCAGCGGCTCGTGGCCCTGGCCGAGTCGTTGTTCGGGTGGCTGCCGGGCGGAGTCGCCGTCGCCGGCCTGTGCGCGTGCGCGCTGTTCACTGCTTTCACCGGCGCCTCGGGGGTGACCATCATCGCCTTGGGCGGGCTCATCTACCCGCTGCTGCGGCGCCAAGGCTATCCGGAGCCCTTCGCCCTCGGCTTGATCACGACGACCGGAAGTCTGGGCCTCATGTTTCCTCCGAGCCTGCCCATCATCCTCTACGCCCTCGTCGGCAAGATTTCCGTCGACAAGCTCTTCGCCGCCGCGGCCGTGCCGGGACTATTGCTGCTCGTCGCGCTTTCCGCTTACGCCGTCATCGTGGCCAAGCGCGAGGGCGTTAAGCCCATTCTTTTCTCATGGGACGCCCTGCGCCGCGCCGCGCGCGACGCGGCCTGGGAGATCCCGCTTCCACTTGTCGTGATCGCAGGCATATACGGCGGCCTGTTCACCGCCTCCGAGGCGGCCGCGGTCATGTGCTTCTACGTCCTGATCGCGGAAGTGCTCATCTACGGGGACGTCTCCTGGAAAAGGCTCCCCGAGATCGCGCGCCAGAGCATGATCCTCGTCGGCTCGATCTTGATCGTGCTCGGCTGCGCGCTGGGGTTGACCAGCTACATGATCGACGCCGATATTCCCGGACGCATCTTCGCTTTCCTGCACGAGCATGTGACCAGTCCCTGGGGCTTCTTGGCCCTGCTCAACGTCTTCCTGCTCATCGTCAATATGGTCGAGATCTTCTCGGCCATCGTGATCGTCGTGCCTATCATAGCACCCGTCGCGGTCCAATACGGGATTGATCCGGTGCACCTTGGAGCGCTGTTTCTGCTCAATCTCGAGATCGGCTACATGACGCCGCCGCTCGGCCTCAATCTTTTCCTATCCTCGCGCCGCTTCGACAAGCCTCTGCCGGGTCTATACCGCGCCGTCGCTCCCTTCTGGATCCTGCTCGTCGGGGTCTTGATGGTCGTCACCTACTGCCCGAGCCTGAGCCTTTGGCTTCCTAAGCTTCTTAACCTCCCATGAACCCCAAAACCACAAAAGAGCTGCTCCCCGAGCAAAAGCAGGCCCTGCTCAAGAAAATCCGAGAGTCGCACGCCTACCTGAAGGCCTACGCGGACATGGACTTCATGGGCCGAAAAGATTTGCGCTCCGTGCGCCTGCAGCTCGAGCTGCTCAAGCCCGAGCTGATCCTGCGCGAGCACAAGATCCGCTCGACGATCGTCGTCTTCGGCTCGGCGCGCATACTTTCCGGAGAAGAAGCCCGGCGGCTGCTGCGCCGCACCCAGGAGGATTTAGCCGAGCATCCTCGCGACGTCGAGTTCAAGCGCCGCGTCGTCGACGCCGAGAAGAAGGTGGAGCTGTCGCATTGGTATGAGGAGGCGCGGCGCTTCTCGACTCTGCTCTCCAAGGCGCAGGAAGCGGGCCAAGACCTCGAGCACGTCATCATCACCGGCGGCGGGCCCGGGATCATGGAGGCGGCCAACCGCGGCGCCTGGGAGTGCGGCGCCAAGAGCATCGGCCTCAACATCACGCTGCCCCACGAGCAGGACCCCAATCCCTACATCACCCCCGAGCTCTGCTTCCAGTTCCACTATTTCTCGCTGCGCAAGATGCACTTCTTAATGAGAGCTAAAGCATTGGTCGCCTTTCCCGGCGGCTATGGCACGCTCGACGAACTCTTTGAGACGCTGACTTTGGTTCAAACGGGAAAGAAGAGACCTTTGCCTATCGTTCTTGTCGGCAAGACTTTCTGGAAGCGTCTCATCAACGTCGAGTACATGGCCGAGCAGGGCATGATCAATTGGGAAGACATCAAGCTTTTTAAGATGGTCGACACCGCCGAAGAAGGCTGGGAGCACATCCGCAAGTTCTGGAAGACGCATCGCGAGGCCTTCGCGGCGCAATGAAGCGTCTTTTGAGTCTTTGCGCGCTCGCGCTCCTGCCGTCGTTTTCGTTTGCCGGCGGGCCGCAGTTGACGCCCGCGGCGGCGACGCAGCTAGACGAAGGGCTCACCAACCTTTACAACCTCGACTACGCCAAGTCGCGCGCCTCATTCCGTAAGATCGTGGAGCTTGAGCCCGACAACCCCTTCGGTTATCTTTTCGAGTCGGGGGGGATCTGGTGGCAGTCCTTTCAAGAGTACGGTCTCTTCAAAGACACGCCGACGCTTCAGGGACAATTCGAGCAGGACGTCGAAGCCGCCCTGCGCAAGTCCCAACCCTACATGGATTCCAAAAATCCGCAGGTTCGGGCCGACGGATACTTCGTATCGGGAATGAGCCTCGGCACGCGCGGTCAATGGAGCCTTCTCAAGGGGAAATGGTTCGACGCCTATTTCGACGGAAAAAAAGCGATCAAGCATCTCAAGAAGTGCCTGAAGCATGACGGGCAATACAACGACGCCTATCTTGGACTTGGGATCTTCGACTATCAGGCGGCCCATCTCTCCGGCATCGCCAAGCTCGGCTTACTGTTGGGCGTCAGGGGCGACGAGAAGAGGGGGCTGGAACGCATCACATTGGCCATGGAGAAGGGGCGGTATGCCAGCCGACAGGCCGCAGGGTTCCTCGCCTCGATCTACCTCAGCGATCTCCACGACGACTCGCGCGCTTTGCCCGTCGTCGTGCGCCTGCGCAAGGAATTCCCGGACAGCCCGTATTTCCTTTTTTTAGAGATCCTCCTAAGACACCGCCTCGGCGATTGGGCCGATTCGCTAGCGCTCGGCCGCGAGCTTCATCGCCGCATCGAGGCTGATCCGAAGGCCTTTCGCCGCAAGTGGCTGACCATCGTCTGCGGCCTGTCGGGCCCTGAGTGCCTGGCCAAGGATGATTTGCAGAGGACACTGGCCTGGTTTGATCACGCGCTCGAGGATTCCGAGAAAGACAAGAAAATTCCGGCCAAGAAGCCGAATACGTTTCGGTCTCTTTTAAGCCTGCTGCGCGCCGCGACGCTCGATGCCCTCGGGCGCCGCGACGAAGCCGTCACGGGCTACCAGAAAGTCCTGCTGCTCCCGCCGATCGGCGATTCGCGTGAGATCGCGCGCGCCTGCCTGGCCGCGCCTTGCGGCCGCGAGGAGCTTCTCAAGCGCCTGCGCGACTGGTCGCGCGAACCTTGATTTTTTACCACCTTTTTACCTAAACATTACCAACCTGTAATAAATCCCAACTGCGCCGGGCTATACTCCTTGAGTGCTGCGGGTTTACTTTGCAGTTCTTTCATGGCCGGCCCGGAAAGGCGCCCGAGGGCTGCGGCTCCTTATGATTGACAAAAATATCCTCGTCGCCGCCGCGCTGCTGTGGTCCTCGACGGCCATGGCCGCGACATATTACGTCTCGCCGACAGGGGCGGACTCCAACCTCGGCACGACGCAGAGCGCGCCGTGGCGAACGCTGAGAAAGGCGGCCGCCGCGATGGTCGCCGGGGACACGGCCATCGCCATGAACGGGACTTACGTGGAGCCGGAAGTCGCGTTCCTGAGATCAGGCACGGCGTCCGCAAGAATCACTCTTAAGGCTCAGAATAAGCATCAAGCCATCTTGAGCTCGATCTCCGCTTGCAATCCCAACATCAGCGCGTACGCGAGTTATATCACGATCGAGGACATGCGCCTAGAGATCAATGCGGCGAATGTCAATTGCACCACTGGCTCGACCGCAGGACAGGGGGGCGTCTTCTGCTGGCCCCAAGGCACGCCAAGCCCATCCAATCCTACGACTGGCTACGTGGGCTGTCATATCCGGGGAGTGAGCATCAGCGCTGATTCCCGGCGCTGGGAAGGCATCAAGACCAGGCAAGACTTCGCCCTGGTCGAAGGCTGCGACACCGGGGCGGGCATGGAAGATATGTTGAGCAACGGCGCAATCTATCGCAACAACCTCATCACCGGCCCGGACGGCGGCGGCGGCGGAATTATCGCAAAGGGCGGCGCGCGCAATTTCCAGGCTTACGGCAACACCGTCTATATCACCACGCCCTGGGGCACGGGCATCACCCTGGGCGGCTACTCGGGCAACCAATACCTATTCGACCCCGTTTCGGGGTTGGAAGGCTACAATCAGGTCGCCTACAGCAATGTCGTCATCAATAAAAGCGGCGTCAGCAACGTGTATGGTCTGCTCCACAGAGCCGCCAAGGATTCCGCCTTCTACAACAATGTCGTCATCGGCGCCCCACTCACAGCGATCCATGGCGGCACTACGGGCGTCGCCAGCATCAATCCTATCTTTAAAAACAATATCGTCGACTGCGGCGGCGGCGCGGCGACGAGTTTCGAGGACCTCTACACCGGAACGCTCACGATCGACCATAATAATTTTTATAACTGCACCGGACTGCCCGCGCAAACAAATCCCATTTCCGGGAATCCCCTTTTCGTCAACCGCCTTTCGGATTGGCATCTGCAGCCGGGGAGCCCGGCTATAAACTCCGGTGCCGCGCTCAGCCCATTTATCGGCTACAGCGGTGAAAGCCTTGATGTCTCAAAAGATTTCAACGCAATCGCCCGCACTGCGCCCTGGGATTTGGGAATCTATAACGTGAGCGGCTCCCCGCTGCCCCCAACGCCGTTAACCGTTGCCTTCGCGGCCCCGACCGCCGGACAGGTCTTTCAAACGAGCGGCCTCACCGTCAACGGCGCCCCTATGGTTCAAACGACGGTGACCATTCGCGCCGCCGGCGCGGTCAAAGTGGAGCTCAGCCGCGACAGCTTCGCTCCTTTTTATACTTGGACCGCCCCGACCAGTTCCACCGACACGTATGCCATGTCTTGGTGCGTCAACTGCTTCACGGCGTCTGAGCCCCTGCCGCGTTCGACTGTCCTGCATGCCGTCGTCTACGACAGCGCCGGCGGCACGCAGCAAGCGGCCGTCACGGTGACCGTGACTGACGTTCCGCCGGTAGATACCTTACCCCCGGCCAAGCCGAAAGGCATGTCATTCCGATAGGAGGCGGCGGCCGATCGATAAAATTACATTATTAAGTTCAATATCCATTAACGGGTGCCGCGCGCTTTAGTCTCAAACGAGTCATAAAAAGGCGATATTAGGGACATTTTTGTATAGTTAAAACCATGATCCTCAACCTGACTCTATGGCTTGGCATCCTGTCCTCGGGCGGCATGCTCGCCTGGAGCGTGTTTCGGCCCGGCTTGGGCCGCAACGTGGTCGATCCCCACGGCCTGATCATCGTGTTCGGAGGCTTGTTCTCCGCCATGCTCGTCAGCACCCCGGCCTCTCAGATCGCCAGCGCCATAAGGACCCTATTCTGGATCCTGCGTCCCTCCGGGCTGCCTAATCGCCGCGATACCGCAGAAGAACTCACCCGTCTAGCACAGAAGGCCCGCGCCGAGGGCGGCATCTTAGCCCTGCGCGGTCTCGACACGGGATTTGCCGACGGCTTTCTGCAGCGCGCCGTCGCCACCGCCGCCGCCTGCGGAGAGACCGACGCCGCCCACGAGATACTGGGAGTGGAGATCCGCCGACGCCGCGTCTCCCGCCAAGAAGACGCCAACACGTTTCGCACGATGGGCACGCTGGCCCCCATGTTCGGCCTTTTGGGCACGCTAGTCGGCATGCTCCAGGTGCTTAACTCGATGTCCGAGCCGTCGCGGCTGGGCCCGGCCATGGCGCTGGCCCTGTCTTCCGCCTTCCTCGGCATCGCCATCGCCAATTGGGTCTGCATCCCGCTAGCCGGCCAGATCCGCGCTCAAGCGATGCGCGAGACGCTGCTCTATGAGATGATCGCCGACTGCGTCATCGACATCTCGGCCAAGCTGCCCACTTTCCTCATCGAACTGAGGCTCTCGTCTTATCTCGACGAGGCCAAGGAGATCGCCGGGCCTAACCGTGAAGCGTAGCTACTGGGAAGAACGGGAAAACGACCTCGAAAGCGAGCTCAACAAGAGCGCGTTGTGGGCGGTGACCTACGGCGACTTGATGAGCTACTTGATGATCTTCTTTCTCATGCTTTACGTGGCAACCGCCACGCGCAGCGTCGGCATGCAGATGAGCTTAAAGACCGCGCAGGACCACTTCACCGGCGAGGCGCAATCGATCCAGACCCTTTTTTCGCGCCAAGGCACCCAGAAGATCGCCCGTTTGGAAATCGGCGAGAACAAGATCCGCATCGTTTTCCTAGCGCCCGTGCTCTTTGATTCCGGCAGCGCCTACCTGAAGTCCGACGCCTTTCCCCTGTTGCAAGACATCGTGCGCGCCCTCGCGGAACTGCCCAATCCCATCCAGATCGAGGGTCATACCGACGATCGTCCCTTAGGCGCGGGCTCCAAGCACGCGTCCAACTGGGAGCTTTCCGCCGGTCGAGCCTTCGCCGTCCTTCGGTTTTTGGAGATCAACGGCATCCCGCAGCAGCGGCTCTCGGCGATCGGCTACGGCGAGTTCCGTCCTCTGCAGCCCAACACCACGCAGGAAGGACGCACGGCCAATCGCCGCATCGAGATCAATATCCTCAGGCGGGAGAACTGAGCGTCGGCGCGGCCGGCGTTTTTCTCTCCGCGGGAATGCGAAAGACGAAGCGGCTTCCGCCCCCGACCGCCGACTCCACCCAGATGCGCCCCAAGTGCATATCCACGATCCGGCGGCAGATCGACAGCCCTAGGCCGTAGCCCTTGCGCGACGCCTCGTCGCGATCAAGTTGCTTGAAGCGGTCAAAGACGGCTTCTTGCTTGTCGACGGGGATGCCCGGGCCCGTGTCGCTGACCGAGAACTCGACGTCCGCTCCGATCCGCGCGCAGCCCAGGGTGATCTTGCCGTTCTCGGGCGTGAATTTCAAGGCGTTGCCGGAGAGATTCATCAAGACCCGTTCGATGAGGCCAGCGTCGCACTCGAATTCGACGATCTCGGGAATGAAGACCTCCACACTCACGTTCTTGGTCTCCGCCGGAATCTGATACATCGACTGCACGACCGAGACGATTGTGAGCGCGTTGTTCTTCTTGATGGCGAGCTTCATCGTGCCGGAGTTCATCTTCGCGATGTCCAGGATGTCGGAGACCAGCGAAGACAGCTGGGTGGACGCGTACTTCACCATCTTAAGGTAGCGGCCGTCCGCCGGCGCCGCGGCGGCGGTCTTGCGCAGCTGAATGGACACCATCCCATCGATCACCGTCAGCGGTCCGCGCAGATCGTGCACGATCTCATGGAAGAAGTCGACCTTGACGCGCTCGAGCTCGCGCTCAACTGTGACGTCGCGCATCAAGATCAGCACGCCGATCTCCTCGCGCTCGCGGGCGACGCTCAGCGCTTGGCATAAATAGATCCGCACGTCCGCGCCCTCGCCAAAACGCAGCTCCACTCCGCCCTTGAGCTCCTTAGCGCCGGGCTGCGCCGACTTGAGAAGATCCAGCAGCTGCGGCGCGCGAAGAACGTCCATCGCCTGCCCCATTTTTGCCGGCATCGTCTTGCGCAGGATCCGCGAGGCGATGGCGTTGAAATAAAGAATTTTCGCGTCTTTACCAACGAGCAGGACGCCTTCCGGGATGTTGTTGACCAAGGCGTCTATCTTCGCTTTCTCCTCAAGGATCTTGTCATACTGAAATTTTTGATAACGGCCGACCCGATCGGCCATCTCGTTGAACGTCACGCGCAAACGCTCGAATTCTCCGGCGCCAAGAGGGGGGACCGATCGGCTGAAATCGTTCGCGGCCACCCGCGTGGCCGCCCCGAGCAGAAGTTCGATGGGCTTGACCAAGCGCGAGCTCAGAGCGTACGAGCCGGAGAACACGAGGAGCAAAAGAAAGACGAAAAACATCGCCGCGTTCAGAGCGTTCGCGTTCTCCTCGGAATAGGCTTCCCGCCGCGGCTGAAGGCTGACCGCTTGCCAGCCGAGCGCCTTGATCGGCGCCGCCGCAGCCACCCAGACCAGGTCTGGACCCTTGATGGCGTCATACCAAGCGTTGGCTTGCGTCGCTGGAAGCCGCCAGCCTGGAAACGGCGGAGCCCCGCCGATGCCCGTGATCGCCTGGCCGCCCTTATCGACGAACAAGAGCCGTCCGCCGCCGTAGTCTCCCATCGTTTTCATGCGCCGCGACAGGCCCTGCAGGGAGTAGACCATGTAGACGCATCTTCCGTCGCTGAGCGGATGCGCGACGGGGATGACGCTTATCCCGGCTATAAGACGCACGGGGCCGAACATCAGGAGCTTCGTCTTCATGGCCTCCTCAATTAGGGGCTGCGACCACCCCGCCGCTCCGCTAGAGGACAGCTCGGGCACCGTCAAATAGGCCGTCTCGCGGCCGGATGCGTCGATGAGCGACAAATACACGATCGCCGCATCATTCGACGCGCGATTCATCGCGTTTCGCTCCAGCCGAGGAAGGCCCTGCGCGCGCTCGAGATCGTCGATGAACGTCAACGAGCGGTTGAGCTGCTCGAGCTCGCGCTCGGCCTGATCGGCGGTAAGAGCCGCCAATCGCTCGTGAAGGTGGCGCGCATTGTCGCGCACAGCGTGACGGCCAGTGAGGACCCAGGCCCCCACGCCCAGCAGCGGGAGCGTCGCGAAAAGAGCCAGGATCAAGAAGTACCGTACGAACAGTTTCATATGGCCTTGGGCGCCAGCGGTGCCGTGGAGGCGAAAAACAACGCGAGGCGGGCGCCGCGCGAGCCCGTTCGATTGGAGGCCTCGGCGTCGCCGCCCCAGCGGCGCAGGGCGCAGCGAAGGGCCGCCAAGCCCAGTCCCGCGTGAGCGCGCCGCGGCACGGCGAACGGCTCGAAACGGCGCTCGAGCCAAGCGGGCGGAAATCCCGGGCCATCGTCTAGAAACTCGACCGTCACCCCGCCGGAAGACTCCGCGCCGGCCCGGACGCTCAACTTGCCGCCTTTGGGCAGCGCCTCGAGCGCGTTGCGCAGGACATGATGCAGAAGCAGACTCAAGGACTGCGGCTCGTACAGGACGGCGGGCAAACCGGCGGGCAGTTCGCGCTGCAGGATCACGCCGCGCTGACGGAAGGGCGCTTCCCACGCGGCCAGCACCGTTTGCAGGCTCGGAAGCAGCGACGCCCCCGTCGCGGGAGCGGGCTCCTCGGAGAGAGCGAGCTCGATCGTCGATAAAGAGTCGAGGGCCTGACTGAGGCTCGTGCCCGTCAGACGCAGAAGCGCGCGCTGTCCCGCCGGCAGCGACCCGCTCGAAAGTCGCCGCAGATAGGCGTAGGCGGCGCGCAGGGGAGGGTGGAGAAGCCGCAAAAGGCGATTCCAACCCGGGTCTAAAGTGGGCTCGATCGCGGGAAAATCGATGGGTCCGACGGGTTCATCCAGCACTTCCGGCGGATTGACGGGCGCGGCTGGAATCTCCATCGCCGATTGGGGCGTCGCGGGGATCTCAAGCCGCAGGGCGGCTTCGCGCAGCAAGGCCACCTCGCGCTGCTCGATGGCCTCGCGCTGAAAAGACATGATCGTTGCCCGTGCCGTCTCCAATTCTTTCTGTATGTCTGCCGCCCTCAGCACGGCCGCCTTTAGCAGCGCGTCGGCTTCGCCGCGCACGGCGGCTTCGCGCTGGAGGGACGCCTCGCGTTCCGCTGCGGTCTGGCTGTGCAAGGCGGCTTCACGCTGTAGGGCCGCCTCGCGCTGCGCGGCCGTCTCGCCCTGCAGGGCCGCTTCGCGCTGCAGGCCCGTCTCTCGCTGCTTAGCCGCCTCGCGTTGGAGTTCGGCCTCACGCCGCAACGCGACCTCACGCTGCGCGTCGGCCTCGCGCTTCAAGGACAATATCTCCGCCCGTGCCGCCTCCAGCTCGGCTCGACCGACGGAATTTACTCGCAGCTCGGCGGCTTCCTGCTGAAATCCGGCCTCGCGCGCGACAGCCCCTTCGCGCTGCTTAATCGCCTCGCGCTGCAAAGACAGGACCACCGCTCGCGCTAGATCTAATTCCGTGCGCGCGACGAGACTTTCCCGCTGCACGGCGGCTTCGCGCTGCAGGGCAGCCTCGCGCAGCATGGCCGCGTCGCGCTGCAGGGCGGCCTCGCGTTGCAAGGAGAGGATCACGGCCCGGGATCTGTCCAATTCCGCTCGCGCCGACTCCAGTTCCAACTGGGCCGCTTCAAACTTTCCAAGGTCGCCCGGCTTGACGTCCCTGCGCGCCGCGTTATCGCGCTGAAGGCGGGCTAATCCCTGCTCCAGCCGCCGGCGCATGTCCAAAATCTCCGCCGCCGTCTTCGCGTCGCGCACTCCCGACTCGCTCGCGGAGCGGTCCAATTGCTGGTTGGCCCCGCGAAGCTCGCGCCGCAAAGTCTCCTCGACGGCATGACCCGTGGCGTCCGCGTCCGCGAGTGCCGACTCCGCTTTCCTACGCAGCGTCTCAAGGCGCACGTGCTCGGCCCGCAAAAGGAGCAGCTCTTCTTCCAGCTCCGCGACGCGCGAGGTGAGCTTGGCGGCGCGCTCAGGAGACGCCGCATCCGCCTGCGCGCGCGCCGCCTGCAAATCCTCAAGCGTCGGGCGCGCGGCTAGTGCTGCGCGCAGGCGCTCAAGCTCCGCCGTCAGCGCCGCCGCGCGCAGGCGCTGCGTCTCGAGGTCCGCTGCCGCCTTGCGCAGGCCGTCGCGCGCCGCGTCTAAAGCCTCGCGCCGCGCCGATTCGGCGGCGGCGGACGCGGCCGGTGCCGCGGGCGGCTCGCCACCCGCTCCTGTCTGGGCCTTGAGCTCGTTAAGCGCCTGGGCGGCGGAGTCCAGGCGACGCCGGGCGTCGTCAAGGGCGCGCGGGCGAGGGTTCATAATATCTCTTCGTCCATCCCGGGCCGATCGATCCGGATGAGTCCTTTGGAGGATAATTGGAAGAACGCATCGAGAATTTTAGAGCGCGCCGCGCTGATCTTGTCCTTGGCCTGGGGCTCGGCCGACGCCTGACGCACTTCTTCGTTTGGACCTTGCGGAAGGTCGCTGAGCACGCGCTGGAGCAGATCCTGGGGGGCTCCGCGCAAGGCGGCTCCCCAGGTTCCATAGGGAATTTCGCTGAGAAGCCGGCGGAAATCAGGATCGGAAAGGGCGCGGATGTCCTCGAAAGAGAACAGGCTGCTTTCGATCTCGGCGACACCGTTGGAATCATTGACGGCCAAGCGACCAAGAATATCCATGCGCGCTTCGCTGGGCACCCGGCTTAAGATCGCCGCCAGCCGCTCGGAGCCGCGCATGCCGTTGGCGACCGAGACTTTCAGGCGTTCCTCGATCTCCGCCAGCCGTTCCGGGTCCATGACGCTCAGCTTGAGCAGCGAGGCCGACGCGTCGGCCTGCGTGTCCCCGGACAAGCGAGCAAAAAGGCGCGACGCCGTTTCGGGATGAGTCTTGGACAGATAAGCGAAGACCTGGGCTAGATCCTCGGGCTTCTCGCCCGCCAGGATGCGCGCCGCCCCGGACGCGTCGGCGTCCACGAGAAAGTCGAAGCGTTGGCCGAGTGCTAAGACGGGACCGTCGCCGGAACCGGCTCTCGAGGCTTCAATTAAGCCCGCGGGCATGCCCGGAGTCAGCTCCGGCAATAGCTCTCCTCCTTGGGCCGCGGGCAGCGTCTCCATGGGACGCCGATGGCCCAGTTCCATGGCGAAGACGCGCGCCGCTCGCACCAGCGCGCCGGAGAGGATCATGGCGACAAAAAGCGCGGCGAGCACAGCACCCCCCGCCAGCGACAGCGCGCGCCAGTCCGCGGGGGTCGAGAAGGCCAGCTTCCAGGCCGGGCGCATCGCCGCGCGCACGATGCTGAGCTTATCGCCGCGCGAATCGTCGATGCGCAGCAGCTGCGGCAGAAGCTGCGACACCGCGCGCGCATCCGTCTCGGACAGTGCGGAGTCCAGGACGACTACGGCCTCGATCCGTTTTATCTCAAAGCCGGCGTCGCGCAGGCTTTGCTCGAAGCTTTTTTGGAAAGGCTGCAGGGACGGAGTAGTCGGGGGAGCCGCGGCCTTCTCCTTCTCGACCTTGTCGGCGGCCGCGGCCGAGCGGTCCTTATAATAGCCGGGAAGATCCAGTATGCGCAGGGCTTCCTTGACGCTCGAGGACGCGTTCGAGCCCCCGGGCGAGGATAGGGGCGTCATGATCTCCGCTTCGGAGCGGATCTGCAGGCGCTCGCCGCGGACTTCGAGAAGCACGCGCGCACGTCCCGGGCCGATGATGCCGTCGATGACCGCCATCGCGCGCGAGCTTAGGCGCTCGGAGACAAGCGTCTCCTCGGCCGACGGCTCCGCCGCCGGCGAGGCGATCGCCGCCAAAACAACCGCAATCACGAATGCATGCATGGCCCTCTAGGATAGATCATTTTCGCGCGACGGCTGTTAAGGATTTATTATCAAGAGGAAGGATGAAAAAGAAGCGGCTGCCCTTGCCGGGGGTCGACTCGACTCCGACCTTGCCCCGGTGCATCTCGACGAGGGATTTAACGATGGATAGGCCCAGGCCGGTGCCCACGGCCGACATCCCATTCTTGATCATTTCAAAGGGGCGAAACAGGCGCGGCAGAACCTCCGCCGATATGCCCACGCCGGTATCCGTGATGCAGCATTCGACGGCGTTGGCCTGCGCGCGCAGGGCAACCGTCACCTTCCCGCCTCGAGGGGTGAATTTAATGGAGTTTGAGAGCAGGTTCGTGACCACCTGAGTGATCAAGTCCGGGTCCAACGTGAGAGGGGGGATGCCCGCCGAGATTTCCGCGATCAAGGTTTTGCCCTCCTCTTCGGCGCGCGACCGGTGAAACTGGACCACGTCCTCGACCAATCGGCTTAAATCGGACATCCGAGGCACGAAATCCATGCTGCCGCGCTCGATTTTTGCCGTGTTGAGCAGGCTCGTGACGAAATGCGCCAGACGCGCCGCATTTTGCTGGATGCGCGTGAGCTGCCGGCGGTCCTCCTCGCGCAGGCCGGCCGCATCTGTGAGCAGAAGGCGCACGTAGCTCTGGATGGCAAATAGCGGGGACCTCAATTCATGGGTGACCGAGGCGATGAAAGTTCTTTTCATGTCCTCGAGCTCCAGGAGACGATCCATCATCTTATTGACGCCCTTGCCCAGCAGCGCTATCTCATCGGATCCCGAGATCTCCAGGCGCCGCTCAAGCCGGCCCGAGCCGACGTCGGCCAACGCCTTTTCGATGACCAGCAGGCGCTTGGTCAGCGTGCGTCCCAGAGGCAAGCTCAATAAGATGCCCGTCAACAGCACGATGATGAAGGCCGTTCCCAGATCGTGCGCGATCGTCATGCGCGCCTCATGGAGCCTTTTTTCGAGCTCTCGGCTGGCGAAGCTGACCTCCACACTGATCGCGGGCCTGCCGGCACTCGCGGCAACGGAAACGGTTTCAACGCGCGCGCGGTCGGATTTGTCCTCCGCTTTTGTCCCGGGGGCGTCCTGCCAAACATCCCCGAAACGGGCACGCGCGGACAGGACCTCGGGGCGATCCCGTGATAGAAAGCCCAGGTAGTCGAGGAGCATGAGTTGATCGCGGGCGAGATTCGCCTCGCCTGCCATGGCGCGCACGTTTTGCATCAGCAGCTGCACCTTCTCCTCTTGCTGGGAGCGCAGTGCTGAATCCTCGATTACCAGAAACACGATAACGGCCGCGGTTGCCGTTACGGCAACTGCGGCCGATAAGATCAGCGCCAACTTGTGTCGTATGCTCATGGCTTCTGCGTCCTGGTGCCGATGCGTTCCAGCGCCTTGCGCGCCTGGTCGTTATTGGGGTCGATCTGAAGGATCTGGAGGAACATGGCGCTGGCCTGCAGATACTCGCCGCGCGCGTAGTGCTCCACGCCTTTTTGGTACAGGGCCTGCACGTCGCGGGTGTCGCCCACCGGGGCGATGGGACGGGCCAGGACCGGAGGCGCGACGATGGGCCGGGGCTTGGCCCTGGGGGCGAGCGGCGCCGTCCTCGCGCGCGCGGTCTCAGCCGCCGTCGAAGCGACGACCTCGGCTTCGGCCGCGGGCTCGGGTTCGGGCTCCGGCGATACCGCGGCCGTGGGGGCGAAGTCGCCGGGGAGCTTCTTGCCGCTAAGC
>JAYVZL010000237.1:0-10812 GCA_043783505.1 Elusimicrobiota bacterium
AGCAGCTGTTTCGTAAACAGCAGGTCGTGGGTTCGAATCCCATCCCCGGCTTTCCTTTTCCGTCGTATTTGCTAGTCTTTTCCCCAATGAATACGGCGCGGCGCTGGACGCTGGTGACGGCGCACTTCTTGTGCCCGCTGCTGTTTTTCACCAACCTGACGCGCAATCCCTACGTTTCGCAGATAGCGCTCCTGAACATCGCCATCGCCCTGGCGTTCGCGGCGTGGGCGTGGCGGGAAGGCGCGCGCGTCGACGGCATGCGGCTGCCGCGGCTGCCCATCGAGTGGCCCTTGGGCGTGTTCATCGTGGTCTGGGGTGCGAGTTGGCTGCGGGCTTACTACGGGCATGTCGAGTTCTTCCGTCCCTCGATGGCGGCGGAAGGCGCGCGCGGCGCCATGTTTCTTCTCGTCAACGCCCTTGCCGCTTTCTGGCTGGGGGCGACGATCGCCGCCGAGGATGAGGGATCCACGGACGTGGCGTTGGGCCCGTGGATCGCGTTCGTGTTCATCTGGGGATTGCTGTGGACCGCGTTTCCGCAGATGCGCTCGCGCGCGAACGCGCGCGTCGAGGACGTGTTCATGCAGGCCTGGGATCCCTACGGCGGTTTTCTCTGGGCTGGAGGATTGGCCGCGGCGGCGTGGCTGTGCCGGCACGGGCGCCTGATCGATTTCCTGCACCTGATCTTCGCGACGGGATTCCTCGCCTCGGTGTACGGCGTCGGGCAATATTTCAACTACGAGTTCGTGTGGCCGAACGTGCTGAACCCTTACGGCGGCCGCGCGGTGTCGACGTTCGGAAATCCCAACTTTCTATCGACGTACAACGCCGCGCTCATGCCCTCGGCCTTCGCGTTTTTTCTTATGGAAAAGCCCGGTCCGCGCCGCTGGACCTACGGCGTCCTTTTCCTGACGCTGGAAGCCGCGCTGCTGGCGACGCTGACTCGTTCTTCTTGGGGCGGCGCGGCGGTGGGCATGGCGATTTTGGCCCTGTCGCCGCGGCTGCGGGCGCGCGTCAAGGAGGAGCCGCGCGCGACCGGGCTGATCCTGGGTTTGGGGCTGGCGCTGGCCTTGGGCTGGCCTTCGAGCACGATTTCCGCGGGATACGCGCCCAGCTTCATCGGGCGGCTCGTCGAGTTCAAGTCCATCATCGCCGAAGGCGGCTTCTACAGCCCCTGGCATCAGCGCAAACTAATTTGGACCAGCGCGTGGCTGATGGGCTCGGAGGCGCCGCTTCTGGGCAAGGGGGGAGGACTCTTCGAGCTCTTTTATCCGTTTTACCAGGGCCACATCCTGCACGAGAATCGTTTTTATTTTCCGATGCGCACGCACGCCAACAACTCGCACAATGAGATCCTCGAGATATTCTCGCAGACGGGCTTGATCGGCCTGGGAGCTTATCTCTGGCTGTGGACGGCTTTCTTCCTGGCCGCGTTCCGCTGGGCGAAGGCCAAGCCAGGAGAGGATCCGATCTGGATCGGCGCGGTCGGCGCGGTCGCGGTGGTGCTCGTCGACAATCTTCTCAACGTCTCCCTACATTTCGCGGTGCCCGCGTTTCTATTCTGGTGGCTGGCCGGGACGGCCATGGGCCGCAACTTGCGCGACGGCGTGCCTCCTCGGACATGGAGTCCGGCGCCGACTCTGCGGCACGCGACGGCGACGGCCCTGGTGGCCGTATCGTTGTACGCCGCCTGGTGGCAGGTCCGCTTCTGGGAACGAGAAGCTTGGTACTTCGTGGGATTTAAGCTGATCCGTCAGGGCAATCTGCCGGCGGCTGCCCATGCGCTGGAGCGTTCGCGCGCATGGGGCCCGCGCGAGGTCAACGCGATCTATGAGCTCGGCAACGTCTACGCGCGTTCCGGCCGATCCCAGGAGGCCGCGGAGGCCTACGCTGGCGCGCTCCGCGCCAACGCCGGCTACGATGAGATCTATTTCAATCTCGGGACCGTCTTGGCATCTCAATTGGGACAGACGGAGAAGGCGAGGTCCTATTATGAGACCGCTTGGGCGATAAACCCGTTGTCCAACGAAGTGATCAACGGCTTAAGCGCCCTCTACCTTCGAGAACCCGCGCGCTACAAGGCGCTCGCGGCGGGCCTGTTGGCGGAAGCCTCTCGGATTTTTCCTGAAAATCCGAACTATTCGAACAATTACGGCTACGTGATGACGATGGACCGGCGCTGGGCCGAGGCGCAAAGCGCCTACGTCAGGGCGCTGGAGTTGGCTCCGGACTCCGCGCAGCTGGAAAGCAATTTGATCTCCGTGGCCGCTCAATCCGGCCTTCCGCGTCCGGCTATCCTCACGGACCTCGTGGAGATGCGCGCCATCGAGGCCGAGGTGAATAAAGGGGATTGGTCGCCCAACGTCTTGGGGCGCAGCGCGCGTCTTTTGGAAAGACGGCCGGCTTTTCTCAAGGCCCGCTTCATCTATGGCAGCCTTCTTTTGGCCAACAAGCGCGCGGCCGAGGCGGCCGTGGAGCTCGAACGCGTCGTCGCCGCGGAAGGCCAACGCGCGGCCGCGCGGGTGAACTTGGGCAACGCCTATCTGGCTCTTGGCCGCGCCGCCGACGCCGAGGCCCAGTTTCGCGCCGCCTTGGCCGCGGAGCCGGGTAACGCGGCCGCTCGCGAGCGTTTGACCGCTATGGGACGGGTCCCTTGATTGTATGTAAATCGCGTAATAATTCAGTAACTGAGTTCCCTTATCATCCAAGTCTTGGAGAGCGCGCGTTCGAAAGTATGATGCCATGTCAGCGATAAAAACATCGATGCTTCTCGTTTTAATCCTCGCAGCCGGAGCGGCCGTCGTCCGCGCTTCCGATGATGAAAGTTTGGCCGGGATGAGCCGCCCGATGCGGACCGCCGTCCGCTTCTACGAACGGGGCGACGACATGGAGGCCATGGATCAGTTCATGGACATCCTGACTAAGGGCGATCCGGCCGAGCGTTCGATGGCGAACGAATACATCAATCTGATCACGCGGCGCATGAACTCGGGTGCCGCGGGGGCGCCGGGCGCTGCCGCTCTCAAGACCTCGATACGGCCTTCCGAGGCGACCTCGGCGATCCCCTCGATTTCCGATGAGGCGCCCGTTCGCGCGGCGCCCGCGCGAGCCGGGCGCTCCGCTCCGATCGACGACGACTCGACCCCGGCAGCGCCGGCGTCCGCGCGAGCACGCGGCGATGATACGCCCGCCGCCAACAAGGCCTTGATGCGAAGAGAAATCCGCGCGCGCCTGCACGGCGCGGTCGAAAAAAGCCTCGCCGATCTGAAAGCCATCGAAGGCGTACGCGCTGTGATGAGAGTCAACGGAGATCCCGACGCGCTCGGCATTCCCGCGAGCTTGCTCTTCCAAACGGGTATTGCTTTTCAGCGCGACGCATCCAAGATCCTCGATCCCTTGACGAAGCTGGTCTTCGCCCTGGGCAGCGCGCAGGCCGTGATCCTTCCCGAGGGCACCGTGGCCGGCGACGCTAAGGTCATGGACATGCGCCGAACAATGGGAATCTCCTCGCATCTTTTCAACGCCGGCGTGGCCCCGTCTCGAGTGCGCGTGAACCTGCTCAACACGCAGGTCGATGTTCCTAAAGCTTTGCTGGACTTCAAGGGCGTGGTGATCGTTTTCGTCTACAATCAGCCTTTGCGGCTTGTCGCGGAAAGTTCATTGGGCGACGAACTGGGACCCCCGCTTTCCCTCGGCGTCTTTCCGGCGGCGTTCCGTCCCAGCCGCGGACAAGGCGTGATCGTGGAGTTTTCCGTGTCTGATCCTCCCTCGGGGCTGCAGTCTTGGAAGTTTCAAATCCTACAGCCCGCCCGTGACGGGACGGAATTGGCGCCGCTCCAGGACGTGGTCGGAGGAGGACCGGTCTTCCATCAAATCTTTTGGAACGGCAAGCAAAATTATTTCGGCGAAGATGTCGCGCCCGGCCGCTATGAGTGCGTCTTGACCGCCGTCGACGCTAAAAATCGGCAGCGCTCGCTGCGCCGCTGGATTCAGGTCCTGGACGGAGGCCCCGCCAAGGAAGCCGCCGCGGCGAAAGGCTCGTCCTCCGGAGCCAACGCGGTAGCCGTGCGCGCGCCCAGCGCGGATCTCGACGAAGAGGACAAGCCCCTTGTTTCCGGGGTTCGGGCCGAGCGCCCCGCGGAGCCCGCCCCGAAGCGGGTTGCAGTCAAAAGGCCCACGGTGAAGCGGCCCGTGCGCACCAAGCCCGCCCCCGAAGCCTCGCAGTGGGAGCTGGAATTCGATTCAGGAAGCTACCAATTGACGTCCGCCGCCGAGGAAGTATTGGCCAAGGCCTCCGCCTCCATGCCCCTTCACCCCGAGCAAAATCTGCGCGTGACCGGACATTGCGACGATCAGGAAGAGAACGGAGCGGCTCTGGCCGGACAGCGCGCGAAGATGGTCGCCGGCATTCTAGTCAACCGATATCAAGTGGATTCCAAGCGCATCATCATCAATCCCGCCGAGACAGGCGGAGGATCGAAGGTCGAGCTGGAATTCAGGGGGAAGCAGTAGATGGGCGGGCTCGATCAATTCGTCGACGCCGTCGCCTTCGGCCAGGATAAGGCGAACCTGGGTCCGTGTCTAGGACTTTACCTTAGTCCCGAGACCATCTATATTTCCCAGACCGAGCAAGGCAAAGACGGCAAGTTGATCGTCAACCACCTCGTGCGCATCTCGGTTCCCCAGGAAGGCAAGGAGACTCCTTCGGGCACTTTGACGATGAGTACCGATTTTCTCGGCGATCCCACGAAAGTCGCGGAATTGATCCGCCAGTCGATATCGCAGATCAAATGGAATTCAAAGAAGGTGGTCGTCACGCTCTCCCATCATTTGGGCCTGCTCCGATACTTTCCCATGCCGGCTATCGATCGCCGCTACCTTAAATCCGCCGTCCCCCTGGAGGCCAGGAAGTACATTCCGCTCCCTTTTGACGCGCTGACTTACGATTACCAAGCCGCGCCGATGCCGCCCGACGCCTCCGGCAAGACTCGCCAAGGCGTGCTGATCGCGGTCAGTCAGAAGAAAAATCTGGCCCACATACTGGGTCTACTGCAGGTCCTCGGCCTGGAGTTGATCGGCATCGAGGTCGCGCCGTGCTCGGTCCTGCGTCTTTGGCAGGCCGTCGAGTTTCGGAAAGGCCCGCATCCGTTCGTGCAGGCTCATTTCGACGGCGGCAGCGTGCGTATTTTGATCTGCGATCGGGGATTGCCCGTTTTTTTTCGCGAAGTTTTTCTGGGAGGAGAGGCCACGCTCAGCGATCAACGCAAGGTCGACCTTTCCGGGTGCATGGCGTTCGCGCAAAAACAATTGGGGCTGACTGGCATATCCAAGATCCAGCTCAGCGGCACGGCCGCGGTTCTCGGCCCATGGAGGGAGGCTTTGGCGCAGGAGACCGGTTTGCCGACCGAGATCCAGGACACGGCCAAGCTTTTGACGATCAAAGGCAGCGATTGGGGCGGCTACGCTGCCATCGGCGCGTCGGCGCGAAACCTGACGCCATCGGCCGTGATCCTCGATTTGGCGTCCATCGGCCGCGTCAGCGACGATGAGCGCAAAACGGCCAGATATATCATCATCGCAGGCCTGGCCTTGACCGCGTTTATCGCGCTGGTCGGCATCTATAAAACCTTCTCCTATCAATTTCGGGCGCGCGAGCTGAGCGCTTATCAAGTCGATCCGGACGCCAAGGCCGCGTTGCTGGGCTTGCCTCCGACGCTCATCGAGGCTAAGCTCAAGGAGATGCACGAACAGTTCGAGCAGATACAATCGGCGACGAGCGCGCAGCGCCCGCGAATCACCGCGGAGCTTCGCCAAATCGTGGAGGCGCTACCCGAGAACGTCTGGCTCACCAGGGTCTCCGTGACCAATCCGCTGCTCTTGGATAAAGAGAGGCTGGTGATCTATCTGGGCGGCCGGACGAGGGGCATGTCGGCGGCCGCGGAGCAAGACCTGGCGAAGCAATTTAAGGATGCATTGGTGCGCAGCGAGAAGATCGGCAAAAAATACGATATTCAGCTGTCGTTGCAGTCGCAGCAAACCGTTTCGCCGCAGCAAGGGCAAGCGGCCATGGATTCCGAGGCCCTGGCAAGGAAGCTCGAGGAACGCACGCAATTCACTCTCGAGCTGAGGGCAAGACGGTGAAGATCAAAAAAATCGATTGGCAGCCGCTGGTGAAAATCGCTCGAGCGGAGCTTGACCTCGTCGTGAGCACCGTGAGAGACAAGGGCCCCAAGCGCTTCGGTAAAGCCTTCGGCTTGGCCGGGCTTTGCACGGCTTTGGCTTATTTCGGAATTTACAGGCATGCGCAAACGAAGATCACGAACCTGGCGCAGGAGATCGAAAAGGTCAAGGCCATGTCCGAGGTCGGGACGCAATACAAGGAAATCCACGACCAACTGGGAGCCGCTTACGCCATTTTGCCTCAGATGGGCGACCGCGATCAGTGGCTTTCCAACACGATGATGGATGCGCTGCGCACTAAGAGCCTGACTCCCGACAGCGTCAAGCCGGTGAGCGAAACGGAAGCCAACGGCTTGATCTTCCAGACATCGACGGTCGATCTGACGCTTCGTTTCGAGGAGCTTTACCTTTTTTTACTCCGGCTTGAATCCAACAAGCCCTTGATGCACATCCACTCCCTGGATCTTCAGAAGAAATCGGAACAGCTCGGCATGAACACGGCCGTCGTCTCGGTGATGACGGTGATCCCGAAGAAGAGGTTGAACTGATGGCGGTCCCGACTCCCGGCGCGGGCAGGAAGGCAGGCCTTAGCTGGATGATCTTGGTCGCGGCTCTCGCCGTGCCCGGCATCCTATTTTATAACTGGTGGTCGCACATGAAAGTTCAGCGCGAGCAGAGCATGGCCGCCAAGGCGCGGGGCCGTATTCCAGAAGGAGCCCTATTCCAGGCGACCCCTAATCCTTCGAAGCTGGTCAATCCCATGGCCTCGCCTTCTTCGTCCTCGACGGTCGCCGTCGTCGAGGCGGCCGCGGAAGCCGGCGCGGTCCATGCCGCCGTTACCGCGCCCGCCGCTGATTCTACTTCGGCGCCCGAGGCTCCTCTCGCGTCGACAAAGATCGCGGCGGCGGCCGAGACCGCGTCTACGCCTGGTCTCAAGCGCGACCCGATGATTTCCCCGTTCGATGCCCTCCGTCTTAAGGAAGAGGATGCCCGCAAGCGTTCCGCTCAGGACCAGCTTCATAGATACAGCAGGCCCAGGGCTGGGCGCACCGTCGAATCTTCTATTGAAGTGCTCGGCATCATCAGCGGTCCGGGCGGCGCGCCCAAGGCTATCGTCAATAACGACGTTGTCGGCGTCGGACAGCGCATCGGAGGCGTTCGAGTCGTGCGCATCACGGACACGAGCGTTACGTTCGAATATAAAGGCAAGAAGTTCACTAAGTCGGTGGGGCCGTGATTAGGACCGTGGAGGCATCATGATTGGCTCGCATGAACGCAGGATTAAAATCGGCCGTACCGCCGTCTCGTTTCTGGCCTCGCTAGGGTTGGCGGCCGCGGGGCCCGCGGAGGCGTTTGCGCAGCGCCGTCGGGCCGAGCCCGAGGCCACTCCTCAAATCGAGCAGCCGCGTCCGGCGCCCGGAGGCGGTCCGGTCGGAGAAGCCGAGCCCCAAGCCGACGATGCGGGGACGCCAAGTCCGGCGGAGGAGACCATCGTCGCGCCGCGCAAGGTTCAGGGCGTGCAGATCGGCGCGTCGGCGGCGCGCGGCGGCGCGGCGTCTTCCCAGGCTCCGCTCGACGCGCGCGTGACCGTGCGAGTCAAAGGCGCGGCGCTGGCGACCTTCCTCGACACGATTTCGGCCCAGGCCAAGGTGAACTTCATCATCACCGAGGGTCTCGAGTCAAAACGCGTGACCGCGTTTCTCCAGAACGTGACCGTGCGCGAGGCCTTGCAGGTACTTCTTGAGATCAAAGGCTTGACCTATCAGCAGATCGGCAAGAGCAATACCTACGTGGTCACCCCGCGTTCCAAGCAGGTCGAGAACAAGATCACCCGCATCTACACCCTCAATTACGTCCCTTTGATTCCGATCGCCGGCGACACCAGTTCGGAGAAGTCCGCCGAGACTTTCGGGACAGGCTCTTTGCCGACGGGGGGCGCGCCTCAAGGGCAGACGGGCGCGTCGGCGGCGGGCGGCGCTGCCGCCGGCGAAGATTCGCAAATCGCGATCCTCAACGTGGTGAAGACGGTCCTGACAAAAGCCGGGCATGTGGTCATCGAGCCCCGCACCAACGCCTTGATCGTCACCGACATTCCGGAGGTCTTCCCTCAGGTCGAACAGATCATCTCCGAGCTCGACAAGAAAGCGCCGCAGGTCATGATCGAGGCGCAGATCGTGGAGATCGATTCCAACCGCACGCGGGAGTTGGGCTTTGAATGGGGGGGACCCAACGGCGAACTGGGCAGTTTCACGGGCGGCCAGCGCGACACGAGCTTCCCCCTCAATATGCCCAATAAGATGAGCAACACCCATTTCTTTGATCCGTTAAAATCGGACGGCAGCGGCATCATAAGCACGATCGGCACCCCCCCTGTTGCCAACACCCAGGGCGGGATCGTGCCAGGGTTATTCCTCAAGACGAGCGTGCTCGACTTGACCTCTCTGAAGATAACCTTGCGCGCGCTGATCTCTCGTTCGGAAGCGCGGTTTTTGGGCAAGCCCAAGATCTTGGCTCTCAACAACAAGAGCTCGGTCATCGAGATCACGTCCAAGGAGGGCGTATCCTTTGAACTCCAGCAGGGGGCCGCTGGAACGGGCGCGGGAATCATCGTCAAGTCCGTTACGCGCATAGAGACGGGCTTGAAATTGCGGGTGACTCCGCAAATCAATAAGGAAGGCTACATCACGATGCTAGTCCAGCCGTCGTTTACGGACGTGCAGGAGGCGGCGATCTCGACGGTGGTCGACCGCGTCTTCAACCCGATCATGCGCTCCATCTCGACTTTGGTGCGCGTCAAGAACGGACAGACCTTGGTGCTGGGCGGCCTGCTTCGTTCTACGGAGACCAAGGTCGTCCACAAAGTCCCGCTGCTTGGCTACATCCCGATCGTGGGCTGGCTGTTCACCAGCTCCTCGACGCGGCGGATCAACTCCGACCTAGTGATCTTCATCACGCCGACGATCGTCGGGGACTAAATGTGAGGCTTTCCTCAATCGCATTCGTGCTAGGAAAATCGAAAGTAGATTCTGACCGTCGATAATCGCGGGAATCCGTACGTGTTTTACCGGATTCCCATTTTTACGCTTGAAATATAACACTAATTTTGTATATATAGTGTTATATGACGAAACTGCAGCTGGCCAAGCTTCGCCAGGAAGTTCGAACCTTGAAGGCTCGCCGCAATGTCCTGGAACACATAGCCATGCAGCACAACGAGCTGATGGCCGCCTATCTACTGGAGAGACGCTTACGCCCCGGGGCACCAGCCGCTCATTACGTGTCTGTTCCCACTCCACAGGGAAGCCGGCACCTTTATATTCGCAAGACAGCTGTAGAAGAGGTGCGCAGGCAGACTGACGCTTGGCGCGAATTTAGCCATGGAATGGCGGAATGGGTTCGCATCAATAAGAAGATAGAGGGCATGCTGCGTCGGATCGGAAGCGGGCGTTGCCGGAAGATAGAACTGAGAGCCAGGAAGGCGCGGTGAAGAACTGGCAGCCATGGCGGGAAGACAAAGCGGCGGTGGCCGTGGAGTTGGAGGGCGGCAATCAGCTTGAGGGGCACAACAGCGCCTTCGGCGACAATGATCTGATCGTGGGCTTTCTGATGGTGGAAGGTTTCTGGTCGGTGTTGGTGGGAACCGAGGCCGACGGGCTCAAAAAGGAGAACGGCTACCCGGCGCGGATACTCAATGGGTTGTGGGCGTTATGTGAGCTGGCATGCGTCGAGAGAATTTCGCAGAGCGGGAAAGTTTTGGGCGACGAGGCTTTGCTCCGAATGGTGGGATTCCAGGCGGAGCAGATCGAAGAGGCGCGAGCGCAGGGGCGATTGCGTGTCGATCCGGAGACGATGGCCAATCATTTGGGCCGGATCAGCAAGGCAGCAGTCGATCGCAACTGGTGGGAGCATGTGAAGCTGCTCAAGTCGAAGCGCTGGTATCGTGGCGGAGTCTATGCGGTGGACGGGACAATGATCACGATCCCCTACGGCCAAGCGGACAATTACGAGGGCGCGGGGAAGATGGGGGAAGCCTGCGGCTACCGGCTGGTGGTGGTGTTGAATATAGATAGGGTCACGAGCGCGTGGTCGGGTGGGCGTTGGGTCCGCTGGCGCGCAGCGAGAAGGCGATGCTCGGTGAGATTTTCAAGGCGCTGCGAGAACAATTTGGACGGCTGGGCGATTGGATGAAGGTATTGGTGATGGACCGAGGCTAATGGGGATCGGCGTTCTTGGAGTCGATTAAACGCGATGAGGGCGTGGACTACGTGGCTCGCGCGGGCCACGATGATCTCGACATCGTGAGTGACGTTGAAGGGATGTCTCGAAGAGTACGACATGCGGGGGCAGCGTCTGCCGGAGCGTCCGAGGTTTTATTGCGTGACGAGCCTACCGGTCGATCCCGCTTTGGTTGAAACGGTCCAAGCAGTACGGACTTACTACCGCCGCCGCTGGGCCGTGGAGAACCAGGGATTCTGGGTGCTGACCAAGCGCTGGAACCTCGACACGTTGGCGGCGCGCAACCTTAACGCCATTCGCGCTCGATTAAACTTCGCCCTGCAGCTTTACAACGCGGAGAATTGCTGCGCCTGGAAGTATCCCGGGAGTTTCCAGAAGGAACTGCCGCGGTTGAAGCGA
>JAYVZL010000238.1:0-10812 GCA_043783505.1 Elusimicrobiota bacterium
CCGTGGACCGTGGACCGTGGACCGTGGACCGTGGACCGTGGACCGTGGACCGTGGACCGTGGACCGTGGACCGTGGACCGTGGACCGTGGACCGGTTTGTGGACACAGATATTTTCACAGGTAGTTCAAGGGGTAGTTAGCTTCTCTTGCCAACTTGAAAAATCATAGCACTTGCAAGATTGCCACCAGGGCTTATGCGGCGCACGAGACTGCCGCTTTCAGGCGCTTGCTCGGCGGGATAAGCGACCTAATCGATAACGACTTAGCAGACCCTCCCCTGACCACGGACGTCTGTCCCGGTGCTAAAAAGCCTGCCCGGCCAGGATCGACAGCGCCCAAGCCGAGCGGCCCGAGCGCGGGTTGAGGGGATAAGCCGCGTCGATGCGCACGGGGCTGTTGCTTCCCGAGCGCGAGGGGGCCAGGCGCAGGCCCAGGCCCACGCTGCTTTTTAAGTCGGCCAGCTTCACCGAGCTCGACGCCGGCCATACGTACCCCGAATCGTAAAAGACGACAGTGCCGACGTCCAGCACTCGAAATAGGTTGTCATAGATATAGATGCGGTCCTCGATGTTGAACAAGAACCGCCTGGTCCCGGAGAATTCGCTCAAGCCGTAGCCGCGCAGGCCGTTGATCTCGCCTAGGACCAGCTGGTTGGCGGCGTCGAGATGCCAGCCGAGATCCAGGCCGCTATGAAAGGCCAGGGTCTGATATTTCAAGCCGCGAACGAAAAAAGAGGCGTCGGCCGAGGCGACGCGGTTGCCGTTGCCGCCGTTGACGTACTTCGATTTGTAGCCGGCCTTCAAGAGCAGAAGCTGGCTCGTCCAGGTGATGCCCTTGCGCACGGCGATGCTGGGCAGGATCTGCGCTCCCGTGGCGCCCAGCGCGCGCACATTGGGCGCCCAAGCCACCGCGGGAAAGACACCGAGTCCGAGGTTGAAATCCTCGTCGTGCGTGAAGTTCTGTATGCGCCGCACCGTCAGGAAGTCCAGCTCATCGATGTCCGCGCCCAGCTTGAGGAAAGTCAGCTGTTCCAGGTCGGGAATCGAGCCGTTGGACTCGGCTCGATGGGTCAAGACGCCAAAATTGACGCGCCGCGTGCGCTCGGTGGAGGTCGTGACGGCGATCCCGTAAAAGGCCTCCGCCTCTGCCACTCGCCGCGAGATGCCCGCTCCTATTAAGGTTGAGGCGTAGGTAATCATGGCGCCCGCGGACCTGCGGGCGATCGAGGCGTAGAAAGGACGGATGACGGAGATCGAAAAAGTCTGGCCGCCCGGAGCTGTGAGGGCGACCATCGAATATTGCAGGCGCTTATAGTGCAGAAACTGAGCGTCTTTGTAGCCGAAGGACTTCGATTCGGCGCCGCCGTCGCGGCTGTAGACGGCGGAAACCGATTTGCCCTCGCCCAGGATGTTGTGCTCGGCGAGGCCCGCTTTGATGTTGGTGACGCCGCCCGCGCGCTTGAATCCCGCGACGACCTCGAGTGTCCAGGCATCGTAGGTCCGCACGATGACGTTCACGGAACCCTGTTCGTTGACCGTCGCCGAGATCTCGGCGCGCCGCACGAAGGACAAGGCGCGCAGGTTGCGTTCGGTTTCCTCGACCAAGAGCGTGTTATAGGCGTCGCCGACCTCGAAGAGCAGCTCGCGCTCGATGACGGGATCGCGCGTCTGGATATGGATGCGGTTGGCCGCCCTATACGCCAGTTTGTTCTCGGGAGGAGAGTCGGTGTCGAAGACGTTGTGGGTCTCGATGACGATCGAAGCGATGACGCGTCCCGACGCCGGATGAGGTTTTCTGGGAGTCGCCGCGAGCAGCGGGGCCGCCTGCAGGCAAAGCAGCAATATTAAATCGCGCATAAGGGGCTAGCGGATTTAATCGGGCGCCTTCATCGAATAGAAGTCTTGGTCTCGGTCGCTTTATCGACGCGGTCCGGCGTCGAGCCGCCCAGGGCCTCGCCCTTTTCCCGCAGTCCAGCGCCTCTCGCCGCCTTGACGGGCGGGCGGGCGATCTTTTTAGGAGCCGCGGGCTTCGGTTTGACGGGCGTGGTGGGCGTGATGGGAAGCTGTGGGGGCGCGATGGGGGCGAGGGCCGGTGTATTCGTGGCGCTCGAACCGCCGCCGAAGCGGGAGAACGCCCAAAATGATGTGAGGGCGAGGGCGAGCGCCAGGAGCACGCGTTTCCAGGTCGGCATCATCGGTCAAGTATACTACGATGAGTTATATCCTTTCAGGAAGTCGCGCGGTGTATAATGGATGTAGAAAAGCCGTAAGGAGCTGATATGAACATCATCCTTAATATCCTCGTCAGTGCCGTGGCGGTGCTCGTCACGGGCCGGCTTCTAAGCGGCGTGAGCGTCGATGGGCTCGGCACGGCCATCCTGGTGGCGGTCGTGCTGGGAATCGTGAACGGCCTGCTGGGGCCAGCACTCTTCTTCTTGACGCTGCCTGTCAACGTCCTGACGCTCGGCCTCTTCACCTTCGTCATCATCGGCGCCTTGGTGATGCTGACGGCGGCGCTGGTGCCGGGCTTCCGGGTCGCGAGCTTCTGGTGGGCGTTAGGCTTCGCCTTCGTGTTGTCTTTGGTCAACTCCGTGTTCCACTCTTTGGCGAAGGTATAGATATCAACCGCATCGCTTCGATTGTGCTCTTGGTTGTCGGCGTCGTTCTGCTGGCGTGCGGTTGGGATGCCTATCGATCGGTCGGCTCGGAGGTCTCGCGGATTTTCACGGGCGCGCCGACGAACAGGGCTCTTCTGCTTCTGATCGTGGGGGGGTTGTTGACCGCCTCTGGACTGAGGGGGATTTCCGGCGGTCCGAAGTGAACTGGATGGGGCCATTTGGTCTATGGTATCCGGTGGAAAAAAGTAATAGGATCGGCCAATGACCCACGGAAAATTCGGCGATAAGACTTTCACCACTTTTGAGGTCGCGCGCTTGTGCGGCGTGTTTCATACCACCGTCATCAACTGGGTCAATAAGGGCAAGCTCCACGCGCGAGTCACGCCCGGCGGCCATCGCCGCATACCGATCACCGCATTGCTCCCCTTCATGAAGAAATATCAAATGCCGATCCCGGCCGAGGTCGAGAACCCTCACAAGCAGATCCTGATCCTCGACGGAGAGCGCTCGGCGACGCGGCTTGAGAAAGGCCTCAGCAAGCACAAAGAGCGCTACGCGGTTCAAGTCGCCAGCAACCCCGTCGACGCGCTGGTCATCATCGGCAAGCAGCCCCCGCACCTGCTGGTCGTGGACATCCTCATGCCGGTCATGGACGGCTTTCAAGTCTGCCAGATCCTCAAGTCCAACCCCGCGACCCGCAATATGAAGATCGTCGCGATCTGCGACAAGAAGCTCTCCGGCTCCCAGCAGGATTTCGTCGAGAAGAACTGCGACGGCCTGATGCAGAGGCCCTTCGAGCTCCAGGAGATCGTGGGAACGCTCGACAGGCTGCTGAACTGATATGACCACTCCCCATCAACTGGCCGCGCACGCCCCGGCCGACGCGCCCGCGCTCGACCTCCGCGAGAAAGGCGGCCCCAAGGACGGCCAGCCGCAGTTTTCCAACCGACGCCTTTTCGTGCAGTTGACCGCGTTCACCGGCTGCCGCGATTCGCACAAGCTCTCCGGCGGGTTGGGCTCATACGCGGGCGTCGACTACGTTTTATATGAGGAGGCCGGCGACCCCGCGGGCGTGGCCGTGCTCGCGATGACCGAGGATCCGGCGCTGCTGATCAGCAAGGTGCGCCGCGACCTTCAGTCCGGGCCGTTCGAGGCGCTTACCGTCAAGCCCGAGTTCTCCATGCTCGGCCGCACCTACGCGCTCGGCTACGAGCCTAAGCTCGAGGACTGGCTGCTGGATCGTCCCCGCCGCGTGGCCAACGACCCCGCCACGCCCTGGGCGATCTGGTACCCGCTGCGGCGCAGCGGCGCGTTCACTCGTCTGCCTCGTCTCGAGCAGCAGCAGATTCTTAAGGAACACGGGACCATCGGCCGCCAGTTCGGCGAGGCCGGCGTGGCCGCCGACGTGCGTCTGGCCTGCCATGGCCTCGACAAGAACGACAACGATTTCGTCATCGGCCTGATGGGCAAGGAGCTTCACCCGCTCTCAGCGCTCGTCGAGGCGATGCGCGCGACCGTGCAGACCTCTCAGTATCTCGAGAATCTCGGTCCGTTTTTCATCGGCCGCGCGCTTTGGCGCTCGCCGCAGAAGGCTTAGGAGGCCTGCCATGTCAGCCCGCAAATTCCGCATCGCGATGTCCGAGCGCTGCTTTCGCTTCAAGCCCGACGCCCTGCCTTCCCATGCCCCGCACAAGCCCGGGGTCTATGAGTTCGTCACGTTCGACGCGCAGAAAAATCCGCAGGTGTTGTACGTGGGCGTGGCGTTGACCGGCTCCGTCTACGAGTCCTTGGCCGCGCACATGGACAACAAGACCGCGCCCACCGCCCAGGATCTTTTCGGCGTCTCGCCGGACATCTACTTCGACTACGTGGCCTCCGCCGACATCGCCGACGTCGAGGAGCTCAAGGACATCGCGGGCGCCTTCGTGGCCAAGCACAAGCCCCGCTTCAACACCGGCCCCGCGCCGACGTCAGGTAAACATGCTTCTGTTGAAGTCGAAGAAGTTGGGTAAGTTTGCCGCTCGCCTCATTCCCGCCTCTCAACGCTTCGCTTAACGCCGCGTCCGCGGTCCTTCTCGTCCTGGGCTGGGTTCTAATCCGTTCGGGCCGACGTGAGGCTCACCGCTGGACGATGATCGCGGCCTTTTCGTGCTCGACGATCTTCTTGGCGTGTTATCTTTATTATCACTACCATGCGGGATCCGTGCGTTTTCAGAAAACGGGACCCATTCGTATCGTCTACTTCTCGATTCTTTTGACGCATACCATTCTTGCCGTTGTCGTATTGCCCATGATTCTGCGGACATTGTTTCTCGCGGCCAAGGGCCGCTTCGAAGAACACAGGCGCGCGGCCCGCTGGGCGTTCCCGACATGGTTGTATGTCTCGGTCACGGGCGTGAGCGTCTACTGGATGCTCTACCGGCTTTGACGCGGGAGCGTTAGGTCGAGAACGATTTACCGCAGGAGCAGGTCGACGTCGCCTGCGGATTCTTGACCACGAAGCCCGACTTCATCAGGTCCTCTTCGTAATCCACCTGCGAGCCGCCGATGAAGAAGTCGGCCTTGGGGTCGACGACGGTCTTCGCGCCATGCGCCTCGAAGACGATATCTTCTTTGGCGAGTACGTCGCTGACCACGAACTCGTAGCTCATGCCCGAGCAGCCGCCGGAGCCGACCTTCACGCGCAGAACCGGCTGCTGCCCTTTCTTGGAGGCCAGAGCCTGGATCTTCTTGGCGGCGCGTTCGGTCAGCGTGACCATATTTAAAACTGTTTGGACTTGCCGCAGCCGCAGGACCCCTTTTCAAGCGGGTTCTTGATGCGGAAGCCGGAGCTGGTCTCGTCTTCGGCATAGTCGATCGTCGCGTCGGCGACGAACTTCAGGCTTTCGGCGTCGACGACTACGTCGAAGCCGGGCTGAGGCAGGATCTTGTCGGCTTCTTTTTTATCGTCAAAGCCGATCTTGTACTCATAACCCGCGCAGCCGGACTCGGCGACGCTCAGGCGTAAAGATTTTCCCTGTGCGGTTTCCTCTGTCTTAAGGAAGTCGGCGATTTTCTTGGCGGCGTTCGGGGTTATGGTTAACATGTGATCTCCATCTTGACTAAAATAGTCGTGTATAGAGTATAGGTCACACAAGAGGCTCTCGTCAAGAGCCCGAACCAAATCATTAAGAATGTTACCGAAGCTTCCGTTCGATTTATTGATAATCATTGTTCCCGGGACAGTGATTATCAATAGCGAATCAGCGAGGGAATATCCTAACATCAGCGCATGATCAAAACACTACTCCTTTGCGCCGTTTTCGCGCTGCCGGCGTCCGCTCAGGACGCGACCTTGGTGAAAATACACGGCCCCGTGTCCCGCCTCGTCGCGGGCTCCAAGAAATTCATCCCGGCTAAAGGCGGGGAAGGCATGGTGTTCGGCGACACGATCCGCGTGGGCAAAGGGGGGATCGCGCAGCTGGCCCTGTCCGACCGGGGCGCGATCCTGCTTCGCGAGCAGACGATCATGACGCTGAAGGGCACGGCCCAGCGCACCGAGCTGTCGGTCGCTTTCGGAGAGTTTCTCATCGGCTTGCGCAAGAAGCTGGGGCCGGGACAGTCGTTTAAAGTGCGCACGTCGGCGGCGGTCGCGGCGGTGCGCGGCACTTTGTTCTGGGGCAAGGCGGACAAGGCCGACAAGAGCACGACCTACGCGGGCTTCGGCAACACCGTGGCCGTCAGGGCCTTGGGCAAGACCGTCATCGTTGAGCCGGGCAAGACCGTGACCGTGGCTTACGGCCAGGCTCCCGCCGACCCCGTGCCCAGCGAGATCGGCCTCGACTACGCGCAGAAGTTCGCGATCGATGGATCGCTGCAGGGCATCGATTCCCTCGCCGAGACCGATAAGCTCGAGAAATAGACGAATCCTCCGTCCGCCCCTGGACTTGCGCGGGGCAAGATTCATAAGATACCTCTCGACGGAGGGAGGCCCGACGGCGGCGATATAAGTCGCTCCGGGATAACTTCGTCGCAACGCCGTTAAATTTCGCTGGAGGGAAGATGACCCCTAGCCGCCACCACGGAGCCTTTGCTTCGATGACTACCAAGACGACCAAGACGTCCTCGCGATCAGCCGCGCCGAAACATCCTAAGGTATCCGACTACTACGGATGCAACGTGTTCGGGCTGGAGACCATGAAGCTTCTCCTGCCCAAGGAGACCTTCCGCAAAGTTCAGGACGCCGCCTCTAAAGGCGAGCGCCTCGACTTGGAATCCGCCAATGCCGTCGCCTCGGCCATGAAGACCTGGGCGATCCAGAAAGGCGCGACGCATTACTGCCATTGGTTTCAGCCGCTGACCGGCGCCACCGCCGAGAAGCACGACGCCTTCATCGATCCCTCCGGCGCGGGCAAGGTCCTCGAGACCTTCACCGGCCAGATGCTCACCCAGGCCGAGCCCGACGCCTCGTCCTTCCCGTCGGGCGGCCTGCGCGTGACCTTTGAGGCAAGAGGCTACACGGCGTGGGACCCCACGTCTCCCGCTTTCATCTTGGAGAACGTCGGCGGCTCGACGCTGTGCATCCCCACCTGCTTCGTCTCTTACACCGGCCATGCTCTGGACACGAAGACGCCCTTGTTGCGCTCGATCGACGCCCTCAACAAGGCGGCGCTGGGCATCCTCGCTTACTTCAAGAGCGACGCCAAGAAGGTTGTCTCAACCCTCGGCGCCGAGCAGGAATACTTCTTGATCGACAAGGAGTACTACGACGCTCGTCCCGACTTGTTGTTGTCTGGCCGCACGCTCTTCGGAGCGGCTAGCCCCAAGGGACAGCAGTTGGAAGATCATTACTTCGGCGCTATTAAAGATCGGGTCTTCACGTTCATGACCGACTTCGAGAGCGAGCTCTACAAGCTCGGCATACCTCTGAAGACCCGCCACAACGAGGTGGCGCCGCACCAGTTCGAGTGCGCGCCGGTGTTCGAGGAGGCCAACGTGGCCGTCGATCACAACCAGCTCGTCATGGACATCATGAAGCGGGTCGCCGCGCGCCACGGCTTGGCGGCGCTGACCTACGAAAAGCCCTTCGCCGGCGTCAACGGCTCCGGCAAGCATAACAACTGGTCGCTGGGCACGGACACAGGCAAGAACCTTCTCTCGCCCGGCGCCACGCCGCAGGAGAATCTGCAGTTCCTGATCTTCCTGGTGTCGATCGTCAAGGCGGTTCATCAGCACGGCCTGCTGCTGCGCGCGGCGATCGCCTCTTCGGGCAACGACCATCGCTTGGGCGCCAACGAGGCGCCTCCGGCGATCATGTCCATCTTCCTGGGCGCCCAGCTCACCAAGGTCCTCAACGACCTTGAGAAGCGCGTGACCGCGAAGTCCACGGCTCCTGAGTGGATTTCGCTCGGCATCGACGAGATCCCGCAGGTGCTCAAGGACAACACCGACCGCAACCGCACCTCGCCCTTCGCTTTCACCGGCAACAAGTTCGAGTTCCGCGCGGTGGGAGCCTCGGCCAACAACGCGATCCCGGTGTCGACACTCAACACCATCGTCGCGGGCCAGTTGATCGCCACTAAAAAGGAGATCGACGCGGCCCTCAAGAAGGGCAAGCCTCTCAAGGAGGCCGTGCTCGACGTCCTGCGCCAGTACTATACGGACTCGAAGGCCGTCTGCTTCGAGGGCAACAACTACTCCGAGGAGTGGGTGCTCGAGGCCAAGAAGCGCGGCCTGCCCAACGAGAAGACCACCCCGGCGGCCCTCAAGGGCTTCGCCCTCAAGAAGTCGGTGGCGCTGTTCGCCCGTCTGGGCGTGCTCACCGAGGAAGAGGCGCACTCGCGCTATCACATCCTCCTTGAGAAATACGCCAAGGACATCGACATCGAAGCCAAGCTGGTCATCGAGATGGCGACGACGCTGTTCGTTCCCGCGGCGATCGGCTATCAGAACGAGCTCTCCAAGACGCTGACCTCGCTGGCGACCCACGGCATCAACACCCCGGCGCAGGCCTCGCTGCTGCGCGCGGTGACCGAGAAAGTCGAGCGCGCGCTGGTCGCCGTCGACGAGCTCAAGCTGGCGCTGGAGAAGGCCGACGCCGTGACCGACGTCGAGGACAAGGCCTTCGCGTACTGCGACAAGGTCAAGCCTTACTTCGAGAAGGTCCGCGTTGAAGTCGACGCGCTCGAGCTGCTGATGCCCGCGTCCTCGTGGCCGGTGCCGAAATATCGCGAGATGCTGTTCCTGATGTAAGGAGTTTTTTATGCCGACGAAGGACGAGGTTTTAAAGGCGCTGTCGACGTGCATCGAGCCCGAGCTTCACAAGGACATCGTCACGCTCGGGATGGTGCAGAACCTCGTCGTAGACGGGGGGGTGGTGAGCTTCGACTACGTGCTCACCACCCCCGCTTGTCCGCTCAAGGGCATGATGCAGCTCGAGGCCGAAGAAGCGGTCAAGAAAGTGGCGGGCGTGAAATCCGTCAAGATCAACATGACCGCCTCGGTGAAAAAAGACGCGCGCCTGGAGAACATCTTGCCGCCCGGCATCAAGAACTTGATCGCGGTGGCCGCCGGCAAGGGCGGCGTGGGCAAGTCCACCGTCGCGTCGAACCTGGCCGTCGCCTTGGCTCTAGAGGGCGCGCGCGTGGGCCTCATGGACGCCGACATCTACGGCCCAAACCAGCCGCAGATGATGGGCGTGAGCGGATACAAGCCCATGGCCGGTCCCGACAACAAGATCGAGCCCGCCGAGAACTACGGCGTGAAGGTCATGTCCATGGGCTTCCTCATGGATCCCGACGCTCCCGTGATCTGGCGCGGCCCCATGCTGCACGGCGCGATCACTCAATTCTTAAAAGACGTGAAGTGGGGGGAGCTCGACTATCTCGTGCTCGACCTGCCGCCCGGCACCGGGGACGTGCAGTTGACGCTGTGCCAGACGGTGCCGCTGGTGGGCTCGGTCATCGTCACCACGCCCCAGAGCATCGCGCTGTCCGACGTGCGCAAGGCCGTAGCCATGTTCAAGAAGCTCAACGTGCCGATCTTGGGTGCTATCGAGAACATGTCGGGCTTCATCTGCCCGCATTGTTCCAAGGAGAGCAAGATCTTCTCCGAGGGCAGTGCCGCTTCCCTTAAGAAGAGCTTCGGCATCGAGATGCTGGGTTGCATCCCGCTCGATCCCAACGTCTGCCTAGCCTCGGAAGAAGGCAAGCCCATCGTACTCTCGCATCCCGACTCAGCCCCGGCCAAGGCCTTGCGCGAAGCCGCCCGCAAAGTCGCCGCCGCCGTCAGCATGCGCAACGCCGTCAGCAAACCAATCCAAATCAAACTCGTCAAAGCTTAGGAGACATCATGACCACCGCCATCGCCACTCCCGAAACCACCCCGATCGCCATCGGAGCCGCCGCTCCCGACTTCACGCTTCAGGATTCCGAAAAGAAGGACTGGAAGCTCGCCGATTTCATCGGCAAGAAGCCCGTCGCGCTGTTCTTCTACCCGCTCGACTGGTCTCCGACCTGCACCAAGGAGAACGTCTGCTTCTCCCAGGACCTCTCCCGCTTCGGCAAGGACGCCGAGGTCGCGGGCATCTCCATCGACTCGGTCTGGTCGCACAAGGCCTGGAAGGAGAAGATGGGGCTTAAGCACACGCTGCTTGCCGACATGCATCGCAAGGTCTGCAAGGCTTATGGTTTGTATCTGCCCGCGGCAAACATTTCACAGCGTGCGACCGTTCTTATCGGTAAGGACGGCAAAGTAGCTTGGACTCACGTCGAGTCCGACATCACCAAGGAGCGCGACTACAAGGAGCTGGAAGCCCAGCTCGCCAAGCTCGCTTAAAAATCCGCGCGCTAAAAAAAGCCCTCGGCCGAAAGGCCGGGGGCTTTTCTTTCCTACAATCTAAGCATGAACTCAATTATTCAAGCGATTGTCGGGTTGGCGGCGTTGTCGTCGAGTTTGGCGGCGGAGCCGTTCACGCCGGCTCAAAAAGGGGCTTTGGATGTCTGCGCCACCTCGGGAAAGTTTCTGGTCAAGAAGTCGAAGCCGACGGTGACGGTGACGTACACGGAGCCGTCAACTACCGTCGACGACAAGCCTCTCACGGCTTTGGGCAAGACGGTCATTTACTACGACCTCGGCGAAGGCCTCATCCGAGCCAAAGAGGTGCCCGCGTCGAAGCCGACCGGAGGTGGTGAAGTATCCGAGACCATTGCGATTCC
>JAYVZL010000239.1:0-4342 GCA_043783505.1 Elusimicrobiota bacterium
GCCCCGCTGATTATTTCCGGGGACTTTGAGGTCGGCCGCCCTGCGGGAGCGCCCCAGGGCACGCCGATCGACATCCCCATGGCCTTCAATCTGGGGCCGATCCCGCTTGCTCCGGGCAATCGCTACATCTGGAAGCTAACCATCAATGGCACCGCCAAAGACGAGTGGCAGACCGCGTTTTCGACAAGACCACCGGGCCAGCAACCAGCGACGGCTTAGCACCTATTCCCGCCTGAAGCGCCCTTAGCGGACCATCTTCATGCGCGAGGGCGGCCAGTAGATGAACCAGGCTTTGCCCTTGATTAGATGATTGTCGACCGGGCCCCAATAGCGGGAGTCGCAGGAGTGGTCGCGGTTGTCGCCCATCATGAAGTAGGAGCCGGCGGGCACCTTCACCGGCCCGAAGTAGTCGCGCTGTATGTCGCCCAACTCGCGGTCGAGCTTGTGGGTTTGCCACAGCTCTTGATAAACCTGCGGCGTCAACTCTTTGGCGTGCACTGATTCCGGCTGACGATATTGGTCGTCGTACCGGGCGTAGTCTTCCTCTTTAAGAAATTTTCCGTCGATGGAGACCCTTCCACCGCTGACCTGCACGGTCTCGCCGGGCAAGCCCACGACGCGCTTGATGAAGTTTTCGCCGGCGTTGATCTTGCCGCAGTGAGGATCGCGCGGATCGGGAACCGGGAATTCAAAGACCATGACGTCGCCGCGGTGGACGTCGCGCAGGGAGATAAGCCGCTTGCCCCAGATCGGCACGCGCAAACCGTAGATGAACTTGTTGACGAAGAGATGGTCGCCTATGAGCAGCGTCTTCTCCATCGAGCCGGAGGGGATCTTAAAGGCCTGGATGAGGAACGTCATCAGCACCCAGGCGAGAAGTGCTGAGGAGAAGACCGTGTCGGCCCATTCCAGATCGTCGTCGAGGTAATAGCGGCGGCTTTCCACGCTGTCGCCCTTGGACCAAGCGCGCCAAAAGCCGATGACCGCGGCCACGCCGGCGGCGGTCAAGCTGGGGATGATGTCGCCCACGCGCAGCGCGCGCGCCCAGATCGCGATCACCTTGGCGCGGCTTTCGAAGACCATGGTCAGGATCATCACGATCGAGAACGCCGCGATCGCGTAAAAGAGGGCATGAAGGAGCGCCGACTGCATCGGCGAGGCCGGGCCGCCGCGGTCCTTCCACCGCCGCGAGTACCAGGCGAACACCCCGAGGGAAATCCCGACGAACAATAATCTCTCTTCCATGAAAATCCTTTTGCGGCTAGTTTGAGTCCTCGTCGATCTTAAGGACCGCCAGGAACGCCTCTTGCGGAACCTCGACCGAGCCGATGAGCTTCGCCCGTTTCTTGCCTTCCTTCTGCTTGCCCAAAAGCTTTTTCTTGCGGGTGATGTCGCCGCCGTAGCACTTGGCGATGACGTCCTTTCGCTTGGCGCCGATCGTCTCGCGGGCGATGATCTTGCCGTTGACCCGGCCCTGGATGGCGACCTCGAAGTTCTGCCGGTCGATGAGTTCCTTGAGCTTCTCGCACAGCCGCCGGCCGATGTCCTGCGCCTTGTCGCGGTGCACGATCTGGCTTAGCGCGTCCACGGGCTCGGCGTGTATGAGGACCTCGAGTTTGACCATGTCGGACTCGCGGTTGCCGATCGATTGATAGTCGAGCGTGGCATAGCCCTTCGAAACCGACTTGAGGCGGTCGTAGAAATTGACGACCATCTCGGCCAGCGGGAGTTCGTACTTGATGAGCATGCGCGTGGGCGAGAGGTACTCGATACCAACGTGCACCCCACGGCGCTCCTTGATAAGGTTGAGCACAGGCTCCTGGTGCTCGATGGGAAGGACGATCGTGAGCAGGACGAAGGGCTCCTCGACCGACTTGATCTCGCCGTGCGCGGGGAATTTGGCGGGATTGTCGATGATGATCCATTTCCCGTCGTAAGTCTGCAGACGATAGATGACGTTGGGAGCGGTCACAATCAAGTCCAGGTTGAACTCGCGCGTGAGGCGCTCCTTGACGATGTCCATGTGCAGCAGGCCCAGAAAGCCCAGGCGGTAGCCGAAGCCTAGAGCCTGGGAGGAGTCGGCCATGTAATTGAAGGAGGAGTCCTCCAAGTTGAGCTTGTCGAGCGCCTGCTTGAGCGCGGTGTACTCGCTTTGATCGATGGGAAAGATGCCCGCGAAGACGACTGGCTTGGCTTCTTTGTAGCCGGGCAGCGGCGCGGTGAGCGGCCGGTCTTTTTCCATGACCGTGTCGCCGACGCGCACCATGTGGATGTCCTTGATGCCGCAGATCAGGTAGCCGGCTTCGCCGGCGGAAAGCTCAGGACAGGCCACCTGCTTGGGCTTGAGAAATCCCACCTCTTCGACGATCGCCTCGGTGCCGGTCGAGAAGAATTTAACCTTCGTGCCCTTCTTGAGCACCCCGTCGACGACACGGATCAAAAGAATGACGCCGCGAAAAGTGGAGTAGGAAGAGTCGAATATCAGGGCGGAGAGCGGTGCTTCGGGACGACCCGTAGGAGCGGGAATCTCGCGGACGATCGCATCGAGCACTTCTTGGATGCCCTCTCCGCTCTTGGCTGAGATGAGGACAGGATCCTCGATGATCTTGAGCACGTCGAATATCTGCTCGAGCGTACCGTCCACGTCGGAGGAAGGAAGGTCGATCTTGTTGATGACCGGGATGATCCTAAGCCCGACCGCCTGCGCCAGAGTGGCGTTGGCCAAGGTCTGGGCCTGCACGCCCTGGGTCGCGTCGACGACGAGCAGCGCGCCCTCGCACGCGGCCAGCGCGCGGCTTACCTCGTAGGTGAAGTCCACGTGGCCCGGGGTGTCGATGAGGTTGAGCAGCCATTTTTCCCCGTCGGGCGCGACGTAGTCCATGCGCACGGCCTTGGCCTTGATGGTAATGCCGCGTTCTCGCTCGAGTTCCATGGAGTCCATGATCTGCGCCTGCATGTCGCGGCGGGCGATCGTGCCGGTAAGCTCGAGGAGCCGGTCCGCCAACGTCGATTTGCCGTGATCGATATGGGCGATGATCGAGAAGTTTCGGATGCGGCCGGGGGCGCTCATATCAGGGGTTCTGCTCGAGAAGGCGCCGAATCTCGTCGGACTCAGAACAGGTCAGCGCCTTGGCCACGATGCGCTTCATCGCCTCGTGCTTGAGCCCGCGCACGGTCTGCTTGACCCGAAGGAACATGCGCGGAGAGATGGACATGGCGTCCACGCCGAGCCCGACGAGCAGCGGCACCGCCCGCGGATCGGAGGTCATCTCGCCGCAGACGCCCACCCACTTCCCCTTTTTATGCGCGGTCTGGACGATCGAGTCGAGCAGGCGCACGACGGCCGGGTGGAAGGGATCGTACAAATGAGTGACATTCTCGTTGATGCGGTCGACGGCCAAGGTGTATTGAATGAGGTCGTTGGTGCCGATGGAGATGAAATCCACGTGCGGAAGGAACGCGTCCAGTAAGATCGCCGTCGAGGGGATCTCGACCATGATGCCGAGCTCGATGTCCGTCTTTAGGACCACGCCCTCGGCCTCCAGCTCCGCGCGCGCCTGCTCGAGCAGACGCCGCGCGGCCAGCACCTCACCCACCGACGAGACCATCGGGATCATCACTCGGACCTTGCCTTTGAGAGCCGCGCGAAGGATCGCGCGCAACTGGGTCTTAAACAGATCCAAATGACGCAAAAACAGCCGCACACCGCGCAGTCCCATGAACGGGTTCGTCTCGTTCTTGGGGCCCTCGATGCCGAGCTGAGAAAGGCGATCGCCGCCTATGTCGGCGGTGCGGATGATGACCTCGCGGCCATCCATGGCCTTGACCACCGAGCTATAAGCCTTAACCTGCTCTTCTTCCGAGGGAGTCTCGGTCCGGTTGAGGAAAAGATACTCGGTACGGAAAAGCCCTATTCCGTCCACCTGAAGGCCCACTATACTCTTGATCTCTTCCGGAGAATCCAGATTGGCCTCGAGATGAAAGACGCGGCCGTCGAGAGTGACGGTCGGCAAGCCCTTGAGGGATTCCAGCGAGCGCTCTTCGGCCACGGCCCGCTGCTGGACTTTCTCGTACTTGGCGACGGTCTCGGGTCCGGGGTTGATGATGACCAGGCCCTGCTCTCCGTCGAGAATGATCGTGTCGCCGGTGCGCACCCGCCGGCTGACGTCGGAGAGGCCGACGACGGCGGGGATCTCCAAGCTTTGCGCCAGGATCGCGGTGTGGCTGGTCTTGCCGCCGAGATCAGTGGCGAAGGCCATGACGTGCCGTCGATCGAACGCCGCGGCCTGGCTGGGCGTCAGATCCCGCGCCACCACCACGCCCGTGGAACTCAGTTCCTTCA
>JAYVZL010000240.1:0-10800 GCA_043783505.1 Elusimicrobiota bacterium
AGACCGTCCTCTCCCTCGATAAGGCCTCCGCGCTCGGCTCGCGCGGCGAGATCGCGCTCAAGGAAGCGAGCCTTTCCATCCATGCCGGCGAAGTGCTCGGCATCGCGGGCGTAGAAGGCAACGGCCAGCGCGAGCTGGCCGAGATCGTCTGCGGCCTGCGCCCGCTCAGCTCCGGCGCGGCGACGATCCATGGCCGCGTCGCCTACGTGCCCGAGGACCGCCATCGCCACGGTCTGCTCCTGTCGGCCCCAGCCTGGGAAAACACTTTGCTGGGGCGCCACCGCGAACCCGCGTTCGGCACGCCGCTCGCCGTCGACCGGAAGGCCGCCCGCGCGTTGACCGCCGAGATCATCAAGGACTACGACGTCCGTCCCCCCGAGGCAGACCAGCCCGCGGGCGCGTTCTCCGGCGGCAACCAGCAGAAGCTCATCGTCGGCCGCGAGATATCGAAGCTTCCCGCTCTTCTCGTCGTCGCGCACCCCACGCGCGGCGTGGACCTCGGCGCCTCGCGCCTGATCCACGAGAAAATCCTCAAGGCCAAGGCCGCGGGCGCGGCCGTGCTGCTGATCTCCGCCGACCTCGACGAGATCATGGCCCTGTCCGACCGCATCGCGGTGCTATGCGCAGGGCGCGTCGTCGGCCAATGCGCGCGCGCCGAGGCCAAGATCGAGCAGCTGGGCCGGTGGATGGCCGGCGTCGGAAGCGGCGAATGAAGGCCATCCTGCGCGAGGCCCGCTGGGTCGGCGTCACGATCATATTGCTCGCCGTCGCGTTGACGCTGGGCACGCTAGCCCTCAAGCAAAGTCCCGCCGAGATCTTCCATCTCATCGCCTCTCAGGTGCTCTTCGACGGCTACGGCCTCGGCCAAACACTTTATAAAGCGACGATGCTTATCTTCACCGGTCTAGCCTGCTCGCTCGCCTTCCGCTGCGGCCTGTTCAACATCGGGGCCGAGGGTCAACTCTACGCCGGAGCCTTCGCGATGACGCTCGTGGGCTTGAGGTTCCCCGGGCTGCCTGGGATCGTCCTGATCCCACTTATGCTTGTCGTCGCCGCCGCGGGCGGGGCGGCGTGGGCCATCGTCCCGGCCGTACTCAAAGCCAAGCGCGGCGCACACGAGGTCATCACCACGATGATGATGAACTTCGTGGCCATGGCAATGGCCAACTATCTCATCTCAGCGCACTTTCATGAGCCTGAAACCATCCACACCGCTGAGCTGCCCGCCGCGGCGGGTTTTCCCAGCTTCGAGACGATGTTCGGCCTGTTTAAGGGCTCGCCCGTCAACGCGGCCCTCATCCTCGGCGTCCTTCTCGCGCTGGCGATCGCCTATTTCCTTTGGCGCACGCCGGCGGGGTTCGAATGGCGCGCCGTCGGCGCTAGCCCCGACGCCGCTCGCACCAGCGGCGTGAAGGTCGAGGCCGCGACGATAAAAATTCTTCTTGCCTCGGGCGCTATCTCCGGCCTCGCGGGCACCAACTTCGTTCTCGGCTATAAACACTACTTCGAGCAGGGCTTCGCCTCGGGCGCGGGCTTTTTGGGCATCGCGGTGGCCCTCGTCGCCAAGAACAACCCGATCGGCGTCGTCCCCTCGGCGATTCTTTTCGCCTTCTTGTCGCAGGCGGGCCTGACCCTCAACCGGGTCGTGCCCCGAGAAATTTTCGAGATCCTTCAGGCCGCCGCTATCCTGATCGTCGTCATCGCCCAAAATCGGCTGGGAGGCGAGGCCAAGAAATGAGCTTCTTGATCCAGGTCCTGCGCATCGCCGGGCCTTACGGGCTCGCCGCCTTGGCCGGAACCTTTTCCGAGCTGGGCGGAGTGGTGAACATCGCGCTCGAGGGCATGCTGCTGGCCGGAGCGCTGGGCGCCACGCTGGCCGCTTACGAGACAGGCTCGCCGTGGCTGGGCGTGCTGGCCGGCATCGCCGCCGGCATGCTGCTCTCCTGCCTGCACGCCTGGGCCAGCTTGCGCCACCGCGTCGACCAGATCGTGTCGAGCCTGGCCTGCAATTTCCTGGCGGCGGGCCTGTGCCGCTTCGTGCTCAAGCTCATCTTCCACTCGACCTCGAACTCGGCGCGCGTCGAAGGCTTGTCCGCCTGGGGGCCCTTCGATCCGTTTTTGGTCATGTTCTTTTTGATCGTCGGGCTATGCCAATGGGGCGTTTACCGGACTCGCTTCGGCCTGCGCCTTCGCTCAGTCGGCGAGCACCCTCATGCCGCCGAAAGCTTGGGCGTCTCTGTGCTGGGGATGCGCTTTAAGGGCGTGTTGATCTCGGGCGCGCTCGCTGGTCTGGGCGGCGCGTGGCTGGCGCTCGAGCAGCATCAATTCACCGACGGAATGTCCGGCGGCCGTGGCTATATCGCCTTGGCCGCCGTGATCCTGGGCCGCTGGACTCCGTTGGGCGCTGCGGGTGCGGCGATCTTCTTCGGTCTAGCCGAGTCCCTGCAGATCATCCTGCAAGCCTACGGCGTACAAATCCCAACGCAATTCGTGCAGATGCTTCCCTATCTGATGACTTTGGCCGCGGTGGCCGGTGTCGCGGGACGCTCGCGGCCTCCGGCCGCGGACGGCGTGCCCTATTCCTCAGAACAAGGCTAATCGGGTCTACGACTTCATGCTCCAGAAGGCGTCCAGCGCGATCTTCTTCACGGCTTAGTGATATCATTCTCCTGATGAAGACGCGCGTTCTCAAAACGACCAAAACGTCCATCGCGGAGGCCGCGGACGTCTTGCGTCACGGCGGCTTAGTCGCTTTTCCCACCGAGACCGTGTACGGGCTGGGCGGCCGCGCCTTCGACCCGGCTGCTGCGCGACGAATATACCGGGCAAAAGGCCGTCCCTCGGACAATCCGCTGATCGTCCACGTCTGCGGCGAAGCAATGCTGGCTTTGGTCGTGCGGCGCGTCACTCCTTTGGCGCGGCGGCTGATAACCGCGTTTTGGCCCGGCCCCCTGACTCTCGTGTTGGAAAAATCGCCGCGGGTGCCGTCGGCGGTCACCGCGGGCAAAAGCACGGTGGCCGTCCGCTGTCCCGGTCATGCCTCCGCGCGCGCTTTGATCCGCACCTTAGGCGAGCCCATCGCCGCCCCCTCGGCCAACCGCTCCGGCCGTCCGAGCCCGACGGCCGCGGAGCATGTCCTGCGCGACCTGCGCGGTCGCATCCCCTTGATCCTGGACGGCGGCTCTTGCCGCAAAGGCCTTGAGTCCACGATCGTCGACGCCCGCGGACGACGTCCCGTCCTTCTGCGCCCGGGCACCTTGTCTGAGACGGCGATCGCCCGCGCGGCGGGCGAGCCGCTTATGGCCCCGGGACCGCGCGCCCCCGCCGCCCCGGGCACGCGCCACCTCCATTACGCTCCCTCCTGCCGCGTGATCCTCGTGCCTCCAGCACTCATCCGGCGCGGCGCGCTGTCCGGGCTCTCGCGAGCGGGAACGGGGCTCGTCCACCGCGGCGCGTGGCCGGGGCCCCGCCCCGCCTGGTCCTCACGGGTAAACGGGAGCGTCGCCGCCTATGCTCGCGCTTTGTTCGCCTCGCTGCGCGACGCCGAGTCCGCGGGCGTCAAGACGCTGTATCTCGAGACCGTCGCCGACCGCGGCGTCGGACGCGCCGTGATGGACCGCCTGCGCCGCGCCAGCGCCCGCCCTTGACAGGGCGCGGGAAGCGGACCTATCCTTTGTATTCCGTGGCTAAAATACTCATCGTCGATGACGAGGCTCAGATTGCCGAGGTCCTCAAGGACTACCTCGTCGCCGCGGGACACGAGGTAATCGTCTGCCTCGACTCCACCAAGGGCGAATCGGTGATCGCGGACGAAAAACCGGACCTGGCGGTCTTCGACTATCAGATGCCCGGAAAAAGCGGGACCGAATTACTGGCCAACGTCCGATCGGGATTGAACATGCGCAGAATACCGGTCATTTTCGTCAGCGGAACGACGCCCCTGCTCTACTCCAGTCAAGTTCCCCGGGAAGCGCGCGTGCGCTTCTTGAGCAAGCCCGTGGACGCGGACTCGCTCTTGGCCGCGGTCACGGAATTGCTCAACCCCGAGGGCTGGTCCACTGCGCATTGACCGGCGCGAGGTCGCCGGCGCCTTCGGCGATCTCGGAACCGCCTTTCCGCTCATCGTCGGCCTCACTCTTGCCTGCGGTCTCGACGGCGGCTCGGTGCTGGCCGTGTTCGGCGCGCTTCAGATAGCCACAGCCCTGGCCTACCGCATGCCGATGCCGGTTCAGCCGCTGAAGGCCATGGCCGCCATCGCCATCGCGCAGAAGCTGCCCGCAGGCGTGATCGCCGGCGCGGGCGTGACTATCGGCGCGTCCATGCTCCTGCTGGCCGCCAGCGGCCTTCTCGAGACCTTGGCTCGCGCCGTGCCCAAGACCGTCGTGCGCGCCGTCCAATTCGGCCTGGGCCTTCAGCTAGCCTCGCTGGCCGCGCGCGAGTTCCTCCCCGCCGGGGGCCCAGCCGGCTGGGTCCTAGCCGCGGTCTCGGCCGTCGTCGTGATCGTCTTGTTCGGCTCTCACCGAGTTCCGCCGGCGCTGATCGTGGTCGGACTGGGACTCGCCTACGCTCTTTCGACCGCTCTCAGCCCGGAAACGCTGCTCGCGGGCTTCGGTTTTCATCTTCCTCGCTTCACGCCGCCGACCTCCCATGACATGCTCCAAGGCTTCCTTCTTATTGGGCTCACTCAATTGCCCCTGTCCCTGGGCAACTCCGTGCTCGCCACGCGCCAGGTGTCGGTGGACCTGTTTGCCGATCGCGCGCCCTCCGTGCGCAAGATCGGACTCACCTATGCGGCCATGAACCTGATCGCCCCGCTTTTCGGCGGTGTGCCCGTCTGCCACGGCTCGGGCGGCATGGCCGGCCACTACGCCTTCGGCGCGCGCACCGGCGGCTCGGTGGCGCTGTACGGAGCGATGTACCTGACCCTAGGCCTATTCTTCGGCGCGGCCTTCGCGCAGATCGTCGCGGTCTTTCCTCGGCCCACGCTCGGCGTACTGCTTATCTTCGAGGGCCTGGCCATGATGGGCTTGATCCGAGACCAGGCCGAGGACCCGGCGGATTTCGCGCTGGTCCTGCTGCTGGGCCTCGTCGCCGCCTTCACGCCCTACGGCTACCTGACCGCGCTCGCGGCCGGCACCGTTTTGTACCGTTTCAAGGACCGACTCGGGCTCAAGTCGCTTCGCTAAGCCTTATCTTGCTCTCGACAAGGATCGAATTAGTCCAGCCAGTCCTTGTCCTTGAGCTTCTTGGGCAGGTAGGTCTTGCTCAGAAATTGGAAGTCCTTGTTGGCGAGCGCGTCGAGCTCGTATTTGAGGCCGCTGGAGAGCATGCGCTTGATTTCGACCTGCCACTCCTTCTTTTGGAACCAAGGGTAGTTCATCAGCTCCTTGGCGCGCACGATGTCCTTATCGTTGAGCTTGATGCCGACATTGCGCGGTAGGTCGTACTTCTCGGGATCGGCGCTGGACAAGCCCACGAACTTCGCCGCCGGGATGGCCATGCGCTGGCTCTCGAAGGCCAGATTAATCGAGCCCTGCTTGACCACCGAATAGATGTAGTACCCCCACGGGTCGTTGTCGACGAGCACGTAGACGGGCAGGCGCTTCTCCTCGTGCAGGCGGCGGGCCAGGCGGCGCACGCCGCGCGGGGGCTGGCCGTTGCCGGTCAATAGGATGCAGTTGAACTTCTTCCAAAACTTGTCCTCGGCCAGGCGGTTCCACTGCGTGCCCTTTTCGATGAGCAGCACGAAGTCGGCCGTGCACTTCTTGATCTTCACGTACTCGTCTTCGACGATCGAGGGCACCGAGTAGCCGCCCTTGCCGAGCTTGGCGCAGTCCACCTTGTCGCCGTCGTCCTCGAAGACGACCGGCCCGATGATCGTGCCGGAATTCTCCGCGCGGACATGGAACTCCTCGCGCAGCGCGGCCAACCCGACCTCCAAGTCCTCGATGACGGGATCGGACTCGGCCTGGTCGTCGAAGGTGTTCTCGTGGCTGTCGCCCATCGTGTGCTTGGTTCGGTAGTATATCTCGCGCAGGCTCGTCGTCAGGTCGGCCTTCTGCAGCTCGGCCAAGGCGTCGGCGACGAGCATCGTCTGCATGAACTTCTTGGCCATGGCCACGTTGAAGAAGGTGCGCATCTGCTTGTTGGACCCCATCTCGATGTAGCCCTTCTTCGGGTTGAAGCTCACGTTGGACAGAGAGCGCACCGGAATGGCGATGGCGGGATCCTTCTTATTCTGCGCGGCGGCGATGACCATATCCGCCAGGCCGATCAGCTTTTTTTCAACGGCGGGATTTCTTTTTGCCATGAGGTTTCTTTGTCTTGCCCGGCTTCGACTTCTTTGGCTTGGACTCCGGAACCGGAGCGACGATCGGCGCTTCGGCCGCTGGCGGCGCTTCAACGGGAATCTCTCCCTCCACGCCCTCGGCGGTCACGATGATCGAGTGCGGCAAGCCGTGCGGTCCGGCGTGCTTATCGAGCAGCTCGTCGGTCTTTTGGCCGCCGGTGAGCTTCTTGGCGATGGCTTGAAGCTGGTCGCGAAGCCTGGCCTCGGCAATCTTGCCGCCTTTGAGGCGCTTGCATGCGCCGACGACTTCTTCGATATACAGCTCGAAAATATTGCGGCGCTTATTTTCGCTGGCGGCGCGCAAACGGCGCTTAATAAACACGCCCAGGCGCCGGCCGCACTCGCGCAGGGCGAGCGTGATCTCCTTGCGGATCTCGTCGTAGTCGGCGATGGCCTCTTTTGATTCACTGGTAAACGGCACCCACACCGACGCCATGTGGACGAAAACGACCATGGGCCCGGCCGGAGGCGCGCCGCGCGACTGGGCGATGCCGTAGTTGCGCCAGGTCGTGTCCAGCACGGCCTTGAACATCGAGCAGGCGGACTGCTGATAGAGAAGCGGCACGCGGTTGGCGAAGCGCATCACGCGCGCCAGCTCGTTGTCGTCGCCTTCGCGGCTTTCGCCCTCGGCCAACGGCGCCAGGGGCACCGCCGCCTGTGCGGCCTGATCCGGCGCCTTGCCGAACGCCAAGCCGGCCTCGATGACGAAGGGATTGCCCCGGTACACCGAGGGCGGACGGGTGACGGCGGTGTAGAACTCGCCCTTGATCTGCTTATAAAGGCCTGAGAGGATCGCCTGTTCGCCGATGGGCGAGAGGCAGTTGGTGGGCGGCGCCATCAGCTTGGTGGCCTGAACGACCTTGAACAGGCGCTCGGCCTCGGCCCCGGCCACGTCGCGCGGGCGCTTGTGATGGTTGATGCCGGCCTCTTTGCACATCTGCTCCGCGGTTTCCGCTGAGACACGGCTAAAATCGGTGGACAGGAAGCCGGAGAGCCAGTGGCTCTTGGTGTCCTGGAGCATCTTGAGCATCATGCCCAGCTCGATGCCGTATGGGTGCGGCTTGATCTCTTTGGGCGGATCCGGGTTGTGCAAGATCGTGCGCGCGTAGACCTTCGTCTCGCCGTCGGGAGAGTGGTAGGTGAATTGGGCGTGTGGATTGGAAATCGCGGAGAGCTCCATGTACTCGTCGACCGACGCCCGGCCTTTCTGGTACTTGCCCTCGAGCTCGATGGTCACCTGCGTGCCGCGGTGGCGCTCCCATTCGATCTGCTTCTTCTCGAGGATGATCGGCTCGTTCTTCTTGGTGTCGATCTGCACCTCGAAGTAATGCGCCGGGGACTTCTCGCCGGTGCGGGAGATGATCTTCACCGGCTTGCCGGTGGTCAATTGGCCGTACATGCCCGCCGCCGAGATGCCGATGCCCTGCTGGCCGCGACTCATTCGCAGGCGGTGGAACTTGGAGCCGTACAACAGCTTGGCGAAGATGCGCGGGATTTGCTCGCGCACGATGCCGGGGCCGCAGTCGATGATCGTCACCCGAAAGCGCGTGGCCTGCGACACGACCACAGGAGTATTGCCCTCGCCCACGGCCTCGAGCTTGACGACGATCTCGGGCAGGATGCCGGCTTCTTCCGAGGCGTCGAGCGCGTTGTCGACGGCCTCCTTGACCGCGGTCAGTAGGGCCTTGCGCGGATTGTCGAAGCCGAGCAGATGCCGGTTCTTGGTGAAGAACTCCGAGACGGAGATCTCGCGCTGCTGCTTGCCCATCTCATCGGCGGTCTTGCCGACGGGGCGGATCTTTTCTTTGGGTTTATTGGCCATGGCGCTGGTTGGGCGGCGTGACTTGATACCAATTTACGACTCAGACCGCCAGTCCGACGTTCGATTCGTGATTGCGGGGGCGGAATTCGCTTGGTCGGGAGGTCGCCGGGGGAACATGTCTCCTAAATTTTTATGTCTATTATTATAGACATAATAATGGACCCATGATACCCGCCGCCGAGCCGGGACCAGAAAAGAGCGAGATTTTAATTGAGATCAAAAGACCATGTCAGCCCCGCCAGACTTTGGACATTTTAACCACGCCGCCGCCCAAGATGACCAAGACGAGAGCGAGGGTCATTGCCGCTTCCAGCCTCCTATAGTCTGAGCCAAGGCGTACGGCGCGATGTCCCTACCAGCCACGCGCTCCGCGCGCCACAGAGAGATGGTCACGGCCGGATTCATGTGCGCGCCCGAGATGGTCGCCAATGCATAGACGGCAATGCCGAAGACCAGGCCTACCCATGGTGACGACGGCCTCCCACGTCCCAGTGGGAAGGTCCGTCAATCCTTTTGAGCGCTGGACGGACAGGTCCACAAACTTTTCTTTCATGACCGCGACGGCGGTCTCATTGACCTTGCCCGACGGCCTGGAGCCCGCGCTGTGAGCTTCAATTTTTTCAGCTCCATGCAGGCGCGCGAAGCCCTCGGCCATCTGGGAGCGGAGGAGTTCTCTACGCAAAAAAACAGAATTTTCCTCATTGCGGCTATGATAGCAAAGGACCTAAAATGTCTACATGATCACATCTTCCCCTTCGACCGCCTCGCCCGCAAACCTTCTCGCCGCCCTGCGCTGGCGCTACGCCGTCAAAAAATTCGATCCCGCCGGCAAGATCCCCGCGGACAAGTGGAAGGCGCTTGAAGAAGCTCTCGTCCTGGCCCCTTCCTCTTACGGTCTCCAGGCGGAACAGTTCTTCATCATCGAGGATGCGGCCGTTCGCGCCAAGCTTCGGACCGCCTCCTGGGATCAGACCCAGATCACCGACGCAGACAAGCTCGTCGTCTTCGCGGTCAAGAAAGACGCCGGTCCCGCCGACGTCGATCGCTTCATCGCGCGCATCTGCGAGGTCCGCCGCGTCCCCAAGGAAGCCCTCGAGGGCTACCATCAGACGATGCTCAACTCCCTCTCGCTGCCGCCCGAGAAGGTCGAGGCGTGGCTCACCCGCCAGGTCTACATCGCCCTGGGCGTCTTCCTGACCGCGGCAGCCGCGCTCGGCGTGGACGCCTGTCCGATGGAGGGCTTCGACAAGGACAAGTACGACGAGATCCTGGGGCTGCACGCCCGCGGCTGGAAGTCCGTGGTCGTCGCCACGGCGGGCGCGCGCGCCGGCGACGACGCCTACGCGAAGAACGCCAAGGTGCGGTTTCCGGCGGCTGAGGTCATCACGAGAATCTAATTGGGAATCCTCGAAGACTGGGGCTGGGACGCGCGCTGGACCGGCGCTTTTGGCGCGGACGCCGACAAGGGCTGGTTTCCCGCGCGCCTCGTCGAGGAGCAGCGCGGTCTGTTCCAAATAATTTCCGAGAATGGAGAAAAGTCCGCGCGCACGACCGGCGCGATGAGGCACAAAGCCGAGGGACGCGCCGACCTGCCCGCGGTCGGCGACTGGATCTCGGCGGAGGCCGTGCCCGGCGAAAAAGCCGTCATGATCCGACGCATCCTGCCCCGTCTCACCAAGCTCTCGCGCAAGGCCGCGGGCGAGGCGATGGAGGAGCAGGTCATCGCCGCCAATCTCGACACGGTCCTGGTGATGACCGCGTTCAACGCCGATTTCAATATACGCCGCTTGGAGCGCTTTCTAACGGTCAGTCGCGACAGCGGCGCGGTCGTGGTGCTCGTGCTCAACAAGCTCGACGCCTGCGATCAGCCGGAGCCGTTTTTAAAGGAAGCCCATGCCGCCGCCGGGAACGCCGCCGTCCTGGCCATCAGCGCCAAGACCGGCGCCGGTCTCGACGCGCTCTTCGCCTGGATCAAGCCCGGACGCACGGTGGGCCTCGTCGGCTCTTCCGGCGTGGGCAAGTCCACGCTCGTCAATCGCCTAAACGGCGATGAACGGCTTAAGACCGCCGCGACGCGCGCCGCCGACGAGCACGGCCGCCACACGACGACTCACCGCCAACTCTTCATCCTGCCCGGAGGCGGCATCGTGCTCGATACGCCGGGCATGCGCGAGATGCAGTTCTGGGACGCCGAGCAGGGGCTGGCCAAGACCTTTGAGGATATCGAGGCCTTAGCGCCCACCTGCCGCTTCAAGGACTGCGCGCACGCCTCCGAGCCCGGGTGCGCGGTCAAAGCCGCGGCCGAGGCGGGCACCTTGCCCATCGAGCGCCTCGAGTCCTGGCGCAAGCTCAAGAGCGAAGCGAAGCTTAAGGCTCAGCGCCGGGGACGTTTGGAGTAGGCGTAGAAATAAGCGAAGTTGTTGAGGTTGAGATTGTTGGTGTTGTCGGCGGAATCGCAGCCCATCACCCAATCTCCGCACACGCGCAGGGGCGCCGCGGCGTAGGTGTAAAGGTGCGGCAAGGCCTTTTCCACCAAGCCCGTGAGGTCTCGATAGAGGATTTTGCGCGCGGCGGGATCGGCTTCGGCCGCGGCCTTATCGATGAGGGCGTCGATCGCCGGATCCGAGAA
>JAYVZL010000241.1:0-25598 GCA_043783505.1 Elusimicrobiota bacterium
CGTAACCTCCTGGTCGCCAGCTTGTAACTGGCGTGGTTGTCCTTCTTCTTCAACCAGAGGTTACGCTTTTCAATTTTCCACAACAACCGGGACGGCGCCTGGGTCTTCGAGTCGAATCGCACATCCTTTAGTGCAACTGTGTGTTTGGAACGGAACATGGGAAGATCTCTAAAACCAACACCTTGCTGAATCTCGCCGGGAAGTAAATGGTGTTGGTTAGGGACTGTCTCCGCCTTTGGCGACGCGTTAAGCTCAGTGGCAATTGCCCTTAGTAAAGTGCCGGCTTTGAGGGAGACTGTTTGGGCGGAGGGACTCAGGATGGCGACCTCGATTGGGGCGACAGCGGCTTCGTCGAGAGCGTTGACTCCCTCCTCGCTGGCTGCGGACGCAAGCGCACGCGGACTCTTGGAATTAGAGAAAGCGGCTGGAAAATTGGTGACGATGGGAGCGGGTTGGTCGGTTAAGGATCCGAGCGGGGTGATCAAAGCGGTGGGCAGAGTGGGGAGCGTAAATCCGGACGAAACGGGGGAAATCGCCGCGACACCGGTGACGAGAGCGAATACTTTTCCGCTCTCGGGGGCATTATGTACTTGGGCGGACGCAGGTCCGGCGGCTAGAAAAATCGAGATACTAAGGGAAAAGACGTTCGTGATCATAATCAGTCACAGTATGGTGGCGAAAGAGGGTCGGGGGTTGGGTCTTTGGACCCAGAATAAGTTAAGGAAAAGACCCATGTGAAGCGCGGTAAAAAAACTACTATTTTCCCGTCTTTTTTCCTCTTCCCGTAGTAATAATAGTTGACGCGGGCGCTAGCGTTGGACGGGCTTGCCGGCCTTTTCCCAGGCCTTCATGCCGCCTTCGAGATGGTGGATCGCCTTGAACTGCTTGGCGCGCATCGAGGTCCGCACCTTGGCGCTGCGTCCGCCGACGGCGCAATGAACGAGATAAGGCGTTTCCTTATCCAGAGCCGCCAGCTTTTGCTCGAAGTCGTCTTCGTAGAAATTCAAGTTCACGGCCCCGGCGATGTGGCCGGCTTGGAATTCCTCGGGCGTGCGGACGTCGAGCACGACGATCTTCTTGTTCGCCTTCAGCAGGTTGTCCGCCTCGTTGGCGTCGACGTTGCTGGGATCGCTCTTGTTCCGGCCGTACATCTTGACGCCGACGAACAGCAGAACCGCGATGCAGGCGAGGAACAGCAGATATTTTATCGTGATCACCCGCTGATTATATCAACTAGGAAGGCGGTGGCCCGTCACCAGTTGGCGGGCTTGTAGTCTTTTAGGAACTTCCCATGGACGTGCGCGCCGGTGTTGAGGCCGACGAACCAGGGGTCGAGGATGCGGGCCGCGCCGTCGATGATGTCGAGCGGGGGCTGGAAGTCGTGGACGGCCTGCTTGCGCAGGGCGTGGATGACCGGGTCCTCGTCGGTGACCCAGCCGGTGTCGACGGCGTTCATCCAGATGCCGTCCTTGACGAAGTCGCGCGCCGAGGTCAGCGTCAGCATGTTCAGCGCGGCCTTGGCCATATTGGTATGAGGATGTTTATCCGTCTTTGTCCCGCGCGAGAAGATCCCCTCCATCGCGGTCACGTTGACGACGTGCTTGTCGCCGGTCTTGTGGCGCAGCATCAGGGACTTGAGCTTGGCGGCGAGGATGAAGGGAGCGACCGCATTGATCAAGATGACCTCGAGCAGCTCGGGCGTGGGCACCTCGGCCAAGGTCATGCGCCAGGTGTTCATCGTGCGCAGATCGACCTGCTGGAGGTCGGCGTCGAGCCTGCCCGCGGGAAAGATGTCGCGGCCGGTGATCTTGTCGTCGTAGGTCATGCGCACCTGCGACAAACGCGCGGAGTCGCGCAGGCCCAGGCCGACGGCGCCCCCTTCCAGGGACGTCAGCGCGCGCTGATCCGGCGCGGGGTCCTCGCGGACGAGTGCTGAAGTGACCTCGTAGTGGCCGGCCAGGATGGAACGTTCGGCTTCGCAAAGCCCCGTCCAAGTCAACGCTTCGCGCTCGAGCAGATGCTCATAGAAAGCGACGGGGCGGCGCACCGTCTGGGCCGCGTTGTTGATCAGGGCGTCGAGACGGTCCTCGGTCTGCGATAAGTAGCGGCAGAAAATCTCCACGCTCGGGGAGTGGCGCAGGTCCAGGCCGTACACGCTCAGGCGCGTCCCCCAATCCTTGAAATCGGGCTCTTCGGCGAAGCGCTTGGCGCCGTCGTGTGGAAAGCGCGTCGAGACGATCACGCGCGCGCCCGCGCGCAGCATCTTGAGCGCCGCCTGGTAGCCGATCTTAAGCCGCGCGCCGGTGATGTAGGCGGTGCGGCCGGTCAGGTCCGCGGTCTGGAAGCGCTTGGCGTAGTTGAATTCCGCGCAGTCCGGGCACATGTCGTCGTAAAAGTGGTGCAGGCGCGTGTAGTCGACCTTGCACACGTAGCAGCCCTGCGGCTTGGAGAGAAATCGGACCGGCGCTTCCGGCGCGGGCAGAGCCGGCAGGGGCGCGGTGAAGACCGCGGCTTGGCGCGCGGCGCGGATGCCGGTGGCCGCACGCGCCAGGCGATCTTCCTCCGCGGCGCGGGTCTTGCGCTCCTCGCGCTCGGCGCGCGCGATGCGGGACCTTTGCAGGCGCGTGGGCCGCGACAGGCGGCCGGCGGCTCTCATCAGGCGCACGCGCTCGTCTTCGCTCAGGCCGTCGGCCTGGGTGGGGTCGGCCACCACGGACTCAAGGATCGCCAGGCCGCGCCGGATTTCCTCGAGTTTGTCGACGGCGGAAAGGTTCACCCCTTCATTGTACCACGGCGTCGGCTGTGATCACGCACGTGCCGGCGATGAGGTCATGAAGGCAGCGGCGGTCCTTGCGGAAGATGAACAGAGGATCGGCAATGGCGAAAATGGCGCCTACGGCGGGGATCACGCCGATGACCGCTCTGACGACGCCGCGCAGCAGCACGTTGGTCACGAACCCGCCGTTGGACTGATCCTTGACCAGGACGATGCGCAGCCCCATCTGCCTCTTGCCGATCGTCTGCCCCTGGGTGGTGAGCAGATAGACTTGATAGCCGGCGAACGCCAGCATGCCGAGCCCCAGCACGAGCGTGCCGATCATTCCCACGACGGAGGATAAGGTGCCGGACTTCATCATGTACGCGGCAAGCCCCATGCCGATAAGCAAAGGAATAAATATCAGGCCATCGATGAGCACCGCCCACAGCCGGTCCAAAGGTTTCGCTAGGTTCATGCTCGAAGTATAACAGGTCCGGAACAAAAGTCCAGGGTCAGTGCTCAAGGGCGCGGCCCTTGGTCTCGGGAAAAGTCCAGACCCAGGTCGCGGTGATCAGCGCGAAGGCCACGGCCAACAGAAGCCCCTGCGACACGCCGACCGTGGCCGCGAGATAACCCATCAGGGCCTGCGTGACGAACTGGAAGGCGCGGGCCATGTTGTACACGGTTCCCATCGCGGTGTTTCGCACCGAGGTCGGAAACAGCTCGGCGAGCAGCGCGCCGAAGCCGGCGGTGCAGCCGGAGCCGAGGCCGACGGCGGCCATCGTGGGCCAGAACAGCTCGGGGCGCGCCAGCATCGCGGTGCCATGACGCGTCAGCGCCCATAGCCCGGCGGCGGTCAGAAGCGAGTACAGCGTGAAGGCGGGCCGGCGTCCGACCTTGTCCGAGACCCAGCCGAATAGGAGCATGCCGATGAATTGCCCCCCTTGCGCGACCAAGATGAACTTCAGGCGCATCGCGCTCGACATCACCCCCAACTCGACGAAATACTCCGGCAGCCAGACGTAGGTGAGCCAATAGGTTCCAAGCTTGCTTGCCCCCAGCACCCAGGCTTGAGCGGCGCGCACGCGGTGATGCCGCCAGACTTCTTGGTAGGGCTCCCAGAACGGACGGCGCGGCAGGTCTTTAGACGCCAGCCAATGCGGCGACTCGATCGCGTGCTTGCGCACCAAAAGCACGAGAAAGGCGGGCAGGGCCGATATCATGAACACCGCGCGCCAGCCGATCCGCGGCGCCAGCCAAAGGCCGGCGATCACCGCCAGCGCCACGCCCAGCGGCTCGCCCGCCTGGAGCATCGCCGAGGCCAGACCGCGGCGCTCCTTGGGGAAAATCTCGGCCATCAAGGCGTGGCCGGTGGCCCATTCCCCGCCCACACCGATGCCGGTCAGCGCGCGGAAGAAGGCCAAGCTCCATATCCCCCAGGCGAAACCGCACAGCCCCGTGCTCAGCGAGTACATGAGGATGGTCCAGGTCATGATCTTCTTGCGGCCGTAGCGATCGGCGAGTCCGCCGAAGAGGATGCCGCCCGCGCCCGAGGCGGCCAGGGCCACTCCCACGATGAAGGCTTTATTGTGCGCCGCGTTAGCACCCCAGCCCCAGTCTTTGCCGATGCTGGGCGCTAGGTAGGCGAACAGAATCAGGTCGTAGAAGTCGAACATCCAGCCGAGCAGGCATACACCGTAGGTGCGCCAGCGCTCTCGCGGGGAGACTTGGAGAGGCTCGCTCACGCGCGGTCGGCGATCGGCGGGTGGTGGATGAACTGCAGGCCGTTGCCGTCAGGATCTTTGACGTAAAAGGAGCGGGCTCCGTCTCTGTGCGTTTTGGGCGCCTTGACGGCGTGGGCTTTGAGGTGCTCGTGCCATGCGTCGACGTCCGCCGCTTTTCGCAATACGATCCCGAAGTGGTCTAAGCGCGTTTCTTTGCCGGGAGTCCCTTTATGCAGGGCTAGATTGTCCTGAGCGTTCATGGTCAGGTACAAGTTGTCGGCGTCGGGCCGCCATTCGACCTGGTAGCCTAGAAGGCCGCAATAAAAATCTTCGGCTTTTTTTAAATCAGACACGAAAAGAGCGATATGTCTTATGCCTAGCGTCGACGGTAGACCCATGGCGAAATGATATAATTTTCTTCTTATGCCCGAGACGTTGACCCCGGCCTTCTCCCAGCTCAAAAAGTTCGTCCCCGACCTATTCTCCTACCGCCGCCGCAAGACGCGCGAGGTTATGGTAGGAAACGTCGGCGTCGGTGGAACCAACCCCATTCGGGTCCAGTCCATGACCACCACAGACACCCTCGACGTCGAGGCCACGTTCCGCCAGTCGGTGAAGATGATTGAGGCGGGCTGCGAGATCGTGCGCATCACCGCGCCCACCGTCGACGACGCCCGCGCCATCGGCAAAATCAAGGAAAAGCTCGTGAAGGCGGGCTTCAACCAGCCTATCGTGGCCGACATCCACTTCAACCCAGGCGCCGCCGCCGAGGCGGCCGAGTTCTGCGAGAAAGTGCGCATCAACCCGGGCAACTTCGTCGACACCAAACGCTTCGCGGTGAAAGAATACACCGACGAGGCCTACGCCGCGGAGATCGCGCGCATCGAGGAGCGCTTCACCCCGCTGGTGCTCAAGCTCAAGCGTCTCAAGCGCTCCTGCCGCATCGGCACCAATCACGGCTCGCTCTCCGACCGGATCATGAACCGGTACGGCGACAGCGCGCTCGGGATGGTCGAAAGCGCGCTCGAGTTCGCGCGCATCGCCGAGAAGAACGACTACCGCGAGCTGATCTTCTCCATGAAGTCCTCTAATCCCAAGGTGATGATCGAGGCCTACCGTCTGCTGGTCCAGCGCCTCGATGAGTTGGGAATGAATTACCCCCTCCATCTGGGCGTGACCGAGGCCGGCGACGGCGAGGACGGCCGCATCAAGAGTGCCATCGGCATCGGCTCGCTGCTCGAGGACGGCATCGGCGACACGATCCGCGTCTCGCTCACCGAGGACCCCGAGCGCGAGGTGCCGGTTTGCCAGGTTCTAGCCAAGCCCTTTCAAGCGCGTCTTGACGAGCGCGTGCGCGAGGAGTCCAAGCGGCCGCGTTATCATTGCGCCGATTTCTACAGCTATGCGCGCCGCAAGGCCGACTATTTCCCCGTCGGCCCGTTCGTGACCGGCGGCCTTGATCTGGTGCGCGCCGTCACTCGCGTGCCCGCGACAATGACGGCCGACGAAATCTTGGCCCTGCACGAGATACTGCTCGGCAAGGCCGCGGGAGCGGACCTCGAGATCCTCGAGTTCCTAGTGACGGACGCGGCTTCCTTGGAGCGCATGCGCGTGATCCGCGCCGGTCTCTCCACGGAGACCTCGCGCCTGGCGTATCTGGCGCGCGTGGAAGGACCGCTGGGCTTGGCCCAAAGTGCAGTGAAGATCGCCGACATGGTGTGCTGGACGACTCCGGAGGAAGGCGAATACGCGGCTTATCTGGACTCGTTTATGGCGGCGGGCATCGTCAATCTCGTGGAAGCCGAGACCGCGGAAATCGCGCGCAAGCACGAGGCCGCGTCCTTATATAAAGAAGTTCCGACCATGACCTCTTTGAGAGGAACGGACGTCCGCTCGCTGATCCAAGAGTACCGCCTGCTCGCCGCCTACGGCGGCCGTTCCCCCATCTTGATCCGCGCCCCGCGCGAGAAAACCCCCGACGAGCAGGTCCTGCGCTCCGCGACATTGATAGGCGGCCTACTGTGCGACGGGGTCGGCGACGCGGTGCTTATCGACGCCGACCTTCCCCTTGAGCGCGGAGTCCAACTCCTCTACAACGTCCTGCAGGGCGCTGGCGTGCGCATCACCAAGACCGAGTTCGTCTCGTGTCCCTCCTGCGGGCGGACCTTGTTCGATCTGCAGACGACGACCGAGCGCATCAAGGAACGCACGGGCCACCTTAAGGGCGTAAAGATCGCAATCATGGGCTGCATCGTCAACGGTCCCGGCGAGATGGCCGACGCCGACTTCGGCTACGTCGGCGGCGCGCCCGGCATGATCAATCTTTACGTGGGCAAGGAGTGCGTCCAAAAGGGCATTGCGATGGACAAGTCCGACGACGCGCTCGTCGATTTGATCAAGAAGAACGGCAAGTGGTTCGAGCCGTAGCTTAGAACCAGTACTGCGCGGTCAAGACCGTCGAATTGGGCATACGCCCGTATTCCGTCCTGCGCTCTCCGCCGAAACGCTGCATTGCCGCCGATAAATACAGGTTGTTGATAGCGTTCCAAGTGAGACTCGGCATGAAGAAAGTCGAGCCGTCATCGGCGTTGGCGATCCCCACCGCCTCGAGCTTGAGCAGCGGGTTGATGTCCTTGGAAAAAGTGGCGCCCGCGTAGTTGCGCGTCGCCCCCATCCGGCCGTTGCCCGCGTGATAGACCTCCACGAGGATGGCCGCCGCAGATTTAAACGAGTAGTCGTAGCCAAGGCCCGCTTTCCAGTACGGCGTTCGAATCTCCGGTTTAAACCAGGCCAGCTCGCCGTGCAATGTTCCCTCGAAGAGGTTGCCCGCAAAGTCGCCGCCAAGAAGAAAGGAGCTAGTCGACCCGGAGATCTTTCCACCTAGAATGGAAGCATCCCATTCCTTCCAGTTGGCGCGACCGCGCGCGAGCAAAGAGTGGTCGACCCAGCGGTCCTGCGGCGCCCACGCCAACTCGGCTTGGCCGAGGTCGCCGATCCCGGTGCGGCCGTACAGGGCGTCCACGCCGGGACGCTCGTCGCGCTCGATGCTCAGCGGGTTGTATGGGTTGAGCACGTCGGTGGGGTTCCAGAGCTTGCCCGTGCCCCAGGCGATGCGCTGGCGTCCGACGCGGACCGCGCCGCGCTCGTCTTCGACGCCGATCCAGGCGCGGTAGGCGCCGTGCCCCCAGCCGTTGGTCGTTCCCGTGGAGATGGTCTGCTGCATCTCGAGCCAGGGCGTGGGCGGGGCGTAGCCGAACAGACGGTACTCGGTCGTGCGGAAGTAGGATCCGGCCGCGACTTGATGGTCGTAGTCGAGATGCGCTTTATAAATGGATTTGTCCGCGTCGAGGCTCAGGCGCGCGCGGGCGGTGTTGAGATTGTAGGCGCGGCCATCCAGCGCCGAATGGGAGTACTGCCAAAAATCTTTTAGATAACCGCCGACTTTAACGGCGGCGGCGGCTGGTGCCGTTAGGAGCGATATAACCAGCAAGACACGAAGGCACAAAAAAAGAAAAAAGTTATTCACGCTTTTCACACGGCCGACTAGCGTCAACGCTAGTTGCGACCCCTCCTGTGGATAACTCGCAAAACTGTTTAACGCCGGACTTCATCGGCTCGGAGCTCGCCGTCATGCAGATGGATGACGCGCCGGGCGCGCTCAAGCACGGCGGTGTCATGGCTGGAAAAAAGAAAGGTGATGCCTTGCTCCTTGTTAAGGCCTTCCATCAGATCGAGAAGCTGTGCGCCGGTTTTGGAGTCGAGGTTGGCCGTCGGCTCATCCGCCAATACTAAGGAAGGGCGGTGCACGATGGCGCGCGCGACCGCCACGCGCTGCTGCTGACCGCCGGAGAGCAGGTCGGGGCGGCGGTCGGCGAAGCTCTCCAAAGAGACCGCGCGCAGGGCTTCAAGGGCGAGTTTGCGGCGCTCGCCGGCTTCCACCCCTTGCAGGACGAGAGGGTACTCGATGTTCTCCGCGGCGGTGAGCACGGGGATGAGGTTGTAGGCCTGGAACACGAAGCCGAGCGCGCGCAGGCGGAAATCGGCCTGGGCGTCGGCGCCGAGAGCGGAGACGTTTCGCCCCTCGTAGCTCACCGCACCTTTCGTGGGCTGGTCGAGGGTGCCGATGACGTTGAGCAAGGTGGACTTTCCCGAGCCCGAAGGGCCGGCCAGGGCGGCGAACTCGCCGCGCGCGATAGATAGATCGACGCCCTTGAGCGCGGCGACCTTGGAGCCGTTGCCGTAGATCTTTTCGATGCCGACGACCGACACCAAAGGCGCATCGGATTTTGGCTTAGACATGGCGCAGGGCCTCCGCGGGCTTCAAGCGTCCGGCGCGTAGCGCCGGCGGCAGCGAGGCAAGCAAAGTGATGACGAAGACGCAGGCGCAGGCGAGAGCATGCAGCTTCCAAGACGGATGCATGTAGATGATCGAGGGAAAGGGAAGGAAGTAGGAGAAGGCGTCGCCCAAGGGCAGGCGCAGGCCGTAGCGGCCGAAGTAGCCGATGAGTATCGCGCCCAGCAACGCGCCGAAGACGGCGCCGACCAAACCCAAAAGCAGCGACTCAGCCAGGATCAAGCGCACCACCCAGGCCGGGCGCGCCCCGATGGCCATGAGCACGCCGAACTCGCGCACGCGCTCGAAAAGGCTCATGAGCTGTGTGTTCAGGATGCCCAGGGCCACGATCGCGAAGACGATGACGAGCACGATGCTCAGGATGGCGTTCTGAAAGGCCTGCACGCTGATGATCTCGCGGTCGATGGATTTCCAGCTGATCGCTCGCACGTTGCCGGGACCGAGGGCGGCGTCGAGCTCTTTGGCCACGTCATCGGCCTGGTTGATGTCATGGAGGCGCGCGGCGAGCTGATTGGCCTGGCCCGGGCGCACCAGCATTTCCTGCATGGCCTTCAGCGGCACCCAGACGATTTGCCCATCGAAGGACTCCGAGCCGGTCTCGTGCAGGCCGACCACGCGGAATGCCTCCGCACCCATGGAGCCGTCGGCGGCCTGGGCCATTAGCACGACTTTCTCCCCCAGGCGCACGTCCAAGCGCGCGGCGATCTTTCGCCCCATGACGATGCCTTTGCCGTTGCCGTCGAGATAAGTCCCTTCCTTGAGGTAGCTGGTCATGTCGGTGAGCCGGCGCTCTTTCTCGGGCTCGACGGCGCAGATCAAAGCGCCCAATGACGCGTTGGGCGCGGAGATCAGGCCGGTGATCTGGATGCGCCGGCCCCAGACCGATACGCGCGGGTCCTTCTCGAGCAGGCGCGCGCCGGGCTCGGGGTCGGCCATGAACTTGTCGGGAAACTTCGACTCATCGACGTCGCCGCGCTGGATGCGCACGTGGCCGGTGATCGAGCCGGTCGCCTTCTCGATGAGCTGGACCTGCAGGGAAAGGATCAGGCTTTGCCCGAACATGATTGCCGCCAAGCCAAAGCCCATCGCCGCCGCGTTGATGAGGCTGCGGCGCCGGTTGCGCCAGACGTTGCGCCAGGCCAAGCGCATCATGCTAGTGCCCGACCTTCTGCAGGCGCTGGTAGCTGAAGAACGACTCGTCGATGGAGAAGTCGAACTCGAGCGCCAAGTACTGCAGGGTAGTGCGCTGGCCTTTCTTCTTGGCGGGAACGCATTCAAGCTTGGTGGGAACGCGTCGGCCGCCGAGCATCTTGATATCGGAGAGCATGATCGTGCGGATGAGCTCGCCGCGCTCGGAGTAGTCGAGCTCGTTGAGCGCGATCACGGACTGATCGGAGTCATAGAGTGCCACGTCGGTGAGCACCCGGCCCCAGACCACGGGCGCGTCGGGCTTGGGCAGGGCCTCGATGTGATACACCGTGCGGTCGGCTTCCTTGGTCGTCTTTAGGAGCTTGTAGGTGTAGTCCTTGACGATCGAATCGGCCTTGACGATGTCCTCGTAGGTGAAGTCCGAGCCCTGCCAGGTGTTGTGCATCATCGTGGGCGGGATCTTGATGACGCGCTCGACTTTGGGCAGCCACGCCCACATCTCGGTCTTGCGGCGCAGGGTGGTGTTGCCGCGCTCCTTGGCCGGGGAGCGGATGACGATGAAGGCGAAATTTCGGTCCTTGTTCCAGCCCTCGACCTCGAGCGAGCGCTTCCACTCGGGCGTCTCGATGGTCATGATCAGGCGCCCGTGGCTGGAGTCGCCGCGCAGGGCTTTGTTGGCCTTGTCCACGATAGCGGCGAGCTCGGCTAAACCGGGCTCGGCCGCCGTCGTCGGCGCCGCTAAGGAGAGAATGACCGCAAGCAGGAAGCTCACGGGCGCATTCTATGAAACTACTTGGTAGAATAGGAGCCATGAAGCGTTGCGCCTGCGTCCACGGCCACTTCTATCAACCCCCCCGCGAGAACCCTTGGACCGGCGCCGTCGAGCGCCAGCTCTCGGCCGGGCGCGACCACGATTGGAACGCCCGCATCGCGCGCGAGTGCTACGTCCCCAACGCCGAGGCCCGGGTGGTCGACGGCGGCGGCCGCATCATCGACATCGTCGACAACTACGCGTGGATGTCGTTTAACTTCGGTCCCACGCTCCTGGCATGGCTCGAGAAGGCCCATCCCCACGCCTACGCCGGCATTCTCGAGGCAGACCGGCTCAGCGCCCAGCGCCTGGGCGGCCACGGCAACGCGATCGCGCAGGCCTTCCACCATTCCATTCTTCCTCTGGCCTGCGCGCGCGACCGCACCACGGAGATCCGCTGGGGCCTGGCCGACTTTCGCAAGCGCTTCGGCCGCGAGGCCGAGGGGATGTGGCTTCCCGAGTGCGCGGTCGACAACGCCACGTTGATGGCCGTGGCGTCGGAGGGCGTCAAATTCGTCATCTTAGAGCCGCATCAAGCCGCCGAGCCGGTGAAGCAAGGCGTGCCGTATCAGTGGTCTTACGGAACGCTGCGCTTGGCGCTGTTTTTCTACGATGGTTCCTTGTCGCGCGCGGTCGCCTTCGAGCGCGCGATGAGCGACAGCCGCGCCTTCGCCGCGCGCGTGGCCGCCACCTTGCCGCCGACGGCCGAAGACGGGCTGACCTTGCTCGCCACCGACGGCGAGTCCTACGGCCATCACGAGTCCTTCGCCGAGATGGGCCTGGCCCATTTTCTGCGCTACGCGCTTCCGGAGAAGGGTGTGGAGCCTGTCAACCTCGGCTGGTATTTGGCGAAGCATCCTCCCCGCAAGGAAGTCCATCTGCAGCCGGAGCCGACGTCCTGGAGCTGCCCGCACGGCGTGGAGCGCTGGCGCTCGGACTGCGGCTGCGGCGCCGTCGGCAGCGCGCGCCAGGATTGGCGCGCGCCTCTGCGAGCGGCGCTGGAAGCCTTGCGCGAGAAACTCGACGGCCTCTACGAGACGCAGGCGCGCGGACTGCTCTCAGACCCTTGGCGCGCGCGTGACGCGTACATCGCGGTGGTACTCGATCGCTCCGAGGCGAACGTCGCGCGCTTCTTGTGCGAGCACGCCCCAAGCGCCCGGGATGAAGCCGCGCGCGTGCGCGCGATGACCTTGCTCGAGCTGCAGCGCCACGCGCTGATGATGTTCACCAGCTGCGGCTGGTTTTTCGACGAGCTATCTCGCATCGAGCCGGTCCAAGTCCTGCTGTACGCGGCGCACGCCCTCGAGCTGGCGCGCGGGCTCGGCTCGGACTTCGAGCCCGAGTTCGTCGCCGCGCTGGCGAAAGCCCCGAGCAACGACCCGGCCATGCGCGACGGCGCCGGCATATGGAAAACTTTAGTCGTTCCCCAGATAGTGACGCCCGACCATGTGGCCGCGCACTACGGCGTCTCACTTCTCTTCGCCGACCAGCCGCCGGCTTTCATGCACCATCATCGCGCCGAGAGCGAGCGCTTCACGCGCCGCGTCGAGGGCGGCGTCATCGTGGCCGCGGGCCGCGCCACCTTCAGCGACGGCAATACCGGCGCGCGCTGGACGCGCTCCTATTTCGCGGCCGTCCTCCCCGGCCAGCGCGTGCAGGTCTTCGTCTGCGCCGCGGACCTGCCCGACGAGCGCTTCGAGGCCCTGCTCTCGGCCGCCGTGGGCGCTTGCGAGGCGGCCGATCTGCCTGCGGGCCGCCTGTTTCTCCTGCGCGACCTGCGCCCCGACGAGCGCGAGAACGTGCTCACCTTAGTCCTCAAGCGCCGCCTCGAGCGCTGGGAAATGGCCGGCCGCGACCACCTCGAGGACGCATTGGCGCTGGCCGAGCAGTTCCGCGGCCTGGACATCCCGCTGCCGTCGGGCTTGGGCGAGGAGACGCAGGTGTCTTTGGCGCACGCGCTGGCCGACGCCGCGCGCCGTTTCGCGCAGGGCGCCTTCGGCGCCTTGGACGATCTAAAGTCCATCCTGCTGCGGGCCGACGCCGCGCGCCTGCACTTTTCCTCCGCGCGCGCCGAGGAGCCGTTTTCGCGGGCTTTCAGCCGTCTTCTCGACGCGCTCGAGAAAGATTCCGCCGAGGCCGATCTGCTCGAGCTCGTCAAGGCGGTCGAGGTCGCCGTCTTGGCCGGCCTAGGAGACTGGCGTTCCGCCGCGCAGGTCCGCGTGTTCCAATGGCTGAAGAAAAATCAGCCGGCCTCGCCCACGGCGCGGCGCCTGGGCGAGCTGCTCGACATCAAGCTTTAGACGGGATCGCGCGCAATTCCTCGCGAGCATAGTGGATCAAGGCCGGCGCCAGCAGGACGCCGGGCACTCCCATCATGGCTTCTCCCACGATGAGGCCGAGCAAGGTGATCCACATGGGCGTGTCGATCGACCCGCCCAAGATGCGGCTGTTGAGCAGGTAGCCGAGTTTATGCAGGACGACCAGGTAGATCAGGCCCACCATCGCCATCCGTTCGGAGACGATCAGGCCCGAGGCCACGATGAAGGTGTTGCTGAGGACGTTGCCCACGATGGGCACCATCCCGCAGACGAACGTCGTCAGCGTCAGGAAGGTCTTGAAGTGGAAGTGCATCGCGTGAAGGAAGGCGGTGGTCAACAATGTGTTGATCGCCGATATGACCACCTGCGCCCCGACGACGCGCTCGAAGCTTCGCATGAACAGCGTCACACGGGCGTTGAACTCCAGGCGCAGCGAGTCGAAGAGGCTGCCTCCGTGGCCGACGGGCGCCGGGGTCAGGAAGCGCAGCATTGCGACGAAAAGCCCGATGATGACCTGGAAGAAGCGGTGGGTGAGTAGGCCACTGGTCTTACTGATAGACGACGAGTTCTCCTTGAGCGCCTCGACGGTCAGGTCGCGCAATTCGCGCGCGTTGTCGGCCGGGAAGTCGAAGCCGAAACGCTCGGCGAAGGCGGCCAGCCTCGGCAGGACCGTGTCGAGCAGCACGGGCAAACGGACCATGCCCACGCTCAGGAATTTAACGAAAATCCAGGCCAGCGCCGTCGCCAAGATCACGAACACAGCCACGGCGGTCCAGCGTGCCGGCATGGGCTTCGCGCCGGCGTCGCGCAGGCGGCGCTCGGTGACGTCCATGATCATATAGGACACCAGCCCAGAGAGGACGCAGGGCCCTAGATCGAAACGCGCGAGAACGTAGAGACCCAGGATAAAAAGCGCATAAGAAGCCCGGCGCGGGCCTGACAACGACGTGACCATAATGTCGTCAGAATAGCAGTTTCACCCCTTGAGAAGCCCCGAAAGAAGGGCTATCCTCTAGGGGCATGGAGAACACAATAAAAACGCCTCAAGATGACAAGCGCACGATCGATTGGGGCAACGTCGTTTTCTTGACGCTCAGCCCGCTCGTCGCCGTGATCGGCGCCGTCTGGTACGTCTGGGCGCGCGGCTTTTCCTGGTGGGATATATCGATCTGGCTGACGATGCACTTCTTGACCAGCGTCGCCATCACCGGCGGCTACCACCGCTACTACTCGCACCGGACCTACGAATGCTCCAGGCCCGTCCAGCTTTTCTACATGATCTTCGGCGCGGCGACCCTCCAGAACTCGGTCCTGAAGTGGTCCAGCGACCACCGCTACCATCACCGCTTCGTCGACGCGGATGAAGACCCCTACAACATCAACAAGGGCGCCTTCTACGCCCACATCGGTTGGATCTTTTACAAGGACACGCGCGAGCCGAGCCGGCGCTTCGAGAACTCCCCCGACCTTCTCAAGGACCCGCTTGTGATCTGGCAGGACAAATACTACCTGCCGCTGGCCATCGCCGTGAGCTTCGTGCTGCCGACCCTGCTCGGCCTGTGCGTCGGCCGTCCCCTGGGCGGACTGATATGGGGCGGCTTCGTGCGCTGCGTGATCGTCCACCACAGTATCTTCTTCATCAATTCGGCGGCTCACCTCATCGGCACGCGCCCCTACGACCTCACCGGCTCGGCCCGCGACTCATGGCTGTTGGCACCGATCACCTTCGGCGAGGGCTACCACAACTTCCACCATAAGTTCCAGGCCGACTACCGCAACGGCCACCGCTGGTGGCATTTCGACACCACCAAGTGGTGGATCAACTCCTTGAGTTGGACCGGCCAGGCCTGGCGCCTGCGCCGCACTCCCGAGTCCCTCATCCTCAAGGCTCAGCTCGAAGTCGAGAAGCAGCTCGTCGCCGAGCGCCTAGCCGCGACCTCGGCCTCAGAGAAAATGGAGCAAAAGATCTCGTCTCGTCTCGACGCCGGCTCGCGGCGCCTTCAAGAGGCACATCACAGCTACCTGACCGCCAAGGCCGAGTATCGCCACCGCTACGACGAGTGGACCGCCGACGTCCGCCGCCAATGGCAGGAAAAACTGTCGGAGCACCGCGCCGACTACGAAACCGCCCTCCAGCGCTGGCGCACGACGATGCGCGCCATGAACCGCCTGCCCCAGCCCTCCGCCTCGGGCCTGATGTCCATGGCCGCGGTCATGAACGTCCTCAAACACCGCGTGTTCTAAGGGCCTTTACCGGTCTGAAGTAGCGCCGGCGTCGCGGCATTCTCAGGTCTAGCGATGATCCCCCTAACGTCGCCAGCTTCTGAGCTGCTTGTTTCGCGATGGGGAAAAACCCGATGCGAATTCCATAGACCGCGAGAATACGTTCCATGGTTTCAACTTCGGGATTGCCAGTGGGTGATAGGGTTTTGTAAAGAGTGGTCCGGCTCAACTTCGTTTTCTTCGCCAGGTCGCCAATGCCGCCCTGAGCCGCAACGACATTTCGAAGGGCTTTGAGAAGAAACTTAGTTTCTCCGTCCTCCGCGATCGCGTTGAGATAAGACGCGGCGTTCGCCGGGTTGGTGAGATATTTCATCAAAAAGTCATGATGAGAAATAGTTTGATTCATTTTCCCCTCTCATATTCAGCCCAGAGATATTGGGCTTTGCGAATATCATTCGTTTGTGTCCCTTTGTCGCCGCCGTAAAGGAGCAGGATTATAGCCCGGCCCGTAATGGATGCGAATCTCCCAAACGCCGCTTCCAACGGAACGATGATCGCCGAAATTGCCCACGGCAACGCGTTCTATCCGTTTAAGTATTAGGCCTCGTCCTACAACACCCATGAGTTCCCAAAGCCATTCTCCGAATATGTCCTTGCCGTTCGCGACATAGTGACGAACTTCTCGATTTTGAGGCTGCATTCAAGTGTATCCTATAAAAGACATTCTGTCAAGAGGACGCGCGCTCCCGCCATGGCCTAATCTTGAAGTCGGATTTTTGGACTTCAAGTTGTCATGTCCCTTCGCAACCCTCGGAGTCTTCATGGTTGTCGCAGTTCCGGGGCGGCGAACGCAGCTTTGCAAGCCGGGCAGCGCCAAAAGTTGGAGCGACGTTTGACGTTCTTGAAGCGCAGCCCCGTATCCTCGCCTTGATGCGGAGGCATCGTAACTTCGAGTATGCCAGAGAAGGTGACGTCCTCCTGGAGCCCGCATTTTGGGCAAGTGAGAAGCTCACGATCTTCGATAAAAAGTCCCAGTTCCTTCATGCGCTTTTGAACTTCACGTAAATGTTCAACTACAGGAATGATTGATTTGAGGGCCGGATCAAGACCCCGCCTCATTACTTTTAGCCGTGATCGTTTTTGCGGCATTCTTGATTTACTGCTGCCTTTTTTCTGCGTGCGCGAGGCAAGGAGGATGTTCTGGATGCATATGTTTTGGAGCTCATGTGGATCTCTCTGCATCAGACGATTGGCACCCCCAATTTGTTCCCTCGAATTGATCCTGTGTTTTTGAATTAGATATTTTAAATATGAGTAATTCTCAATTATGCAACAGGCTGTTGCACAATTGGCGGTACACGGAATCGAGCCTCCCTGCCGCACATGTGGTTAAATGTCCATCGTGAAGCCTTACGACGTCGTCATCCTCTCCAGCGTCGAGTGGGGCGCGGCCTGGCAGCGCCACCACGCGTTCGCCGCCCAATGGGCGCGCGCCGGCCACCGCGTCTTCTTCGTGGAGAACACCGGCGCCCGCGAGCCGGGCCTGGGCGACCTCGGCCGCGTGACCGCCCGCCTGCGCCGCGTCCTTTTCGGCTCCTCCGCCCCCATCCACTCCCCCAACGGCGTCGCCGTTCTCAGCCCCCTCGTCCTGCCCCCCACGCGACGCCTCTTTCGCGAGATCAACGCGGCCCTGCTCACCCCGCGCCTCGTCGACCAGCTGCACGACCGCGGCCTGCGCCCCGCCCCCGTCGTCTTCGCCTACCTGCCCACCGCGACGACGCTAGCCATCCTCGACCAATTGTCCCCCGCGCTTGTCGTCTACGACTGCGTGGACAATTTCGCGGGCCTGGCCTCGCCCCCGCCCGCCCTCGCCGCCAACGAGGCCGCCCTGATGGCCCGCGCCGGCCTCGTGCTGACCACCTCGCGCACGCTCTACGAGGACAAGAAGCCCCTGCATCCCAACGTCGTCGAGCTTCATCACGGCGTCAGCGCCGAATTCTTCCTGCCCCCGCCCCCCGCCCGTCCGCGCCGCCGCTTGTGCTACTTCGGAACGTTGTGGCGCGCGGTCGACTATGCGCCCATCCGCGCCCTCGCCGAAGCCGGCTTCGTCGTCGATTTGATCGGCCCAGCCAAAGAGCCCCCGCCGCCCCTGCCCCCCTCCGTGACCGTTCGCGGCGCGTTTCCGCACGAGGACTTGCCGGCCATTCTGGCGGGCTTCGACGCCCTGCTCTTGCCCTACGTCGACGACGAGTACAACCGCGGCGTGATCCCGGCCAAGACCTACGAATGCCTCGCCACGGGCCGCCCTGTGCTCGCCAGCCCCTTGCCCGCCCTCGCGGGCCTATCGAAAGTCCTGAATATCTGCCGGACCCCCGAGGACTGGGTCGCCGCCGCCAAAGCGACCGATACCGCGGCGGCCCGCGCCGCGCGCATCGAGACGGCGCGCGCTCACGCCGAGGAAGCCGTTTTCGTGCGCCTAGTCGGACTCGTTGAAGACGCCGCGCAGTGCAATCTGGTAAACTGACCGCGCGCATGCCTTATTCTCTCGTCGCCCTCGTCCTCGCGCTGTGCGCGATTCTACTTCCGATCACGATCGCCGGGTCGAACTTGGCGCTCGGCCTCCTCAACTTCTTGCTCGTCCTGCGGATCCGTAAAGACGGTCCACGCATGCTGGCCGCGCTGCGTGCGGAGCCGATGATCGCCGCCATCGTGCTCTACGCCGCGGTGGGCATGATTTCGGCTATTTTTTCCTCCGCGCAGGCGGCGTCCATGCACGACGCTTACAAGGACATGCACCGCTTTTGGGCCCTGAGCCTTTTCATTGCTGCCTTGTCGGTCGAGCCCAAGACGCCGCTGCTCCAAGTGATGGGCCTTTCCTTTGGAGCGATGGCGTTGTTTGGGATCTATCAAACCGCATTCACCGCTGACCCAAGCTGGAAACTGGTCCGCGCCCATGGTTTCGTCCATCCCGTGGTGTTCGGAGAGCAGATGGCTCTGGCGGCCCTTGGCGGGGCATGCGTGCTTCTACACCCAACATCCAAAGCCATGCGCATCGCGGCCGGAATACTGACCGCATTCGCCGTGATCGCATTGGCTCTCAGTCAGACACGCATGGCTCTCTTTGCCGCCTGCGTGGGCTTAACGCTCGTGGCGTTGCTTGAGCCGCGGGCGCGCCGGTGGGTTCTCCCGGCCCTGATCATCGTGGTGGCCATCGGCGTCACCTGGGAATACTTGCCCACCAATGAAGGCCGCTCTCTGATCGGGACTTTCACTCACTACAACCCCAATAATCCGCAGCAAATGCGCTGGGTCCTTTGGAAAACAGCGGCGCGCATGTACCGCGATCATCCCTTGACCGGCGTCGGTCCCGGCGGCTATCAGCGCCACTTCACGGCCTACCATCCCGGCCTGCTCGACAACGAGAACCCCTGGAGCAGCGCGCATAACCTGTATCTGCATCAGCTCGCCGAGCGCGGCGTTATCGGCGCCATCGCCTTGCTGATCCTGTGCGGGACCATGCTGGCGCGCGCCGTGCGCGCCGCGCGCGTCCACGCCGACGCGCGCGCGCTTTGGTCGGCCGGTGCCGTCGCGATCCTACTCACCATGTCGCTGACCGAGACCTCGTTTCAAAACGAGCAGTTCGCCACGCTATTCCTGCTGATCTGGGCGATGGGCACGACGTCACTCAGAGCGCGCGTCTAATCCGGGCTGTAAAGCTCGTCGATCTCGCGCAAAAGACGCTCTCGCGAATATCCGGCGCGCATCCTGACGCGACCCACGGTGCCCAGCCGCGCGCCGAGCGCGGGATCATCCACGAGTTGAAGCGTCTTCTCTAAAAGCTCGACCTCGCTATCGGCCAAGAATCCGTTTTCATCCGGTTGAATCAGTTCGCGATTTCCAGGGATGTTCGAGGCGATGATGGGCAACCCGCTGGCCATCGCCTCGATCACGGCGTTGGGCATAGCGTCCCAGCGCGAGTAATGCACGAAGATGTCCGCCTCGGCCAGACGGCGCAACGCCTCGTCGTGGGTCAGCCATCCAGTTACTTCCATCCTGCCTGTCAGTCCAAGGTCCCGCAGCATCTCCTCAATTAAGGGCTGCAGCTCGCCTCCGCCGATCCACACGCACTTCACCCCGTTGCGCGAGTCGGTCAAGCGCTGCGCCAAGCGCACGAACGCTTCAGGATGCCGGGCGAAGGTCAGTCGCCCAGAGGCGCAAACCACGATCGGCCGCTTGCGATCGACCGGCTTTTCGATGACCTGCACGTCTCTTAAGTATGCGTCCCGCACAACCCGCACCTTCGCGGCGCCCAGTCCTCGCGCCAACTCCGCCTCGGCGTCAGAGACCGCGATCACCTCTCCGAAAAGGGAGGCCAGACGCTCTAAAACCCGGTAGAAGCACCGGGTCAAGGCCGAACGGTCGATCTGCAGGAAAGAATACCCTCTTGGGGAGTAATAGATTCGCTGCACGCCGGCGGCCCATGCCGCCAGCCGCGCCAAAAACCCCGCCTTGGACGAATGCGCGTGCACGATATCCGGCTTCTGTTCTATAAAAAGGCGATACAGTCGCCGCAGCGCCCGAAGATCGGCCAGTGGCGAAATCTCCCGCACCATCTCCGGCATATAGACGAAGTGATCGGCGCCTTTGGCCAGCGCCTCATATTCTTGAGGTGGACTGCCCGGCCTCACCGCATAGACTAACGTGGACTCAAAACGGGCTTTGTCTAGCCCGTTACAGATGGCCGCTACTTGATAACCAGTCCCGCCCGCCCCCCCGCACTCGAGGACCTCAATTACCCGAATCCTCGCGCTGGAGGAGTGCTTTTTCCAAGCGTCCGCCACGAACTGGGTGAAACGGCTGTTGAAATGCTTGGCATCGAACTTGAGGGCGTGAGAGCGGATCGTAATGGGGTCAAAACGCATGCCCTTTACCCGCTGCATCGCGTCGGCCAAGGCCGCCGGCGTCTGAGCCTCGAAGAAAACCCCCGTCACGTCTTCCAGCACGGTTTCCAACGCGCCGCCTTTCTTATAGGCGATCACCGGCTTCCCGCAGGCCATCGCCTCCACCGCTGTGATACCGAAGTCCTCGTCCTCGGGAAATAGAAACGCCTCGCAATTCTGATAAAGCTCCCGCAACGCTTCGTCGCTTTGCCAGCCCAAGAACTCCACTTGAGCGCTGGCGGCCAACGCTCGGAGCCGATTCTCTTCCGTCCCTACTCCGACGATCTTAAGCGACACGTTGAGCTTGCGGCAAGCCGCGATGGCCAGATCGACGCGCTTGTACGGGACTAAGGCGCAAGCGACTAAATAGTACGAGTCGCGAGATATATTTGGCGACGCGGGCAAAGTATAGAAGTCGGTCGCCACCGTCGGATAGATGACGGCGGCGTCCCGGCTATAGGCCTTCTTAATGCGCTCGCGTACGTTCTCGCTGTTGGCCGCGAAGGCGTCGACCCTGCGGCTGGTCTTCTTGTCCCAGCGCATGAGGGCCGGCCGCAGAAGCTTGGCCCCGAACTGGAGCCATTTCCGAGATCCGTCGGCGAAATAGTCATGGAACTGGTCGTACACATAGCGCATCGGGGTATGGCAATAACAGATGTGCAGAGGCGGCCGGCGGCCGGGATGTGGCGTCAAACGTACGCCCTTGGCCACGCAATGGTTGAAGGACAAGACCAGGTCGTAATCGCCGAGGTCGAAGCTTTCAATGGCCCACGGCATCAGGGGCAGAAGGTAGCGGTAATAATGATGCACGCCCGGCAAAGAGTTGAGCCAGGAGGCGTGTATGCGCCGGGAGTTGATCAGCGGCGAAACCTGGTCGGGGCGGTAGAGAAGCGTGTAAATCTCGGCGTGAGGATACAGCTCGCAGGCGGCTTCCAGCACCTTCTCGCCGCCGCGCATTCCGGTCAGCCAATCATGGACCAACGCAACTTTCTTCGCGTTCATGACAGCCTATCGGCTATTTCCGTATCAATTAGAAATCAGGTGGGCTGCAGCAGGAGAAAAGGTGGGTGTCAATTCCTTCAATTTTTCCACCAAAGCCTTCGGTCCTGCCGTACGGGAGAGTATCTCTAAATCAATGAGCTGGCTATCCATGTCCACTATGCCGTCGCCATCCGGACGCAAGATCATAATTGAAGGATGCTCTGACTCATCACAGAGACTGACGTCCTCGATCAACTCCTCACCCAGCTTCTCTCCTTGTTTTAGCCCGGTAAAGCGGATATGGATGTCCTTGTCAGGCTCAAGGCCGGACAATAGAATGAGATTCTTAGCCATATCCAGAATCTTTACCGGAGTGCCCATTTTGAGGACGAAAATCTCTCCGCCTTTCGTCATCGCAACGGCTTGAAGTATCAATTGGGCGGCCTCTTCGACCGTCATAAAATAACGCGTGACGGCGGCATCGGTCACGGTGATGGGTCCGCCCTTGGCGATCTGCTGCTGAAATATTTCGAGCACCGATCCCGAGCTTCCCAAGACGTTGCCAAACCGCACGGCGACAAACCGCGTGGAGCCTTCGCGCCGGGCGAAACTCTTGACGATGAATTCGGCGACGCGCTTGGTTGCCCCCATGACGCATGAGGGTCTCACGGCCTTATCGGTGGACACAAAGAGGAATACTTCCGCTGCATATTTGTGCGCTGCTCGAGCGACATAATAGGTGCCCAAGACGTTATTCCCCACACCTTCCGCGACGTTGGACTCCAATTGATGAAGGTGCTTGTGCGCCGCAGCGTGCAGTACGACTTCAGGAGTGTATTCTCGAAAAACGCGATCAATCAAGGATTGGTCGCGGATATCGCCGAGGATCGGGACGATCTCTGTTCCGCTTGCTATTTCAATCAATTCGGATTCCGCATAAAATAACGATGTGGCATGACTTTCAACGAGAATGATCTTGCTTGGATGATATTGCAGGACTTGACGGCTCAGCTCCGAGCCGATGGTCCCGCCCGCGCCGGTGACTAAGACCGTTTTGCCATGAAGGGTGTGCGCGATCATAGCCATATCAAGCTTGATCACTTCTCGATTGAGTAGGTCAGCCGGCCGCACGGCGCGTAGTGTTGCGCCATGATGAGTTTGGAGCATTTCGTCTAAGCTCGGAGCGATCTTTAGTTCGGGTTTCGGAGACGCATCTCGAAGGGCATCGATGACTAAACGAACGATCTCGCCTCTTCGTGATGCTATAGCAATGACGATTTCGTCGACTTGATGCTTTGCCAGCACATTGCCCAGAGTTTTTATCCCGCCGAATACAGGCAGGCCATGTATGCGCTTGCCCCACATGCCGTGGTCGTCATCGATAAAACCAACGACTTTGTAACAAGGAGCCTTTGTCTTAAGCATCTGTCGCAAAAGACTTTCGCCCAGATCGCCGGCGCCGATCAAAAGAACGCGCCGAGAATTTTGGGAGTCGCTGCGCGGCATGGTGAGGTAATTCTTGATGAGGCGAATGCCGAAACGGACTCCGCCGATACCTAAGAATGTGAGGATTGGATGAAGAATAAGCACCGATCTTGGGAATTGACCTTGCCGCGTGAATAGGATGGCTAAAGAAGCCCCGACTCCACCGATGACCACCGCCTTGGTTATATTCAGCAAATCCGCGAAACTGGAAAAATAATAGATTCCGCGGTAAAGAGAAAAAATCCTAAACGCTGCAAGATATACCAGCAGAAAAGGAAGAGTCTGAAGGATGATGCCGGCGTTGACGGGATCGAGGTGGAAATCAAAACGAAGCAGGAAGGCGAACAAGTAAGCGCCAATGACAATAGCGACGTCCAGCAGCACGACGCTAAGACGTCTGGGAATAAAGCGAGACGGAAGCATCATGGGAGTCAGTGGCTGATGCCGATGCCGCGGAGAACCTGTAGGGGTGTTCGCAGCAGAATCCGCATGTCCATCCGAAAATTTCTATTTTCAAGATAGTATGTGTCGCATTGAACTTTGATCAGAATTGGCAATTCGTCCCGGCCGTGAATTTGGGCCCAGCCGGTTATGCCGGGGACGAGGAGATGAATTCCGCGTTCGGTTCTTAACGCAATGAGATCGTCTTGATTGTAGAGAGCCGGCCGGGGTCCCACGAAGCTGAGATCTCCATTTAAAACACAAACTAATTGGGGAAGCTCATCGAGACTCATCATCCTTAGAAACGGACCAATTGGCGTCAAATAACTTTGCGGGTTTCGCAGCAGATGCGTCGCAACTTCGGGTGTGCCGCACTGCATGGTGCGGAATTTTGGCATGCTGAAAATTTTATTGTTGAGACCGATTCGATCGGACCAATAAAGGATGGGTCCTTTTGATGTGAGTTTGATAAGAATCGCAATCAGCGTCATGGGCACGGACAGAATAAGGAGTCCTAAGGTGGCGCCGGCTATGTCGAATAACCTTTTGATGGGTATTAAGTGAGGTTGATCCGGGGAACTCAATTCACTTAGAGATGGAGAAATACCTGTAGGAGCTCCAAATAACGTTGTAGGCCGGGGGGTTGCTATAAATGTGTCTTTGGGCATCTTTGGCTCTAGTACACCGAGGACATTAAATAATGACCCTTCCAGTATACCCGCATCGGTGTTGGATATGCAAGTGCTAGGATTGTCATTATTCAATGCATGAAAACCATCCGAACTATGACACAATATGGAATTAAATTCCCAGCGCTACAGAAGCATCTTAATGGAGGCGCGCTGCTCCTGATCATGTTTTTTTGGGGTCTTCATTTGGGGTATCCCATGCACCGCCTGCAACATGCAAGGCTGATGTTCATGGGGTACTTCGTCCCCCTTTATTATTTATTAACGGTGCTTTTTCTGGTAGGAGCCGCGGCAGTAGTCCTGACATTGAAGCGCCATTGGAGCAAATGGGAAGTTCTATGGTGGCTGTTGCCCCTGATTTGTCTGCCTGGGATTCTAAATAGCAGCGATCACCTGTGGTCTGTTCGCCAATGGCTGAGCTGGATTATCAGAGGCGTTATCCCTGGCGGCATCATTTTTTTAACAGCGCAGCGCAAAGATATAGATCTAACATTCCGATATTGGATTTATCCCATTGTTATTGCGGCTTCTTTGGTTGGGTTGACGGAACTCTATAATGGCTTTAATCCCCTTTGGGAGGGAGTCGATAATCACATATCCCAAACATCTCAACCCGACAATCCCTTATATCGGCCGTACGACACTATGGTGTTATCTGTCCGGCCACAGGGCACCCAGGGGAACAGAATTCCATATGCTGCTACTCTTATCGGATTCTGGCCCTTAGGGCTTTGGCTGTTTAAATACACGAAGAGATTGCGCTGGGTGCAGCTCATATTTGTTGGTGCTTTGTCCTCTATTCTGCTCTTGGCCCAAGTTCGCTCGGTTTGGGTAGCGGCCCTGGCGGCTTTCATATTGATGTCTGCCGTAGGGCTGCAGCGCAATCGACGCGAAACCATCAAAATCAGCGCAGGAGTATTGTTGTGTTTAGGCCTCTTCTGGGTTTGGCCGAAAACACATGAAATACTTAGGGCCAGATTGAGTTCCTTTAATATCACTGAAGTTAGCATCCGGGATCGTTTAGGAGCTCTCCGGACAGCCAAAGTGATAAAGGACCTTTGGGTGCTGGGCGTGGGATTCGGTCAATTCCCAAAATTTAAAACGCCATCGAGTCCATATGCGCCAGGGGTAGTGCTTTGGAGTAATACGCCGGACAATCAGTATGTTCGCTGGGCGGTTGAGAACGGACTTCCGAGCCTGATCATTATGACGACATTTTTTATCGGCTTGATTCGCGCTGGATGGAAAAAAGTTAGGCTGATACAAGATGTGCAGCGGGCAGATTTCTACAAATCTGTATTGGTCGGCTGGCTCAGTATCGTCGTGACCTTTCTGTTTTTTGACGGATTTTACTGGGGAGCATGTAATATGACCTTTTGGTGCTTGTTGGGGTTGTTTGCAACATGCCTGAGGTTGGATGAATCTTCGGCTTGCTGACCCGCGCCGACGCTGTTCGGGCCTCCCTATCTGATAGAGTTTGGGATGGTCTCGATAGTCGCGCGACGGCGGCATTCCCTTGCCGGTATCAAAGCCGACGATGCGAAAGGTGATCCCGGTTTCGCGCGTTACCGATGCGGCAACCTCCGCGAGATTGATCAGGTCCGCGCCGCGGCGGCCTCGAGTTCGACGATGGTTAATTCCTTCAACCCTAGAAACTTAGCCAGGTCCGCAGTCTTGAGAAGCGCGAATGCGCTATTCTGTTCGCGCCGGTCTCTGACTGTCCAG
>JAYVZL010000242.1:0-4325 GCA_043783505.1 Elusimicrobiota bacterium
TCTTGAGTTTCATGCCTTTAAGGATCTCGATGATGCGATCGTTTGGGTTGTACTTACCGTTAGTGTAGGCGGCCTCCATGAACGAGTCGTCCTCGAACCAGACGCGGTAGGGCGGCTCGCTTTCCACGTCCTTGATGGGTTTGCCCGCGCGGAAGGCGGCCATGATCTTGTCGGAATGGTCGAGGCCGTAGGCCATCGATAGAGCCTCTTGTATCTCGAAAAGGCGATTGTAGCGCGGGTGATCGGTGAGGTTGGCGGTGCTGAAGTAATAGTTCATGACCTTGCGCGCGTCCTGGGATTCGGCCGCGGGCTCTGCGACGAGAAGCAGGCTTTTCTCGTGCATGATCGGGTCCATCGAGGCGTCGCCTTTGTTGTACAGCGGCTGACTGTAGATGGCCCCTTGGGGTTTGTTGGTCGAGCCGTTGCCGATGATCTCGAAGCCGGCGTCGATCAAAGTCTGAATAAACCGGCCGGCGGCGTCGGTCTTGATCGTGGCTTGGGAGAAGTCGCTCAGCATGGTCTGGCCGGGTTTGAGTCTATAGCTCATGCTTACGTTGAAGTCGGTGATCAAGGAGACGCGGATGCCGGCCTCCTTAGCCGCGACCAGGGTTTGCGCTAACCTGACGTCATCGATGGAGTAGCGCGTCAAGATCACGTGCTTGCGCTCATTGGGCAGGGACTTGTCGGCGATGAAATCCTCGATCGCCTGACGCTCGCGGGCGACCAAGTCGTCACCGTCGAAGACATTCTTGTCGACGTTGCCGTAGGCGTGGCTAACGAACATCCTCTTGATCGCGTCACCTACGGTGGCTATGGGCGAGCGGCCCTCGGTCGGTCGGGGGAGGTGCTTGGTGTGCGGCGTGACGTGCTCGTCGGGCTCCAGGTGTCGGACGAACTCCTCGCCGTGCTCGTCGGTGGTCAGTGGCCGGGTCGCGCCGTCCAACTTTAGGACGACGGCGCCGGGCGCGTGCGCGGGGTCGGTCCCCGTGTAAAAGAGAATGATCTTGACGTTCTTCCAGCGCTTAGGCTCGGCTTGAAAGGTCTTGGTCAAGGCGTCGCGCATCTTCTCGAAGTTGGCCCAGGTGTCATCGGAGAACCCGATCGTGTGAAGCACCGTCTTGGCCGTGCCGTTGGCGTTGAGTACTTTGCTGGCGTCCGCGCCGAAGGGGATTGCCGCGATGGAGTCGATGATCTGGGCCATCACCTCGGTCTTGCGTCCTGGCACGTTGGGTGCCGAGCCGACGGCGTGGAGGTTTTCGATAAGAGGCAGGTATTTGATTTCGCCTTTGGATTGCAGGTACTTAAAGGCTTCCATCATCTCCTCGGGCGAGTGTTCGCGCGCTGTGAGCACATAGACAAAGCGCGCGGTCTCGGGATCGTTGAGCGCGTGGACCATTGCGGGCCAGCTTGGGCCCTGCCATGCGGACTTGGGCAGATTCTCCACCGCGTATTTAAGATCCGCGACCAACTGCTTGCCCTTGAAGTTACGGAAGGATCCGCGTTCCTTGCTGATCTCGTAATCCTTCAGGTTGACGCCGTTTTGAATGTAGTCGGTGCCGACCTTGCTCTCGATGACGGCGAAGTCGGCGGTGGAAACGGGGAATTCCTTGGCGCCGCCCTTCTGGAACAGAATGATCTTGGTGGGGAAGCCCCGGCCGAGAGCGTTGCCGTCAAGATCGAGTACGTCGGCCGCGACGCGGCCGGTCGTGTTTGTGGGAGCCGCGGCGGACTGGGGTTCGACCGTGCCGTCCGCATCGGTCTTCTCCCAATCCTTTGCGACGGAGTTCAACTGGGTGCGCGCGGACGGCTGCTCCTGGGCGAGGTTGGACGCGGCCGATTGGGCGGGAGAGGGGGCGGTGGGACGGGTTCTCGGGACGAGGGAGGGAGTGACAGGGAGAGTCGGAAGGCCGGTCGCAGCGAGCGTGACGGCCGCAGGGGTCAAACTCGGCGCGGAGGGGAGTATGGTCGGCGCGGCGACGGCGGCGGATAATCCGGCGACGGGAGCGACGAGGGCGGGGATCTGGACCACATTCAGGGCGAAAGACTGGGATGCGATCAGCAGCGAGAGAAGGGCTGCCGCGGTCGAGCGAAAACGGGGATAAGTCTTCATGTTGATAGTATGCGCACTTGCCTGTTTTTCACCTGAGCCGAAGGGGCAATGGTGGGGGGGTCTTTGGACCCCCTGACACTAAAGGCCTAAACCAGCTTTCCGGAATTGGCGGCCAGCCCCTTGTAAAAGTATACCCCTGGGTGTACACTTAAGACATGATGAGAACCATTACCCTCAAAGCGCTTCGCCCCGAGCTCCCGCATGTCGCGGACTCCGTTGAGTCCAAGTTGGATCGTTACATCGTCACTCGGCACGGGCACCCCATAATGATGCTCATCAGCCCCGAGGATTATGAAGGGTTGCTTGAAACCATCGAAGTGCTTTCGGATAAATCTGCCGCCAAGCGAATCCGCAAGTCTTGGAAAGAGGCGCGCGCCGGCAAGACTGTCTCCCTGGAAACGCTTCGACGCAGATTAGAAGGTGTATAGAGTCAAGCTGAGCCGGCAAGCGGAAAAGGACCTTGAGAAGATCTTCCGGTCAGATAAGAAGCTCTATCAGCGCTTCGTAAACGCGTTTAAGGAAATCGCTCGAAATCCCATGGAAGCGGGCAAGCCTCTTCACGGTGAGCTCAAAGGATTGAGGTCGCACCGTTTCGGCAATTATCGGATTCTGTACGAGGTGCGACACGGCGAACTGCTCGTGATCATCATCGACCTCGGGCATCGACGCGAGATTTATGATTAATCCCGCTCTGACTTTGCCCCAGATGGTGCCATCTGATGCTCACATGACACCACCCGTGGCACCATCCCTGGACTTCTGACTATTAGCTCTCAAGCATTTCTTCCCGATAGGGTCTTCCGGTCCAAACGCAACAAAAGAGGCCCACAAATTTACAGGCCTAATAATCCCCCTCTATTGCCCTATGGACCCATAGGGTTTTCGGGCTTTCCCGGTAGAATAGATTCTCTCTCTTCATGTCCAGATTACGGAGGAACAACCGATGTTCAAGAAGTCACTCGCCTCGCTTCTCTCAATAGCCCTTTTCGCCACCGGCCCTATCGCCGCGTCGGCCCAGACAATGGCCCGTGTCGCCGTCGGCGGCGTCAACATGATGCCGATGATCATCAATAACCTTCACAGCGGCGTCCCAACGACTCCTGCCCTTAATAATATCCTGACTATCTCGCCAAGCGCGATAACCATGTCTCCCGCCCTGGCCCCGACAGCGCTTCCCGCCGCCCTCACGCCGGCCGCGAAAATCACGGCCGGCGCGCAGGTCGCGGGTTCGTCACTGTTCGTGATCCACTCCGAGAAGGTCGCCGACAAGGCTCCCGCGCTCAACGCGCTATTCGATAGCGCCTCCCAAAAAGATATGGCTGCGCCCCAGATGCCGGTCGGAGATACAGGCTTGCCAACCAAGGCTAGGGTGGGGACCTTGGGCTTGCTGTCCTTCATTAAGGTAAAACCAGGCGCTGAAAAACAATTCATAGAAGAAGTCGCGAAAATCGTGGAGCCCAGCCGCTCGGAGCCGGGCAATGTCGCTTGGTATGTTCAGCAATCGAAAGAGGATCCGACGGAATTCGTGTTTTACACGCGTTGGGCGGATAAAAAAGCTTTGACGGACCATCTCACATCTGCACCGCTTATCGATTACCTCGCAAGAACCAAACCCCTCCTGGAAGAGGAGAAAGGCGACAAAAAGCCGGTGCGACTTGTGGAGTTTGCTCCCATCGATAATATTCCGTCGCTTGAGGAAAAAAAATTGCTTTTCGGCGCCTGGACTCTTAGAAAATTTACCATCATTTCAAAAGAGGGAAAGAAAGTTCCTTTTTGCGACGGAGCTAAAGGCTCCATTATGTACCAGGAAAGCGGTTCTATGTCGGTCTCCATCAACTGCGCCGATCCGGCCAAGTTTTTATTTTACGCAGGGAAGTTTCGCCGGGAAGGAAACTCTCTCATGCATTCCATTTCGAACTCAAACTTACAGTACCTCATCGGCACGGACGTCGTCCGGTCCATAGAGGCATTAACTGATAGGTCATTGGTTCTTGGCGGCAAGTTCGGCGGCGACGGCCAAACGCTGCGCATTGAGTGGGAAAGATAGCGGTTCCATGCGCGCCCCATAAAAGAGAGCGCCTGCATGGCATATAGACGCTTTCGCGGAGTTTGGCATGGCACCGCCTGTAGCACCACCCCTCCCCGACCGGGAGAAAATCTGTTATTCTCCGTCGGTAGCGCCCGGGTAGCTCAGTGGTAGAGCAACCGCCTTGTA
>JAYVZL010000243.1:0-10764 GCA_043783505.1 Elusimicrobiota bacterium
GATTTCATGGCGTTCAACAAGATCGGCTCCGAGGTCGAGTTCAACACTTACGAGGGCTTGAAGACCAAGATCGCCGAGGGCAAGAGCAAGGGACGCGACATCGTCTCCGACTACCTCATGATCAACGACGAGATGGACGCGGCCGGCCAGCAGCCCGCGCTGACCATCGGCATGGTCTCGGGCTACGTCACGCGCTTAAGCGGCCAGACGGTCGCCATCAACGAGAGCAACGGGTCGTTGAAGTGGAGCCTAGATCAGCTCAACACGATCCGCACGGAGGGCGCTGAAGTTCAGGCTCAGCGTGTCAAGGCGCTGACCGGGGGACTTTCCAATACGCGCGTGGAGGCCGAGGGACTTAAGAAGGTCGTATCGGCGGCCGACGACGTGCTGGCGGCGGTGGCCAAGCTCAAGAAGGCTCGGGGAGCCGTCGAAATCGGTTTGGCGCAGACGGCCATCGAGACCGCCTCCATGGATCTGCAGCTCTTCATTCAGAAAGGCGTGCTGGGAGCCGAGGCGGAATCGGCTGGTGAAATCATGGCCGCTCTGGGTCGCATGAAGACGGCGCTGGAAAAGCCCCCTGCCGGTGATCCCGCGGTGCGCGCGAATATCGCGGCTCAAATGGAGGACGCTTTCTTCGTTCAGAAGCGCCTGCTCAACATCAGCCCCGGCGCCGAGGGCCTGACTCGGGTGCCGCGCATAGCGCGCAACACGCGTATGGTCTTGGAAAACGAGATCCGAAGCCTGGAGGCGGCGAAGGCGAAAGCCGAGGCCGCCGGCAAGTCCGGAGATGTCAGGATCTTAAGCGAACGCATCGAGCTCGCGGGCCTAGAAAAGAAATTAATCCAGGGCTTCGACGGGGTGGACGTGTCGGCCCGCCTCATCAAGCTTGACGAGAAGATCGCGGCCATTCGCAGCGGCCGGGTGCCGGCCGAAACTTTGGCAGTCGATGGGAAGCTGGTCAAGCTCGCGCGCGAGTCGCTGGTTCTCGAGGCCGCCGGGACCCCTCGGGCCGCGGAGCATCGCAAGATCGTCGATGCGCGTCTTGATATGGCGCTTTCGCAGCGAAAGGTCGTCAACGAGAGCCTGACTGCCCTGGTCAAATCCTTGGTCGCTTCGGATGCGAACGCCTTGCGCGCGGCCATCCAAAAAGGGGCACCGCAGCAGGAGATACGCGCTCTTGAGACGAGTTTGGGGGCGGTCAAGTCCACATCGAAGCTCGACGCGCTGGTGCGCGAGGCTGACGCGGTTAAATCGGGTCTGACGCCGGAGCGACAAGCCGCGCACATGGAGTACCGCGCCCAGCTCGACAAGATCTATGAATTGAGCAAGCAAATGGAGGGAGCCGACGCCGCGGGCCGCGCGCGGCTTGAGTCTGAGCGCGCCACCGTGCGCGCGCAATTGAAATCCATGGAATTTGAGTTGAGTGCTTCGCCGGCCGCGGGCGACTTGGGCGGGATGATCCGCCGCCTGGAGCTGCTCTCCGCCCAGGGCGCGCGTCTGGAGAAGCAGGCGGCTTTGGCCAACGCCCGCGGCGAGCGCGCCGGGCCGCTTCAGTCACAGTTATCTGCCGTGCGTTCGGAGGAGGCCGCGCTGCAGAGCGCGACTCGTGCCGAAATGCTCCAGCGCTTTGAGAACACCGGTAAGGAGATCGTAAGGCTCGCAAACAAGGGGGAGCCGGGGTGGGAGGCTTCGGTCAAGAGTTTAATCGAAAGCCGCCGGGCGATGCAGGAAGCGTTCGCCGGTGACGAAAGCTCGTTATACACGGCTTACCGTGATATGAAGGAAAGCGTGCGGCCCATCGGCACGGACGCCCGCCTGACTGAAAAGCCGTATGAGATACCGGGCGGCGAGGGCATGGAGCCGCCTGCCGCGCTCAAGCGCCTGGACTTCCTGATAGAGCGCGCGCATAAGGTTCAGGCCAAGGACGCGAAGGGCGCTCCCATCGAGCCGCAGCTGACGGCGATGCGCGCGGAGATGCTGACCCATCAGGGCAAGCCCGTGTCGCAGGAGTTCTCAACGACGTTCGACCGCTCGCGCAAGCTCGAGCTCGACCTGATCCGGGCCGACGCCTACCATTCCGGGGAGCAGGCGATGAAGAGCATCAACGGCGACTCGTTTATCTCCTTTTTGCCCAAGCTTCCCAAGCTGGTCTGGGAGGTGGTCCGCGACCAGCCGATTACGATGACTGAAGGCATGGGCTTGACCCGCTACCACGCCGCCAAGATGATCCAGGCCCTTGGCAAAGACCCTCTGCGTCCCGTCAACCAGCGCGACAACCTGCTGCTGTCGTACGCGTATTCCCTATTGTTTCCCAAAGGCATAGGCAGTCCAGAAAAGGGTTCCTCCTACGTGCGCAACGAGATCATCAACATGATCCAGGGCTTCCAGGACGATCCCGCGGGCGTGCGCATGGACCATCGCACCGGGCGTTTCAACGTGGTGCACAACGGGCAGTGGTTTGAGTCCATGGACAACGCCGGCCGCCGCTGGTGGGAGCTGGAGTACGGCGCCGACCGCCTGACCCTCCCTTATACTCACAACGCCCTCAGCACTATTAAAGACGTTACGACCAACAAGAAAGCTTATTTCATCTCCCTGTCGGGCACGGCCGGCGAGAAATTCGAGAAGCACATGTACGAGAATAAAATACCCATGGTCGGTGAAGGCTCGGCGATGCCGTTGAACGCGGCGATGGAAACCGTTCACACCGATCAGGATATCCGGGTTCGTTTGGGCGGCGCGGAACCGATCTTGAGCCGGGCCACGCAGGATCAGGTCGTGCTGCGTCCCACGGACATGAAGGATGTGCCGGCCGACGCGAAGGCGGCACTTAGTCAGTATCGGGAGATCAAGAATCCCGTGACGATACAGATCAGCGGCATTGAGAACTCTTCGGCGCAGACGTGGCTCAAGGGCATTCGAGCGACCCAGCCCACAAATACCGGCCTGATACCGATCAGCGTCCCGGACATGCGCGTGCTGCGCAAGATCGAGAAGTACTTGCTCAAACAGGGCGTCAAGCAGGAGGAGATCGCCAAGGTCTTCGCCGACAGCGAGCATCTTCGCCTCAACGTGCCCGAGGCCAATGTCCTCAAGCAGATGAACATCGAGGGTCTCGACACCTGCAAGGTCCGCTATTTGCTTCTCGACGCGCGCGTCGCCGGCCGCGGGCTCGACTTGAACTTCAAGGGCGACCGTCAGTCGACGGCGACCGACGCCTTCCGCGGCTACACCAAGCACGACATGTACGTCGTCGGTCCGGAGAAGATGTCGGAGATCCAGCTCCTCCAGATCATGGGCCGCATCGACACGGGCCGCACTTTGAGCGGCGCGCCGCGCGACTTCACCTTGCTCATGGACATCAAGTCGGCCGCGCCGGAGACGATCTTCCGAGACATGTTCGAGAACAGCACCTTCTTCATCTCGCTGCGCAAGGACCCGGTCTTCCAAACTTACGCCGCACGCCACAGCGGCAAGATGGATTGGAACACGGCGTTTGATTATGTCGACTCGCGCGCCCGCGAGGGCAGCGGCGAGGGCCGGCAGATACTCAGCGACTATCAGGCGAGCGTGCGCGAAAGCCTCACGCTCCGTCAGCTTGAAGTCGAGTCGAACAACCTGCGCACGTCCAGCGTCCTGACCGACGCGCCGACGACGAGCGGCAAGTTCCCCGCCTTCGAAAAGCTGCGTTGATAGGACGCGGTCTCTTTAGACGGCGCAACTATTGATAATCACTGGTTCCGGAACTAGTGATTATCGTGAGTAGAACATAATCGAGCTGACGGTCTGAGAGCGGCGTGTCTTGCTTGGAGTGTTTGCTAGAATCGGCTATGTCCTCCTGGTCTGAAGTCGAAGCGCGTCTGGCTAAGTTGGGGGTGCGTGCCGGAGATTTGGAAGAAAGCTTCCTGCGCTCCGGCGGCAGCGGCGGCCAGAACGTCAACAAAGTCGAGACGGCGGTGCTCCTGCGGCACCGGCCGACGGGGATCGCGGTGCGCTGTCAAGACGAGCGTTCCCAGGGCCAAAACCGCCTCATCGCCCGCGCGCGCCTGGCTGAGAAGCTCGAGTCCGCCGCGCGGGAACGCGCGGCCCGCGCGCGGCATGAGGTGGAGCTCTCGCGCAGGCGCAAGCGCGGGCGCTCGAAGAACTCAAAGGCCCGCATGCTCGAGAACAAGCGGCATCGATCTTCCGTTAAAAGTAAACGCGACCGCGTGCATGGAGATGATTGATGTCTAGCGCTTTTGACGAGATTGCCTTTCTCATGAGCGAGACCGATCCGGCGAAGCTCGGGGCCAACACGGGCGAGGTGGCCTTCGTGGGGCGTTCCAATTCCGGCAAAAGCACCATGATCAATGCTTTATGCCGTCAAGAGATGGCGCGAACCTCGCGCACGCCCGGCCGCACGCGCACGATCAATGTTTTTTCTCTCGGTAAAGATAAAAGGATCGTGGACCTTCCCGGCTACGGCTTCGCCTCGGGACCGGCGGAGTCACGCGCCGGCTGGGGCGCCATGATCGAGGGCTACCTGCTCGGCAGCAAGTCTTTGCGCGCGATTTTCGTGCTCGTCGACGCGAAGCTCGGCCCGACCAAGCTTGATATCGAGATGCTGAGCTGGCTGCAAGGCGAAGGCCTGCCCTGGCGCGTGGTGGCGACGAAGACCGATCAGGTCAAGGCCTCGCGCGCCCTCATCCGGCGCCGCGAGGTCGCTTCGGCGGCCGGGGTCGCGCCCGAGGCCATGGCCTGGGTCAGCTCCCAAGACGGGACGGGGATACGCGAATTGCGACTGGAAGTGCTCACGCTTCTCGGACTCAGCGGAAAATGAAGGGCGGGCCGGCTCTAGGCCTGTTGGCGGTCGCGGTCTTGGCCGGAGGGCTGCGCGCACCCCTTCTCGGGGCCGTGGGCGCGGCCGCGGCGGCGATCCTCGCCGCCGCCGAGGCGCCCCTGCTCCTAGGCCCGGCGGTTTGGTGGCTGCCTTGGCTCGGCTGGGCGGCCTTGTCCTGCGCGCTTAGCGCCCAGCCCTGGGCGGGACTGCCGGTCCTCGCGCGCTGGTCGGCCTTTGTCGTCTTCCTGGCCTTGGCCGCCGGATGGGACGCGCGCGCTCGGCGCCTTTGGTTGACTGGTTTTTGCGCTCTCGCGGCGATCCTCGCGGCCGCGGCCTTGGCGACGGGCGCCGGGGTCGGCTTTGGTTCCACGATGACCGGCCTCTTGCCTCCTTATTATAACTACACCGCCTTCGTCTTGGCGGCGGCCGCGGCGGCGGCCCTCGCGTGGGCCCTGAGCCCAGAAGCGCCGAAGACAACGGCGCGGGCTTGGCTTTGGATCTTGGTCATCGTCCTGACGGCATGCCTGCTTCTGGCGCGATCTCGCGGCGGACTTATGGGCTTGAGTGCTTCGGCGGCGTGGCTGGTTTGGCGGCGCGGCGGGACCAAAGTCCTCGTCGTGATGATCGCAGCGCTCGTCGTCTCGATTATCTTCGCGCCCGACGCGTGGAAAAACGCGGCGTTCAAGCGCGGGCGCGCCCTGGGCGAAGCCCGGCCCGCGATCTGGCGCGCGGCCGTCGGCTTGGCGGCGGGCTCGCCCTGGCTCGGCGAAGGCCCGGGAAATTTCTCCGTGGGCTACCTCCGCCGGCCGGCGCGTTCCGCGCAGGGCGCCGCGAATTGGGGCCTCTGGACGCCCTACGCGCACTCCGAGCCCTTGCAGGCCGCGGCCGAGACAGGCGTCGCGGGCCTGGCTTTATGGCTTCTGGGGTTCGGCGCGAGTACGATCGGCGCTTTTCGCGGAGCGCGGGGGCGGCTGGGTGCCGCCGAGATCGCTGCCCGCGCGGCCTTGATCGCGGTTCTGCCGCAGATGCTCATGGACAATATGCTGCAGCTGCCCGGCCTGGCGTTTGTGTACGCGTCCCTGCTGGCGGTGAGCCGGCCTACGCCGTCGACACGCGGGAGCGCGGAACTGCCGCGCGTTTCGGCCGCGGCCTTGGCGGTTTTCGCGCTGGTCTCCGCCGTGCCCGGCTTTCTGGCCGCGCCCGCCGAGGCTGGAGTGGAAATAGAGAAACGGATGACACGCGTCGAGCGCGCTGTCCGGATATTTCCGATGGACGCGCCTCGCCGCGAGGACTTGGCGCAGACCCTCGAGGAGGCCGGCCGGAGGCAGGAGGCGTTGGAACAATGGAGCGCGGCCGAGAGACTAGCACCGTTCAACGCGATCTATCCCTGGCGCCGCGCGCGCCTGACGCCCGCGGCCGCGGCCGAGGCCCCGCTGCGCCGGGCCCTGGAACTGGAGCCTGGATTTCTGAGCGCGCGCGTCGACTATGTCCTCGTCCTGCGCGCCCTCGGACGCCGCGACGAGGAGCGCGCGGAGATTGCGGAGCTCAAGCGCCGTGCGGCGCTGCCGCCGCCGTCGACGATGTCCGGCTACGAGCGCACCATCGTGCGCCGCCTTCCCGCCGACCTGGCTCGCGCCGGGATCAAATAGGCCCCAATCATTACAAGCCTGGCACTGTCGACGAGAATATACTAGAGTAGCCTTCCATGGGACGACCGAAGAGAATCCAGTATGCTGGCGCGTGTTATCTCATTTCTCTGCAGGGGAACAACCGCCAGAACTTGTTCGTGTCCAACCAGGACCGCCGTCATTTCCTCGTCATGCTCAAGCGGCACAAGGAGCGCCACGGCCTCAAAGTGTACGCCTACAACTTGCTCGACAACGCGGTCAACCTTCTCATCGAGACACCGGCGCCCAATCTTTCGGCCGTGATGCAGGGCTTCAACACTCAATACACCAAGTATTTTAACGGCGCGCACAACGCGGTCGGCCACGTCTTCGCGGGCCGCTACCGGGCCTACCACGTCGACAAAGAAACGCATTTGGCGGAGATGACGAGCTACGTGCATCTGGCGTGCCCGCGCGGCGCGTTCAATGAAAAGCCCTGGCGCTATCAGTGGTCCTCCTGCGCCGCTTACGTGGAAGCCCAGCACAAAGAGCCTTTAGTCGACTCCGACGCCGTTCTGCGCAAGTTCAGCGGCGGCCGCCTCGCCCAGTCGGTCCGCTACCTGCAGTACATCAAGGATCGCATGAAGATCGCCGGCGACCAGATCCTGCCCGTCGTCGACGGAGTGGCGATCGGCGGAGAAGCCTTCCTGAAAAAATTGGCCGCTCATCAGGACGCTCCGCCTTCGCCGCGCGCCGTTCCCATCGAGGCCGCGCGCAAGATTATCGCCGACGTCGCCGCGCGCCATGGTCTGAGCGAGGAAAAAATACTGAGCCGCTTGCAGTGGCGCGAAGTCTCCGCCGTGCGCCGCGAGGCCGTCCACCGGGTTTGGAAGGAGACCCGAATGGGAGTCTCCGAGCTGGCTCGTCTGTTCGGCCGCACTCCCAGTGCCATCAGCCAGTTGATCCGCGCGATGGAGTCAGAAAAGCCTTCCATGAACTGACGGTCAGGCTGGCGATTTTGGCGGCGCGCGTGCAAATGATGAAGACAAAAGTTGTTATTATTTAAGTTAAATTTGCATCTCGCCCGAGCGTTAGGTCCTTAGACCTAAGCCGCCATGGGTCTTTTAGTGAGCGTCAGAGGGGTCTTACGGCAGGCGACAAAACCTCGCCCCGGATATATCCTACACGCAATGGCGATGCGCTCATGTTTTTTATGGGGACGTAAGATAACGGCGGCCACGCTCGCGGCCGCGATCTTGCTGTCCGGTTCGGGCCCCGCGAACGTCGCTTTCGCTCAGTCGGTCAACACGAACGGCCTCGGCGGCAGTATTCGGGGAGCCGGCGGCGTCCAAGTCGGCGCCTTGCGACTGTCGGCGTTGCAGACCCCGGTTTCGCCCTCGACGATTAACGGTATTCTGCCTCGGACCGTCGAAGGACCGACGGCGCCTGCGTCTGCGCTTTCGCCTGTTCAGTCGCTTCTGCCGCTCGAGTCGATGCGTCAGGCCGCGACGTCCAAACGGCGCGCCAACGGTCGTTTGTCCAGGACGCCGGCGTCGAACGCCGGCGCGACGGCGCTGTCTGCCGAAGTTTCCGACTCCGATGCCAAGTCTTTCGCCGCCGCGGAGTTCAGTCGCCTCAGCGGAGAAGAAGCCCCGCGAGTTTCAGGCACGGTCTCGGATCCCGCCGCATCCCCGGTTTCCGCGGCGCCGGCCGCGTCGGCGAAGACTTCAAGCTGGAAGCGCCGGGTTGGGTTATCGGTTGCCGCTGTCGTCGGCGCGGGCGCCGGGGCGCTGACGCCGGTCGTTCCGCGCGCAGCCGACGCCATTGCCGCCCTCCCGTCCGCGTCGGCTGCGTTCGCGTTCTTAGGCGACGCCGGAAACTGGATCGGCAACGGCCTGTCGTTCGCGCTTCCGGTGCCCGAAATTTTAAAAGCGATCACAGTTGGGCGCACCGGGGCGCCGGCCTGGCGCACCGGCGTGATGGTGGCCGCAAACCTTGCTCTGGGCCTGGTCAGCGCGCCCGTGGCCGGGATGTGGTTGTGGAGCGTGCAGAACATCGCGGGGGCGGCGGCCATGCTGTTGATCGGGCCGGCTATGCGCTGGAGCGGCAAGATTCCCGGCGATTCTCGGACTCAAGCCGTGTGGGGAACGGCGGCGGTCGCCGTGATCTCGTTGGCCATCGGCGGGGCGTTGTACTTCGCGGCGGCGGCCGTGGTGCCGGGGGCTTTGACGGCCTGGCTCGGCGCGGCCGCGCTCGGCAAAGTGTTAGTGGGCATCCAAGTCGCCACGGGCGCGGCGTACTTCCTGCTTTTCCTGCCCGACATCCTCTCCATCATGAGGGGAGAGGCGCCGCACGGATACACTCCCGGCTTTTCTCTGGCGTTTATGCTCTCATCGTTGAGTTTCCTCGTGTGGAGCGGCCAGCTCGCCTGGGTCGCCGAGGCGGGTTCTGCGGAGCGCGCCAAATGGGCCACCAGCGCGGTGCTCAATTTCGCCTACTTTATCGTCTCCGGCATCAGCTGGTGGATGGCGCGCCGCGATGGGAAGACGCCGGCCGACAAACGCTCGAATGTGAGCGCGCCGGCGTCTAGAATCCTGTTCCATTAATCGGATTATCTTAAATACTTAAAGTCTGGCACCCAAGGGTCCTTAGGCCTAAGAACCCCTGGGTCTTTTAATGGGCCCGGGGGGGGCCTTCAGACTGAGGACAAAGAGCCTAACCCCGTATATCCTATATAGGTAATGGCTCCTCGCTCCTGGATCACCTTAGGACGCAAGCTGGTCGCGGCGACACTCGCCGCCTCCATCGTCCTTTCCAGTTCCGGCCCGGGGGCCGTCGCCTTGGCGCAGGAGATACGCGTCAATCCGGGCGCCCACACGCCGATGCCCGGCGCCCTGCGCTTGCCCTCGCTGTCGACCCGGCTGACACCCTCGACTGATCTCCCTTTGACCCCGGTTCTCGCGGGCCAAATCGCGGCACCCGCTCCCGTGCTTGCGCCGAATCTGTCGGCCAGGCCGGCCTTGGGGCCCGCCATTGCCGCGGCGGTCAAGCGCTGGGCCGCCGAGCGTTCTGCCAAGACGCCGGGGCCTAGCGCCGAGAAGTCCGCTTCGCCCGCCTTGGGCACGGACGGCGACGCCAAGGCTTTTGCCGATGAGAAGTTCCGCCTCCTCACCGGCGGAGAGGAAGCGGGCGTTTCGGCCGCCGCGCCGGTCGTCGCCGCGGCGCCGGCTCCGGCCCCCGTCGCCACGTTGAAGGCGCCCGCGCCCAGCGCCGCGCCGCCGGCCGACGCGGCGAAGGTCGCGATCAAATATATCCATGAAGAAGGCGGCGTCGGCCCCGGACTTCTGCGCCGCTTCCTCGGCTGGCTCGGCTATCGCACCGTGCACGGCGTCGTTCATAACCCCGAGCTCGGCCGTCTGCCCAACGACGCGGATTCCTCGCGCGTCATCGATCAAATCTCCGGGGAATTCAAGATCGCGCGCAAGGAGGTGCTGGAGCTCGGCGCTCGCTTCCGACTTCGCGAGGCGAGCCCGCGCAAGGAATGGCTTTTTCTCTACGACTGGCAGAAGGAGCACAACGCCGCTCTCGGCAAGCGCTACGACTCCAACAAGTACGAAGGGCCCTTGGAGGACGAGAAGACGGAACGCGTCTATCCCGAGGGTTGGCGCGGGGTGAGCGCGCGGTTCGCCGAAAGTCTCGAGTTCTTCAAGCCCTCGGCGCTGATCCAGCGTTTGGGCGATTATTTTAACGGCGAAAAAGCGAGCTACCGTGAGCTCGCCAACCGCGTCTACACGCCCGGCTGGCAGGGACAGATTCAGCGCGCGGCCCAGCTGCAGAAGCACTTAGTCGGCGCGTTCGTGCGCTTTCCGTATCACCTGTTCGACATGTTCATCTTCGGCTATTTCCGGCAGGCGATCGCGTTCGAGTTCTTCCACGACAACGAGGACTTCTTCGCGCTCTCTAAAAAAGAAGGGCTGGCGAAAAAATGGCTCGAGGCGGGGATGCGCGAGCAGTTCTACAAGGGCTCGGGCTATCTCGGGGGCCTGCGCACGAAGACTTGGTTCCGTCAGTCCGAGCGCTGGCTGGTGCGGCCGCTGCTCAAGCCTTTGGCCATCTTCATCACGCGCCGCATCAGCCTGGCGGTGATGAGTGCCGTCGCCATGGGCATGCTCGGCGCCTTCGCGCCGATGCTGCCGCTCTCGTTCGCGCTGACCGCGATCCCGATCTTGGGCCCGGCGATAGTCACGGTGCTCAACAGTATTCCCGTCGCCGTGGCCGCGGTGCCCGTCCTCGGCCACTTCTTGGCGCCGGTCGTCTCCGCCGCGGTTTTCGCCTTTC
>JAYVZL010000244.1:0-10732 GCA_043783505.1 Elusimicrobiota bacterium
GGCTTGCAGGCTAATGATCTTTGCCAAAGGCTCGAATTCCGGATCTTTATGCACCAAGATCGCGCCCAGTCGTTCCGCCGTCGCGGTGATCCACGCGTCGGCCACGGAGAGCTTGTGCCCCGCTTTGATCCGCGCCGCCGCGAGTCCCAAGGGCTCGTCGCTTTCGACGATTTGAATGGGAAGCTGCTTAAGCTGCAAGACTGACTGGCGTGCCTCCATCTGGCCTCGTTCTTGTTCAAGAACATATGCGAACTCCATGATGGACATGAAACTGACGAAGACCGCCGTTTTCTTCCCCTGACGGCGCAGGATAGCTTCCACCTCTGAAGCGCCCGGTTCGTCTTCCTTTAGACAGAGCAGGGCGGAGGTATCAAGGACGAATATGTCAGCGCCGGGCGGCATCTTCCCGCCGACTGGCGAGTAGGGCTCGCGTCATGCCCTTGGGGGTCGACCCGCGAAAAGCGGCGATAGGATCAGCCGCCACCGGGAGGATGTAAATCACCTTCCCATCCTCGGCCCACTCCAAATGCTGATGAGCTTTCAATTTGAAACGTCTGCGTATGCGGGCCGGAATCGCCGTCTGTCCGCGTTCGCTGAGGGTCGTGACCATAATCTCAGTGTAACAGCCCTTCCGAATTGTGTCAAGTCGTTTTTAATAAATTACATGTAAATTTGTTATTTAAGCGTGTACGATGATTGCACAGCAGCGTCAAATCCGATATATTGCGTCACGCTTCGGACTATCTGAAGGAGGACGCGATGAACAAGCTCGAGTTTCTGTTTCGCTGGACGCACGTATTCGCGGGGATCATCTGGATCGGCCATCTCTATTTCTTCAATTTCGTCAACATCCCCCTCCAGGGCGCCATGGACGACGCCACCAAAAAGGCCGTCAACCCGAAGCTGATGCCGCGCGCGCTGTGGTGGTTCCGCTGGGGCGCGATGACCACGTTCATCTCCGGTCTGGTCATGTTCGGGATGATCTACATGTACACCCCCGAGATCGGCTTCGGCCCCAACATGCTCTTCAAGGGTATGGAAGGCGGCCTCTCCGACCGCGCGCGCTGGATCATGTGGGGCGCGCTGTTCGGATCCATGATGTGGTTCAACGTCTGGTTCATCATCTGGCCCGCGCAGAAGAAGCTGCTCTCCGGTCAGGTGACGGGCGACGCCGCCGGCCCGGTGCGCCTGCGCGCCGCGAAGGCCTCGCGCATGAACACGTATCTCTCGGCTCCGATGCTTGTCGGCATGCTCGGCGCCAACCACGCGGGCATGAGCTTCAGCTACGGCGCCCTGCTCATCGCGGCGCTGCTGGGCATGGCCGCGATCAAGGCCTCCTACGTGCACGCCGGCTTCGTCGGGCAGTCGGTTTAAGCGTGTCCGGCATCCAGAACAAGCCTTACGTCATCGATGAGCAGCCGGGCCGCAAGGCCTGGTGCGCGTGCGGCGAGTCCGAGAAGCAGCCCTATTGCGACGGCTCGCACGCGCGCAAGAACACGGGCAAGACGCCGATCATCGTGGAGCTGACCGAGGCCAAGAAGGTAGCTTGGTGCGGCTGCCGCCAGTCGAAGAACAAGCCCTACTGCGACGGAACCCACCGCACACTTCCGCCGATCGTTTAAACCGGCCGGCTCTTCAAGAGGTCCAGGAATTCCTTCCGGGTTCGTGCGTCTTTCTGGAAGATGCCGAGCATGCAGGAAGTGGTCGTGGGCGAGAGATGACTTTCCGCGCCGCGCATCTCCATGCACAGGTGCCGGGCCTCGAGTACGACGGCCACGCCCCGAGGCTTGAGCTTGTCCTGAAGGGTCTTGGCGATCTGCAAAGTCAGCCGCTCCTGAACCTGTAGGCGGCGGGCGAAGATCTCGACAAGCTTAGGGATTTTGGAGAGACCCACAATCTTTTTATTCGGGAGATACGCGACGTGCGCGCGGCCGAAGAAGGGCAGCATGTGGTGCTCGCACATCGAGTAGAAGGTGATGTCGCGCACCAGCACCATCTCGTCGTAGGTCTCGGTAAACAACGCGTTGTTGATCATCGCGTCGACGTCGACGCGGTAGCCGCTGGTCAACTCGCGCAGCGCCTTGGCCACGCGATGCGGGGTCTTCTTGAGCCCCTCGCGATTCGGGTCCTCGCCCAAGTCGGCCAAAATATCATGGTAATGCGCCTCGATGCGCGCCACACAAAGCTCTTGCGCGTCGTTTTTGACCGGAGGACGTGACTTGATGCGGCTCATAGCGCGCTCAGCCACTCGAGCAAGGTGCGCACCGGCGAACCGGTGCCGCCCTTCGGCCCGTAGGGACCGTCGCCGCTCCAGAACGCCGTGCCGGCGATGTCGAGGTGGACCCAGGGCTTGCCGTCGACGAACTCCTGCAGGAACAAACCGCCGATGATGGAGCCGGCCTCCCCCCGCACCTTGGAGATGTTGAGGAGCTCCGCGATGTTGCCCTTGATGCTTTCCTTGTAGTCCTCGACGAGCGGCAGCTCGCAGAAAGACTCGTCGGCGCGCCCGGCTGCGGCGGTAATTTGACCGATGAGCTTGCGGTCATTGCCCATGATGCCCGCGACCTTGGAGCCCAACGCGACGACGACCGCGCCGGTGAGCGTGGCGAGATCGACGATGGCCTGCGGATCCTGCTTGGCGGCCAGACACAACGCGTCGGCCAGGATGAGGCGGCCTTCGGCGTCCGTATTCCAAACCTCGATGGTCTTTCCGTTCATGGCCGTGAGCACGTCGCCGGGCTTGTAAGCGTCTGGTCCGGGCATGTTGTAGGTGGCCGCGAAGATGCCGTGCACCTCGGCGGCGGGCTTAAGCCGCGCGATGACCTTGAACACGGCGATGACCGCCGCGGCACCCGCCATGTCGCACTTCATCTCCTCCATCGACTGCGCGGGTTTAAGCGACAAGCCGCCGGAGTCGAAGGTCACGCCCTTGCCCACGATGGCCACCTTCTTCTTGGCGCCCTTGGGCTTGTAGATCATGTGCACCATCACCGGCGGTTCGCTGGAGCCTCGGGCCACGCCCAAGAAGGAGCCCATGCCCATTTTCTCGGCCTCGGCCTTCTCGATGACGTTCACGCTCACGCCCGAGCCGTTGAGCGTCTCGGCCAGCTTGCCCAGGCTGGCGGGGGTCTTGTCGGAGGGAGCGCGATTGACGAGATCTCGGGCCAAGCACACGGCCTCGGCGTACAGCGTCGCCTTGGCGCAGGCCTTTTCGACGGCGGCGCGCGAGCCGGCGTCTTGAATGACGATGGCCGCGGACGTCAGCTTGTCGACGTCGCCTTTCTTGTACTCCTCGTATTTATACGAGGCCAGCAGCAGCCCTTCGGCGATCGCCTGAGGATTCTCGGAGCAGAGGATTGCAATCTTCTCGCGCTTGGAGCGGACCGCGCCGAGCAAAGCGCCGGCGGCGCGTCGGAAAGTCTCGGAGTCTGCGCCCTTCTTTTTGCCCAGGCCCACTGCGAAGACGCGCCGGGTCTTGCCCAAGACGTCGAGCTCGACGCGGCAGACTTCCTTGGCGCCGCCCTTGAACCCTTCCTCCTTGAGCTTGGCGTTGAGCGCCGCTTTGACGGGATTGGGCAGGGCTTTGGCACCGGCGATAGCGGCGTCGTCGTAGACGAAAAGGGCGAGATCGCGGGCTTCGGACTCGAGGGACTTAAGGGCCTGGGGCGTGACGGTAATCATATGCGGTTCTCCTCAGTGATCAGATAAGGGGCGACAAGGGCGGCGACGATCGCTCCGGCGAGCGGGCCGACCCAGTAGACGTAATGCATGGACCAGCGGCCCACGGCGATCGCGGGTCCGAAAGCGCGGGCCGGGTTCATGGCACCTCCTGTGAGAGGGCCGGCGATCAACGCTCCGAAGAGCGTGGCCGCGCCGATCGACAGGGGCCCCAGACGGCGGGCACGACGCTGGTCGGCGGCGAAAACGGCGCTGGCCAGAAAGAACGTGGCGACGGCCTCGACGAGCGTGGCGGCGCGATACCCGATGCCGACGGGCACGCAGGCGCCGAGATAAGCGGGCGAGACCAGAAGATCGGGACGGCCGCCCGCCAGCACGGCGCTCAGGAACAAGCCCGCGCAAGTGGCTCCCAACAGTTGTGCCGCGATGGCGAAGACCCCGCGCAGGACGGCGATGCGCTGCACGGCCAATTCCGCCAGCGTCAGAGCCGGGTTGAAGCGTCCGACCGCGGCCGGGAATGAGTGGAAGACCGTCATGGCCCCGGCGGCGTAGGCCAGGGCCGTGCCCAGAGGGCCGAGACGGCCGCCCGTGGCGATGTCGAGGCACAGCGCGCCGGCGCCGGCAAGGGTGAGCGCGAAGGTTCCGGTGAACTCAGCGGCGAAGGCCTTCAAACCACCCATTCATCGAGGATACAAAACTTGCCTCTTTTAGGGAACTTTTTGGCACCCTCAATCGTCTGATAGGTAGGGGGTAAGCGATGAAAGAAAAAATGACATGGAAGTTGGGGACGACGGAGTTGGTCGGAGGCGGCCTGGATGGGCTGATGATCCTAGGTGCGCTGGAACGCATCGAGAAAAAACTCGACGCCATTTACCAACGAATTCAGTCGAAAAAACGACGACGACATGGGTCTTCCGGCCCTTGTGACTCGATGAGCGGAGGGATATAATGAACGACGATATGAGTGACTCAGGGCAGCAGCCGGCGACAAAAGCGGACTTGAGCGCATTTGCGACGAAGTCGGATTTACATGCGCTCACCAATGTGTTCGCGACAAAAGCGGATTTGAATGCATTCATGACGAAAACAGATTTCGCGGAATTCCGGGTAGAGCTGCGTGAAGAGCTGCGAGTCATGTTTCGCCCGATTCTCGCCACTTTGGCCACTCACACCGTTGAGTTGGCCGACATCCGCGGCAAGATGGTGACTCGCGACGAGTTCCGTTCCCGCATGGATGCGTTCGCCGGACGCGTCGACGACTTCGACTATTCGTCGGCTAAGAATCGCTCGCGCCTCGACGATCATGAGAAGCGCATCAGTGCGCTCGAAGAAAAGCGCGCTTAGATTATTTTAGGCGGGAGATGAGGGCCACGGCGTCCTCGCGGCTGCGCACCGCGCCCTCGGCCTGAGCCTCGCGTACGCGCTCGAGCAGTTCCCCCACCTTGGGCCCGGGCGGGATCTTGAGCAGCTTCATCACGTCCCGGCCGTCGAGAAGTCGTTCTGGCTCGGGCGCCCGCTTAAGCGCGCGCCAGCGGCGCAAAAGCTCGGAGACGAGCTGGAGATGGCGCATGGTCTTGCGCGTCTCCTCGGGCTTGAGCCGGGACAGGTCGGACCGGGCCGGGTCGGCGACCGCGGTCTTGAGCAGGCGCTTGAGGCGGGCTTCGGGCATGTAGCTGGCGTGGTCGCCCCAGCAGACGATCAGCAGGCCGGGGGCGTCCTCGCCCAGGTCGCGGAAGAAGCGGTAGATGGCGCGCTCGGTAAGCGGTCCACCCGAGGCGAGGTGGCCGGGGCGCAGATGATGGCGCACGATGGCCGAGGCCGTGTCGATCTGCTCGCGCGACAGACGCAGGCGGCGCAGTATTTTCTCGGTCGCGACGGCCCCGCGCGTGTCGTGCTCGAAGAAGCGCAGGCGGTCGCCGACGCGGCGCGCGGTCTCGGGCTTGGCCACGTCGTGAAGCAGGGCTGAGAGCATAAGCAGGCCTCGGAAAGGCGCCCCTCCGCGCGCGGCGATGTGCGCCTCGAGGTCGGGGGCCAGGCCGGGATAGATCTTGCGCAAGTTGTTGAGCAGGAAGTCCACGCGCGCGCAGACGTCGAGGGTGTGGATCAGTACCCCGCCGGGCCCGTAATAAGTTTCCGCGCACCGGCGCGCGGGCTCGAGCTCTTCAAACAGCTCCGTTAGGAGCCCGCACTCGTCCATGCGCTTGAGCCAGCTCGATGCTCCCGGCACGGCCAACAGCGAGAGCAGCTCGGCATGGACGCGCTCTGGCGCAGGATCGCGCACTAGACGGCGGTGGCGGTGGATTGCCTTGAGGGTCGCGGGCTCGATGGCAAGGCTCAGCTGGGCGGCGATCCGGAAGGCGCGCAGCAGCCGCAAGGGGTCGTCGGTGAGATTGCTCTCGATCTCGGCGCGGAGGAGTCCGGCGGCGAGGTCCTTGAGGCCCCCGCGCGGATCAAGAAAGGCCTTCGCGCCCAACGTCGGGGTCAGGCTATCGGCGACGTCGAGAGCGATGGCGTTGACGGTGAAGTCGCGCCGCTGCAGGTCCTCGTGGATCGTCTTGCCCATGAGGCCGGCCACGTCGATCTGCTTGAGCGCCGCTCCGCGAGCGGCGGGCAAGACCAGCCGGTACACCGCGTTTTTCTCGTCGAGAGTGACCAATGTGCCGCGGAAGGCGCGCGCTAGACGCGCGGCCAAGCCCCGGGCGTCGCCGCAGGCGAAGTCGAGATCGGAGATTGCGCGGCCCAGAGCCGCGTCGCGGATCGCGCCGCCCACGAGCCAGACGGGCTGCTTTGCGCTCGCCTTGACGCGGGCAAGTGCGGCGCGCGCCTCCGCGCCCAGACGCACGCGCATTATGTCTTGGGCGCGGGCGAGGCTCGCCGGCGCAGCTCGCGCTCGCGCAATTCACGCTTGAGAACTTTCTGGAGCGCGTTCTTGGGCAGAGCCTCGACGATCTCCACGTCGCGCGGACGCTTGTACGCGTCCAGGCGCTCGCGGAAGAACTGCAGGAGCGCTGATTTTTCGAGAGAGGAGCCTTTCTTCAAGACGACGAAAGCCTTGATGATCTCATCGCCTACCTCATCGGGCAGGCCCACGATCGCCGACTCCTCGACGTCGGGGTGCTCGGCGATGACGGCCTCGACTTGGGCGGAGAAAACCTTCAGGCCTTTGACTATGATCATGTCCTTCTTGCGGTCGCGGATGGAGAGATAGCCGTCCGCGTCGAGCACGCCGATGTCGCCGGTCTTAAGCCAGCCATCGGCGGTGAAGGCGTCGCGCGTGGCGTCGGGATTGTTCCAATAGCCCTTCATCACGTTGTCGCCTTTGACGCAGACTTCTCCCTCGGCGCCGAGCGGGAGCTCTTTTTCGGCGTCATCGACGATGCTCAGACTCACGCCCGCGATCGCCGTTCCGACCGTCCCAAAGCGGATGCCCTTGGGCGGATTGATAGTGGCCGCGGGACTCGTTTCGGTCAGCCCCCACCCCTCGATGATCGAAACACCCACGGCTTCTTTAAAGGACTCGGCTACGGCGGAGGCCAACGGCGCTGCCCCCGAGACGGCGATCTTGACCCGGCGGAAAGCCCAGAAGCGCAGGAAGAGGCGCGTCTTCCAGTCCTTGGACTCGCGGGCTAGAGCCGCGTAGACCTGGGGAACGGCGGCGAACACGCTCACGCGCAGGCGGCCCATGGCCTTGAGCCAGGGCTTGGCCGGCGCGATCGCCGAGAAGATCACGCAGGTCAAAGTCAGGCGCAGGGAGACGAGCACAAGTGCTGTCCAAGCGAAGCTGTGGAACATGGGCAGGATGCACAGCGTGACATCGGTCCGGCTGAGGTTCATGTGCTTGAGGGCGGACTCGCAGTTCGTGGTCAGGTTACGGTGCGTGAGCATCACGCCTTTGGGGTATCCGGTCGTGCCCGAGGTGTAGAGGATGGCGGCGACGTCGCCCTCGACGACGGGAGCGGCGGGGACGTCGGTGAAGACGGGGACGCGCAGCGTGGAGAATGTCTGGATGATGCCGGAGGGCGCGGACGCGAGGTCGGTGACCCAGATCGTTTTGAGTCCAGGACACTTGAGCGCGGCTCCAGTCAAGCCGGGCAGAAAATCAGTCTGCGCGACGACGCCGACCGCCCCGCAGTCATTGAGCATGTAGGCCAGCTCGTCGGCTTTCTGCACCATGAAGTTGATGGGGACCGCGATCGCTCCGAGGCGGTTGAGCGCGAAATAGGCGGTGACGAACTCCGGGGCGTTGCGGTGGACGATCGCCACGCGTTCGCCCTTAACCACGCCCGCGCGTCGCAGGCCCTCGGCGACGACCAGGACCTCGCGGCGCAAGTCGAGAAAGGAGGTGCTGCTCGCGCCGAAAATAAACGCCGTTTTTTCGCCGCCTTCCTGTGCGGCCCGGTCGAGCAGGGCGTTGAGCGTGGACATATTATTTCTGGCGCGGGTCTAGGATATCCCGGACGGCGTCGCCGAGGAGGTTCCAGCCGAGCACGAACAAGAAGATAGAGATGCCGGGAATGAAGACGGTGTGCCAGTACTCGAAGGGGTTGCCAGCGGATCCCAGGATCCAATTGCGAGACAGCGCGATGAGCTGCCCCCAGTCGGCGTAGCCGACCGGCGCGCCCAGGCCCAGGAAGGAGAGTGCGGCGGCTGTGATGACCACGCTGCCCGTCGACAGCGAGGCCACGACGAGGATCGGATAGATCGCGTTGGGGATGATGTGGCGGAACAGGATGCGCGCATCGGAGGCGCCGAGCGCGCGCGCCGCGGCGACGAAGTCGCGCTCCTTGACGGCGAGGACGTCGCCGCGCATTAAGCGGGCGTACGACGGCCAGGAGACGGCCATCACCGAGTACATGACGTGGTCGAGACTCGGCCCCATGATCGCGACGATGACGACGGCCAGCACTAGGTCGGGAAACGCGAGGATCACGTCGGTGAAGCGCATGATGACTTCGTCGATCCAGCCGCCGTAGAAGCCCGCCGCCCCCCCCAGCAGCACGCCAATCGTCACCGAGAGGCCGACGACCTTCAGGGCGACTTTAAAGGCGGTGCGCGTGCCCCAGACCATGCCGTAGTACAGGTCGTACTGCTGCACGGTGGTGCCAAACCAGTGGGCCTTCGACGGGCGCACCGGATCGGGGCTATAGCCCGTCTGCGGGATGATGTAGGCGTCGCGAGTGTTGGCCTCGGGCGGAGCGAGGACGGGCGCCAAGGCCGCGACGCCGAGAAAAAATCCGATCAGCCCGAAGCCGAGCAGGGACATCGGACGGCGCTTGAGCATTTTCCAGATGCTCTTGAAGCGTTCCAAGTCAGTCCCCCACCCGGATGCGGGGATCGACGACGGCATAGAGCATGTCGGAGATGAGGTTGGCCATCACGAACAGCAGGGCGGCGAGCATGGTCGAACCGAGCACGCCGGGCACGTCGAGCTGCTGGGCGGCCTGCACGCCCCAGCGCCCGATGCCCGGGAAGTCGAAGACGGTCTCGGTGATGACGACGCCCCCAAGCAGGCCGATGAAGAGCAGGCTTGAGAGAGTCACCACGGGGATAAGCGCGTTGGCCAGGGCATGCTTGCGGATGATCACGCTCTCGGGCAGGCCCTTGGCGCGCGCGGTGCGCACATAGTCCTTGCCGAGCTCCTCGAGCATGGAGGAGCGGGTGATGCGCAGGAGCAGCGCCACTGAAATATACAGGAGGGTGAAGGCCGGCAGGACCATGTGCTTGAGCATGTCGAGACAGGCCGCCGTCTCGCCGTTGAGCAGGCAGTCCAGGGTGAGCAGGCCCGTAAAATGCCGGAAGGCCTCGGTGTGCACGAGCATGTCGGTCTCAAGCGTATAGCGTCCGGGCGGAAACCAGTGCAGGCGCCCGTAGAAGACCATCAGCAAAGTCAAGCCCAGCACGAAGCTCGGCAGGGAATAGCCCGTGATCGCCACGAAGCGCGTGATGTGGTCGATGAGCCGGTCTTTATACACGGCCGAGAGCACGCCGAAGAAAACGCCCACGATCAGGATCGGGAAGAAGGCGAGCAAGGTGAGCTCGAAGGTTGCGGGAAAGAAGGCGGTGATCGCCGTGGCGACAGGCATTTTGGCCGTTTCGGAATAGCCTAGGTCGCCGTGGACGACCTGCTTGAGCCAGATGGCGTACTGGACCGGCATGGGTTTTCTTAGCCCGTATTTCTCGATGACCGCGTCGAGCTGGGAGAGTTGGCGCGGGTCCTTGATGTACAGCGAGGCGCGCATCTCCGGCGAAAGGAACTGCAGGCAGAAAAACAGCAGGAACGTGACGCCGAACAGAACCAGCGGCAGGCAGGCGATGCGCTTGAGACAGAACTTGAGCACTCTATTCCTTCGAAATCGTGTAGAAGTAGCTTCCGTACGGCGCGTCGGGGAAGATGGGGTTGTTGTACCAGCCTTTGACCCAGTCGCGCTGCGTGCGGTAGCGCACGGCATCTTGGAGGTAAAGCTGAGGGGCTTCCTCGAACGCGAGGTCCTGGAGCTTCGCGTAGATGACCTTGCGCTTGGCGATGTCGGTCTCCGTGTTGCCTTCGTCGATGAGGCGGTCGAACTCAGGGTTGGAGAACTTCTGCGTCATGGGATAGTCGCCCTTTGAATGCAGAAGCGGGAACGCGAAATTGTGCGGATCGGGGTAGTCGGCGTTCCAGCCCATCACGAAGATGGGCAGCTTCGACGCCTTGTAGGCGTCGAGGAAGGTGGGCCACTCCACGGCGCGCACGTCGATCTTGAACTTGGGATTGATCGACTCGATGTTGCGCTTGAGGATTTGGCACACGGTTTGCCGAGGCAGGTTCCCGGAGTTGAACGCGATCGTGAACTTAAAGCCCTTGTCCCAGACCTTGCCGTCCCAGGCCTTGCGGAAATGCTCCTCCGCCTTCTTGAGGTCGAGCCGATATATCTTTCCCTTCGGGTTGTGGCCGGGAAGGCTGACGGGGATAGCACCGGTGGCCTGCGTGCCTTTGCCGCGCATCACGTCGTTGATAAATCCCTTGTAGTCGAAGGAGTAGGCGAAGGCCTTGCGCACGTCCTTATCCGAGAAG
>JAYVZL010000245.1:0-10696 GCA_043783505.1 Elusimicrobiota bacterium
GCCGAGTCGTCTTCGACGGCGCCCTCGCCCAGACCGTGGTGCAGCTGTCTTCCAGTACCTTCGGGGCATTCATCTCCTCAAGTGCTACGGGCGTGACGATCGCCGGGCCGCTCTCGACGACGCGCGAGTTCGAGTGGCACCGCGGCGCCTTGAGCTTTCCGGGCCGGGCCCTGACCATCCGCGGCGACATGCTCAACAAGACCGCGGGCGTGCCGACGTTCGCGGGATCGACGGTGACCTTCGTTGCGGCCTCCACGCAAAGCGTGACGTTCGCGACCCTCGATACCGTGGTCGTCGACAACGCCAACCCCGCCGGCGTGCGCTTGGGCGTCAACGCCAGCTGGGGCAACTTCACGATCAACCCGGGGCGCACCTTCGACGGCCTCTCGCGAGCCCTGAATATCGCCGGCGACTCGTGGAGCACGGCGGGGGCCAATTATCTGTCCACTCCTCAGCAGCACTCCGTGACGTGGTCGCCGGCCTCCTCGATCGTCGTCGCCTCGGGCTCCGTGGTCAATGCCAAGTTGTCTTTGTCGGCGAACAAGACCGCGGTCCTTCAGGGCTCCCTGTTCGTCGACGGCGCGGGTAACGGCTTCGACCCCAAGCAGGGCGCAACCGTGCTCAACGCCGCCGGCGGATCGACGATCACCTTCCGGGGCAGCGATCTTGTCCCGTCGGCCGGCGCCAACTGGTTCTACGCCGGCGACGTCGCCGACTCCTGGCTGGTGTTCCAAGGCACGGGCCTGGCTCGCGGCGCTGCGATCTCAACGAACACCTTCGGCAGCGTCCTGGTGTCCTTGACCTCCTCGGCCGAGGTGTTCCGGGTCCCGGACTTTAACCTGAGCGGCTCGCTTATACTCGCGGGCGGTACCCTGCGTCCGCAGGGCGCGCGCACCTTGGCACTCGGCGGCGATCTGACCCAAACCGGCGGCGTCATCGACTTCGGCTCGGCGGCCACCGGCACGGTGCGTCTGACCGGCGTCTCCAGTCAAACGCTGAGTCTGCTGCCGGGTGCCACACTGTGGAACTTGATCGCCGCCGGGACGGCGACGGTGACCGCGGCGTCCTCTTTGGCCATCCGCGGCGACTTCACGATCAACGCCGGCCAGTTCATGGCGGGCGCGTCGACCCATGCGATCGCGGGCAATGTGCGGATATCGTCGGTCGCGGCGTTCCACGGCCAGACCAGCACCGTGACGCTCAACGGCGCTTCCGTCGCGAACCTATATCAGACCGTGTCGTTCCTGGGCGGGGGCTCCTTCCATGGTTTGAACGTGGCGGTGTCAAGCGCCGCTTTCCTGACCTCGGCCACGGTCCAAACGCTGACCGACGCGCTCGCGGGCAGCACGATCGCCGTCGCCGGCGGCGCGACCTTGCGCGTCGATGATTTTCGCGTCGGGTCGCCGGGCGGCGCGGCGCTGCGGCTGGCTTCGACCAGCCCGGGCGTGTCGTGGCGGATGAACGTCATCGCCATGTCGAGCGTGACCCGGACGATGGTCTCGGACTGCGACGCGAGCGGCGGGCTCACCGTCAACGCGGACGACGGGACCAACGTCGACGCGGGCGGCAACGTCAATTGGGACTTTACGCCGCAGCTCATGATTCTCCTGCCCGGAGAGACCTTCGCGCCCGGCGTCTCCCCCGGCAAGACCGGAATACCCGAGATCTCCACGGCGGGCGTGGCAATCACGGTGGCAGTTCAGATCGTCTCTTCGCGCTTTGAGCCGGTGACGACGGCGGTCGCGACCGTCACGCTCACCAGCGACGACGCCGGCGCGGTCATCGACGCGCCGCATGCGCTCGTCTTCGGCGCGACGAGCTTCACGGTGATCCCGCGCACGGCCGAGCCTTCTGCGCGCGCCACCGTGCTGACGGCCTCTACGCCATTTGCGACTTCGACGGCCACTCTTGCGGTCAATCCTAATTCGCTGATCCGCCTTCAGGTCCTCGTGACGGGTGAAACCGCCGCGCCCGGATCGGTGTCGGGCAAGAACGGCTCGGCCTCCGCGCGCGTGCGCGGGGTGCCGTTCTCGGCGACCGTGCGCGCCGTGGACGCGTTCTGGAACCTGATCTCGACGGCGACCGACACGGTCGCGCTGTCGATGGACGCCTCCTCGGCCTCGCTGCCCGCTCCCGCGGCCTTGGCGGGGGGCCAGCGTGTCTTCTCCGGGATCGCGGTCTACTCGACGGGACTGTTCACGCTCGCGGCCACGGACGTGACCCAGCCTGGCGTGGCTTCCGGGACCAGTGCTGCGTTCGGCGTCTCGCCGCCGAGCGCGTCGACTCCCGTGCTCGGCGGCTACGTCCCCAATGGCTCGCGAGTGGCCACGCTCGGCGGGGGGGTCTCGGGATTTTCGACCGACGACTCCTCGGTGGAGAGCGTGCTCGTGGATCTGCTCGACATCGAGGCGGGCCTGCATTTCAATTGGACCACTCAGGCGTTCGTGTCGGGCTCTCCTGTCTTTACCACCGCCACGCTCGGCGCGCCGCTGACGCCGGGCACGACCTGGTTCCGGGCGGCCGCCGATGCGTCCTTCGCCGACGGCCACCACATCCTCCTCACGGCGCGCGCGTCCAATCCCACGGGCTTGCAGGTCCAGGCGACGAGCACCTTCACCTTCGATCGCGGCATGCTGGCCTTCGGCGCCAAGGATGGGCAAGGAACGGCGGGAGTCCTGCCCGTCGCCGCTCCGGGCTGCACGGAGATCGTATCAACGGTGACTCTCACGGTCGGCGCCTCGGGGATCGGGCCGGGCGGCGCCTTGGCCGTGCACGCGCCCGAGGGCTGGAGCCTGCCGCTGGGAGCGACGAGCCAATACCCGCCGCCGGCTGGGTACTGGCATACGCCGTCGACCGCTGGAGCCTCCGTGGCGGCGGGCTGGCTGACGCTGTCGGTGGCGACCAACGCGGCGCAATCCTACGCGGCCGGTCAGCGCATCGTCTTGACCTATCGCGGGCGTCCGCCGTTCGGGCCGGCGGGACGCGGAGAGCAGTCGTTCTCGGTCATGACGCGCGGCGACGCGGCGGGAATTTTGCTGCCGATCTCCTCGGCGCCGGTGATGACATTGCTCGCGGGAACGACTCATTTTCTGGCCTTCGCCGATCCCTCGCCGCTGTGGCTGACGCCCTTGACGGTTTCTGCCACCATGCAGCTCGTGGTGACAGATCTGTGCGGCAACCCCGCGCTGGGGCTTTCCTCGGGGACCGTGGGACTGTCGATGTCGGCGCTCACGGTGGCTGGGCCCGTCAAGGACGCGAGCTCGCAGTTCTTCAACGCCATCAGCACCCCGATCTCCACGATCTTCCTGTCGACGGGACTGGCCGCCGCCGCTTCTCCGTCCTTCTCCGTGCGCACCTCCACGGACGCGCCCGCCGAGCTCGTGCTGCGCGCGACCGCGACCTTCTCAGGCTCCACGTTCGAGCCGATCTTCGTCGAGGCCGTGCGCGCCGTGCGTCTGCGCGCGGCAGCGCCCGTCTTCAGCGCCGTCTCCGTGGACACGGGGACACTCAAGCCGGGGGCGACGAGCGCGGCGCTGTCCGCGGCGGACCCGGGCGCGGGAGCGGCCTTCCTCCACTTTACGCTTTCAGATCCAGAGTTGACGTGGAGGGCGATCGTCTCGGCCGACGCGGTCGATTTCTCCGTGCCGGTCTTCACGGCGACGGGCTTGGGCGACCCCGCGCGGCCCGTCGCGCTGAGTTGGGACGGCACGGACCGCTCGCAGGTCCCGCCGCGCTACGCCGCCGCGGGACGTTACGCGGTGCGCCTTCTCGCCGGCGGCGGGGCTCTCGACAACCGCTCCCTCGAGATCGTCGTCCCGCCCACGGCCGGCTACGCCGGGCGCTTGGGCGCGCGCGGCGCGGGCGCGCAGGTGCGCGCCGGGGCGGGCGACGGCCGCTGGGCCGTCGCGTCCTCGACCGGCTACTTCGAATTGCGCGGCTTGAAGCCGGGCCAACCGTACGCCCTGAGCGTGACGACCGAGATGGTCGTTCTGGGCCGTCCTTTGACTTTGTCCACGGCCGTCGCCGTCTCCGGCGCCAGCGTTGCGTTAAACGACCTCGGCACGCTGACTTTGCCCGCGACCGCGTACTTGCGGGTGGCTCTTCTCGTTCCGGTTACGTCTCCGCGCGACGCGTTGGGCGGATTCATCGGCCGCTCGCCCGACGGCACGGCCGTTTTCTCTGGCACTTTACGCCTGTCCTCGGGCGCGGCCAGCTCCGACGATGGCGGTCCTCTGTTCGGCCGCTCAGCCAGCACGTGGAGCGTGGCGGCCGTCTTGCCCGGCGTCTACGATCTCGACATCGAGGTGCCCGACCTGCGCCTGTCGACGCGGATCGCCGGGGTGAGCGTGCCCGCCGCGGGTGGCACGGACCTGCTGTTGCCCTTCGAGAAGAAGACCAACGTCTTCGGCTTCGTCGTGCTGCCGACGACCGTGAGCTTCGGGACGTGGGCGACGGTGTCCGCGCGGCGCGCGGGCGACGTTGAGTCCTTGGCCTACGGCGGTGTCTTCGTGTCCTCGGTTCCGCCCGTGTCGGGTCCCTCCAGCGGCGCCTACGCGCTGTATGGCTTGGACCCGGGCAGTTGGACGGTGGTCGCGCGCGCGCCCGGCTTCGCCGCGTACTCGACGACGCTGCTCATCACGGGCGGCGCCGATATCAGCCTAAATCTGGCGCCGGGGTTGGGCGCGCGCATCACCGGCTCCGTCTCCGTCGCGGGGGACACGCGCCAGGCGACGCAGTGCTTTCCCGCTCCAGGAGGCGCGCCGGCGTCCTGCCCGGCGGGGAGCTATGAGCTGGAAGTCGAGGCGCTCGCCGTCGGCCGTCTGGACCGCGCGGCGGCGCGCGTGCGCTTGGGCGTCGACGCGTCGTTGAGCTCGGCGACGTTCGCGCTCACGGGTCTCGACGCCGGCTCCTACGTCCTGCGAGCGTTCCTTCCCGGCTTCGGGCTGCAGCCGCCGCAAGGAGCGACGGCGACGGTGACGGCGGGAGGTTCCGCGACCGCGGCCTTGACGTTTAGCAAGCTCGACGCGCGCCTGCGCCTGCAGATCCTCCTGCCGCCTTTGGCCGGCGGCGCCTGCCGCTCGACATCTTCCTACCGCTCTTTGGGACTAAGTCTTGAGCCCGACGGCGCAGCGCCCCTCGTCTTCGGCGACGCGACCGCGATGGCTCCGACTCCGGGCTCGCCGCGTTCGCAATACTCGAGTGCCACCGGCGCCTTCATGATCATGAACTGCTCGAGTGCCACGGTGTTCATGCCCGCCTTGCCGACGGGGACGGTGCGCGCGTCGGCCTTGTTCGCGCCGACCGGCGGCTTAGCCAGGGGACGGACGGCGCTGGCCGACGGAACCACCGCGGCCTTGACGCTCGATCTGTCGGGCTCGACGTTCGCGGTGAGCGGCACGGTCTCCTTCTCCGGTCAACTGGCCTTCTCCACGCGCACGAGCGCGGGCGCGCCGCTGACCGTGGCGGTCAGCTCCGTGCCGGGCGTGCTGACGCAGGCTCCGAGCGTCTCGTTCTGCCTGCTCGGTTTCGGAGATCCCGTGACCGGCTCGGCGCTGAGAGCCGAGCTTCTGCCCTACGACGAGATCCCGCCGATACTGCGCCGGGCGACGGGCACCGCCGCCGGCTTGTGCGCGGCGCCCGCGACATCGACGGCGCCGGCGGCGTCGGCGGCCTACGTCGCGGCGATCGCCGCGGACGGTCGCTTTTCCTTCGGCGGCGTGCCGCCCGGCCTGTATTGGCTGCGCGTGCCCGGCGAGCTCGACGACAGCTCCGTCAACGGGCCGGAAGTCACCGAAGCGCGGACCTTGGTGAGCGTGTCCACGTCCGCGGCGAGCGCGTCCCTGCAGTTGTCGCGCGGACGGCGCGTCTCGGGGAACGTCTCCGCGCCCGCGGGCCTCGCCGCGGGGCGGGCGCTGCGTTTAGCGCTGCACGATGAAGTAGGGACAGTGGTCCGCTCCGTCGATATCGCCTGCGGCTACAGCGGCGCCGCCTACACGATCGACGGCGTCCCAGACGGACGCTACCGCTTGAGCGTGACGGATCTGGGCCAACCCACGGCCTGGACCGCGCGTCCGGCGGCGGTCGTAGTCGCTGGCAGCGACGTCGACGGGCGCGACGCCCCGCTGATAGCCGCCGCGACGATCCGCGCGCGGCTGTCCTTGGTCAGGACTTCGCCAGACGGCGGCGAGGAGACGGTCTTGGTGTCCCGCGAGAACGCGTTCCTCCTGCCGCCCGGCTTCAGCGCGCGCGCCGTCCCGGTTCCCTACGCCGACGCGGGAGTCTTCGAGGCTCGCGTCGCGGCCGACGGGTCGATCGTCGACTCCGAGGGCCGCGTCGTCATAGCGGGTCTTCTGGCCGGCAGTTACGAGGTGGAATTCGCGGCTCCCGCGAGTGCCTCTCCCGGCGCGGTGGTTTTCGCCGCGGCGCGCTTGTCCGGGGTGACGGTGGGCGCGGGCCAAGCGGCGGACCTCGGGGTGGTGCCGTTGTTCTCCGGCGCGGCGGTATCGGGGCGGGTGAGCGCGGCGGCGACGGGCCTGCCCTTGGAAGGTGTGCGTGTGACGGCGCGTGCGACGCTGCGTTCCGCGGCTGTCCCCGGTTCCGCGCCCGCGACGGCCGTGACCGACGCGGCCGGCCGCTACCTTCTGCGCGGCTTAAGTCCGTCGCTGCGCTGGTACGATCTCACCGCGGCGCCGCGCGACGCGTCGTCCTCGGGCGACCCGGCGCCGCCGTACGAGTCCAAGCGCGTTGTCTCAGTCGACGTGTCAAGCGGCGCCGTCCTCGACTTCTCTCTGGCTCCGGCGGCGGGCGCGGTGATCGGGCGCATCGTTTCCGGCGACGGCTTGCCGCTTTTCTGCGCCCTGGGAGCGGGAGCCGCGCAGTCTCCGGGGGCGGCGCTGTTCCTTCAAAAGGCGGGCGTGCCGCCGGCCGAGGATCCGCTGGCCGATCTCGCGATGCGCAGCGCTCCCGACGGGCGCTTTACAATTCCTTCTCTGTCGACGGGATCCTATCGCCTGACCGTGACGGCGGTGGGGCAGTCGAACTTGACACGCACGGTGGTCTTGTCCACGGGCCTGGCCGACCTGGGCGTGCTCGCTCTCGGAGGCGGCGGCGCGGTGTCGGGCTCGCTGCGCCTGCCCGACGGCTCGGCGGTGCCCGACGCGGAGGCGCACGCGGTCGCGGCGGTCACGGCCGATCTCTCGGAGTTCATCTACGGCTCGCTGACGCGCGACTCGACCTCGCGCTCGGTCAGCGGCTACAAGATCGGCGGCTTGCGCGCGGGTCGGTCCTATCGGGTCCTGGTCCTGACCGAGGGTGACGAGGCCGCAGCACCCGCGGAGGCCGCGGCCGTCGTCTTGACTAGCTCGGCTGAGGTCCGCTCTCTGGATTTGGTGGTGCGCCCGCAGGCGCCGACGGTCACGGCGCGAGCGAAAAAGACGGGCACGCGCATGAACGTCGACTTCTTGTTCAGCCGGCCTTTGCGCGCGCGGCTGCCGATCGACGATATCGCCTCGCGCATGGTGTCGACGGTCTCGGCGTCGGGGACGCTGTCGGGCTGGCGCCTGTCGAACGACCGGCGCCGGGTCAGCGTCGACTACGATCCGGGCGTGGGGGAGTCGAGCTTCACGCTGCGCGCGCGCGCGCCCGCGGCCGGGCTCGACTACGACGCGGCCGATCCGGCGGCGCGCGAGCTCATCGCCGTCACCACGGCGTCCTTCTTCATCGGCGAGACGGGGACGCATCACGCGGTGGTGGCCAACGCGCTCGGCGGCGCGCTTTTAATCGAGGGCGACGCGGGGCGCGTAAGCCTGCCGCGCGGCGCCTTCCTCGTCGGCTCCTCCTCGGCCGTGACCGTGACCTTAAGGCGCGCGCCCACGGCTTTGGCGACCGCAGGGCTGCCCGGGACCCTGCGCGCGGCGGCGGCGGCTTTGCCCGCGGGTCTGCCCGCGCGCAGCGATTTCTACGAGATCGAGCTGCCGGCTGGCGTGCCCACCACGCTCGCGCGGCCAGCCCAGCTGACGCTGGTCTACTCGAGTGCGGTCGCCGATCCGTCTACGCTTAATCTCTACTGGTACAACCCCGGCTCCGGGCAGTTCGTCCTTCAGCCTGACGCCTTTGGCGGTGCTCCCGCGCTCGACACCGTCGCGCGCTCGCTGTCGCTGAGCGTCAATCATTTCTCGACGTTCGTGCTTTTGGCTTCGGGCGCCGGGGCCATCGGCGGCTCGGCCTATTCCGGGGAGCTCGACGCCTACAACTTCCCCAACCCCTTCGATCTTCAGGTCAAGACCGTGACCACGATCCACGGCGCCGGCGCGCAAAGCGTGCGCGGTACGATGGTGCGGGTGTCGGTCCCGCAGGATCTGTCCGGCGAGGCCAAGCTGCGCATCTACGACGTGCTGGGCGGTCTGGTGCGCACGATCGATCTGGGCACGCTGGCGGGCGGGCAGTCGTACTACTCGGGCTGGGACGGCCGCAACGACGGCGGCGCCGACGTGGCCAGCGGCGTCTACATCGGCCAAGTCACGGTCGGCTCCAAGCGCAAGAGCTTTAAGATGGCGGTGATCAAATGAGGCGCGCGCTTCTCGCCGCCTTGACGCTCACCGCGCTAGTCGCAGCCGCGCGCGCGGATGTCGCCTCCCGGGGCACTGCGGCCGGCGTCTTCCTGCGCCTGGCGCCGGGCGCGCGCGGCTCGGCGATGGGCGAGGCCTTCGCGGGAGCGGTCGACGACGCCTACGCGGCCTGGTACAACCCGGCGGGCTTGGCGCTGTTGGAAAAAGTGGAGGCGGCGGGCGCGCACGAGTCGCGCTTCGAGGGAATGTCGTATGACGCGGCGATCCTGGCGATCCCGATCCTGTCTTGGCGGGACTCGCCGCTGCGGGCCAACGCCTACGGCGTGACGGCGCTGTCGGTGTACAGCTTGGCGGCCTCCGACATCCAGCGCCGCGGCTTAATCGAGACTGATTCGCCGAGCGGAAAATTCGGCGCCGCGGACCGCGCGTACGCGCTGTCCTACGCGTTCGCAGCACCCGGAACGCGATTGTCTTTCGGCGCCAGCGCCAAGTTCGTGGATTCCTCTATAGATGCCGCGCGCGCCTCGGCGCTGACGTGGGACGGCGGCGCACTGTGGAGAGGGGAGCGCTCCTCTGCCGGCGCGGGCGTGCGCGGCTTCGGCGGCTCCCTGCGCTACGCGTCCGTGGCCGATCCTTTGCCCACGGTCTATTATGTTGGCGCCGCGCTGCGCCCGCGCGAGGGCTGGCTTCTGACCTCCGAACTCGATCTTCCCAAGCAGGACGCGTCCACGCTCGGCTTCGGCTTCGAGCGCCGATGGACGGCGACGCCGGGCTTGACCGCGTCGGTCCGCGCGGGCTACCGCACGGGCCGCGCGGACGCGGGAATATTGGCGGGCGCGTCGCTTGGTTTTGGCGCGGCCTGGCGGGGACTCGAAGCCGATTTCTCCTGGGCGCCGGGCGGCGCGTTCGGGGACCTGTTCAAATATTCCGTGCTGGTGCGTCTCGGCGAAGGGCGTTAAGACGGAGAAACGCAGCAATGATGTTAAACTAGTCCATGGGCGGCCTCTTAAATGTTGACGGGGATCGCGAAGACCGCCGCGTCCATTGCGCCGACAATGAAAATTTACGCGAACCTTGTCGGCTGGATCGTTTCCTCCGAATTAGGGCGGACGCCTGATGTCAGCGAGGCGCGTGTTGCGCTTCGAAATTGAACTCATGATGCCGTTAACGCCGTAAGACGAGCATCTCGGCTTCTTCCGTCGTCGGAGTGAAGGGCCCGGCGATCCATTCATCCACTCGAGGCAGGAAGCCTTTGTCGGTCATGGCGACGAGGTTTACGAGGTTCATGCGCAGTCCGGAGGCCGGGGCTTTGAGGCCTTGAAGGATCAAGTCCTCGAGCTCGATCATGTAGCCGGGATACGTGGCGATGGCGTAGCGCGCGGATAGGCGAACGGCCTCATCTTCGTGGCTCAGCAAGAGTTTCAAATGCCGGATCGCCTTCTCAAAGCGTCCGCGCTGGAGAGAGGTCATCGTTCTTAAGCCCTTTTCCGTCGCCGATCGAGTGTCCCGGTCGAGGCGGATTTTCGGAGACCGGCCCCAGTTGTCCCCGGGTAAGGAGTAACTTAGCCTGGTCCGGTAAAATTCTCCGGCGTACTCGAGCGCTTCCGCTGAAGGGGTCTTATCGTTTTGAACGGCCTCTACGACGCTTTGTCCCCAGGCGATGTGAGACGGAGCTGCGTCGTCTTCCGAAGTGAGGAAATCAAGAGCCTGATAGGAATTGTAGATGTTGGAATTTTTCGCGGTGAGCGCTTTGATCACGCGGCGATGCAGGCGGGGCAATTCCTGCGGATGCGTGTAGGCGCTGATCATATTGATAAGGTCGACGCGGAATTCGCCTGAGGTCCCGTCGAACATTCCGCGCGCCAAGAGGTCGTCGATCGTTGGGCTGAAGAAGACGTGCCCGGGCTGCGCCGGGCGATTATTCTTGCCCTGCTCGTAAATAGGTTGCCAGCCCCACTGGTCGAAAATATCTTGGAGCACGTCGATGGCGAGGTCGTGCCGGCCGACGTGCTTCTTTCCGTCGGCGGTAAGCGCGAGACGAAGGACCTTGGCCAGCGCTTTTTCTTGAACGGCCCGCGGGGTCTTGTCGCTGAAGATATCTCCGACGCTGAAGTCGAGCCCCCATGCTT
>JAYVZL010000246.1:0-4268 GCA_043783505.1 Elusimicrobiota bacterium
CAGATCTTTATGATCCGCAAGCAGTATGACAAGGCGGTGGAGACGTATCAGGCGTTGATGGACGCTCCGGGCTGCGTCGTCGACCAGTCGCTCCTTAAAAAGGCCGGGCTTCGCAACACGATCCTGTCCTATCAGGGCTACACGGAAGAAAATGGGACTTGGGCGCACCACCATGTCGGGCCGATTAATCCGCGGGAATCAGCGGAAGCTTACACGAGCATGGCCAACGCGCTGTTCATGGGCGAGCGTCTCGAGGAAGCGGAGCAGGCCTACCGCAAAGCTTTGTCCTACGATCAGTCCTTCGACATGGCCAAGAAAAACCTTGAGGTGACCTACCGCAAGGCCCAGGGCGAGAACCGCCTCAAGCCGGTGAAGGTCTCCGACCCGAAGGTCGTCCCGGGTTTCCCTGTGCAGACGGGCTGGCTGATCGCTCCCCGAAAGGGATAAATAAGAGACGGCTGTCTGTCAAAATCACGTCTCCGTGAGACAGGTCGGCCTTGGCGCCGATTATGGCGCGAGCGCTTTCTCGACGGCGGCCGTGATCTCTTTGCCGACGGGGTTGGCCTCGGGACCGAAACGCGCGATGATCTTGCCGTCCTTATCCGCGAGAAACTTAGAGAAGTTCCAGGGAATGTCGCCGTCAAACCCCGACTCCGTGGTCAGGTACTTGTACAGCGGGTGGATCGCGGTCCCTTTGACGGAGATCTTCGAGTAAAGGTCGAAGGCCAGGGAGTACTTGGTCAGGCAGAAGCTCTTGATCTCGGCGTCGGAGCCCGGCTCCTGCGCGCCGAACTCGTTGGCGGGGAAGGCCGCGATCTTGAGGCCCTTATCCTTGTATTTCTCGTACAGCTCTTGCAGATCCTTGTATTGCGGGGTGAACCCGCATAGGGAGGCGGTGTTGACGATCAGCAGTGGGCGACCCTTGTATTTCGACAGCTTCTGGGGCTTGCCGTCGATGCTCGCCATCTCGAATTCGTAGATGCGCCCTTTGGTCTTTTCAGCTTGCATCACGTTCACCCCCGGCTTCTTTGAAAACGCCGTGCTCGCCGCGAAAACGGCGGACGTCAGCGCCAGCGTCGTCTTTCGCATCAGTTCCTTCATAGGGCTATTCTACATTGAATCTGCTTAAATCTGCATCGAGATGAAAAGCGTTAGGCCGCCTACGCGCGCCGTATTCATCGATCGCGACGGAGTGCTTATCCGCGACGCGGATTACCTGGGATCGGTCACCGGCCTGCGCGTCCTGCGGGGCGCGCCCCAGGCGCTCAAGCTCCTGCGCAAGGCGGGGTTTAAGGTCGTGGTCATCACCAACCAGTCGGGTGTCGCGCGCGGCTATTTCACGATGAAGGACGTGCGCGCCGTCCACGCCGAACTCAAGCGCCGTCTGGCCAAGGACGGAGCGCGCTGGGACGCCATCTACGTTTCGCCGCACGGCCCCGAGAGCAAACACGCTTGGCGCAAGCCTGGAACCGGGATGCTTTTGGCGGCAAAACGGCGCTTCAAGCTGGATTTTAAATCTTCCTACCTGATCGGCGACAAGACTTCGGACATCGAATGCGCGCGCCGCGCCGGCTGCGTCTCGATCTTGGTGCGTACCGGAAAGGGCGGACGCGACCGCGCCTACAAGGCCAAGCCGAACGTCATTAAGCGAGATGTGTTGGCCGCAGTGCGCTGGATCGTCGCGCGCGGTCAATAGGGAAGAAAAAAGGACCCATGTTCGCTCGCCATCGATAGGTATGCACACTGTTCACAGCCCCAACTGTCGTTGACGCTAGTTGGAGCCTCACCTGGGGATAAGTCGGATAACGTTAACGTGGTTTAGAAAAACGCCGGCGGGTCTCTTGAAGCAGATTGCGGCCCAGACTGAAGGTCATCTGGAAGCTTTCGAAGGAGTCCCGGTCGTCGGTGCCGAAGCGGAGCATCGTGTAGGGGTCGTCGCCGGGGCGAACGAAACCCGCGACGGTGCTCAGGCCGCACAGATAGCCGTTGTTCTTAAGAAGAAGCGTCGTGTCTGCGCTTAAGTCGTCGTAGTCGCCGTTGGGATAGCAGAAGAGATCGCAGCGGCGGTCGATGTTCTTTTCGACTAGATTCTTCGATAGCGCCAGCTCGCGATGTCCCTGCGCCGCGTCGCACAAGGTCATGATCGTGTGGGTGTGGGTGTGGCTGCCGATTTCTAATAGGCCTGATGCGGCCATCTCCCGCGTCTGAGCCCAAGTCAGCGGCTTGTAATTTTCGGGGGCGCTTGAATCGAGGATAAGCTTGCGGCCCAGCTCGGTTTCCACCGGAGCGATCAAAGCCTCACGCTCCGAGGGAAGCATGTCCTTGGCCTTGCGCTGCAAGCCGCGCAGGCGTTCGCGCCGCGCAGCGGGGTCTCCGGGAGCGCCGGCGAAAGCATACTCAAGACGGTCGGGCCAGAGAGGCACGCGCTTGTCGACGAATTCCGTCGCGACGAACAAGGTCGCGGGCACCTTGGCATCGCGCAGGGCCGGAAAGCCCAGGGTGTACACCGACTCGTAGCCGTCGTCGATGGTTAAGGCCACCGCGTAATCGGGCAAGGATGGGCCGCCGGAGAGAGATCTGACGACGTCGCGCAAGGTGACCACGTTGCATTGCTCGCGGAGGAAGTCGAGCTGGCGGCGGAAGGTCGAGGCTTGAAGCCGGTTGCCTTGATAGTTCACCACCCCATCGGAAGGGCGGTCCGTGAAGCCGTGGTACATCAGAACAACGGCGCTGCGCCGTCTGAGCCACCGCAGCGGCATGTCCAGGCCCAGGGCGAACGCCGTTTTCAAGATTGCGGACTTTAACATGGGAACATCAGATCGTGGTCGCTGTCGAGGCCTTGCGTGCTTAGCTCCTTGGCGAGGGCTGCGTCGACGGGGGGTTGGTCGCTGTGCCAGGCGAAACGCAGGCAATGACGGCGAGGAAGGTATCGCGCGGCTTGAGCGAGCAGGATTTCGTCGTTGGCCGCCATCCAGGCGTCGTCGGCGCCCTGCTCCAAGGCCCAGCGCGCGAAGGCCGCGACCATGGCTGAGCGCGCTTTATTTGAGCCGGGACTGACATGAAGTAGGTGCGCGCGGCGGCGGCCGAGGCTCGTGAAGAGGCGCAGGATCGCGCTCACGCCGTCGAGCTCGGCGAGGAGATGCTCTCCGCTGCGGGGGTGCTCGTACAAGCGCCACCGGGCCCAATCTTCATCGCGCACGATCCTGGTCTCGGCGGGGGTCGCGTCCGCGAGAAGGGGAACGAGAGCGGCGGCGTGTTGAGGCAAGGGGCGGACGCTGAGGTTGGGCGCGCTTGAGAGCAGCACGTTGAGGACGGCGCGCCACGGGCCGTTGAATAGACGGCCGATCGCGCCGGCCGCGGCTCCTCGCGAGGCGGCGGGGCCGGAGAGCTCGATGGGCAGGGAGCAGACGTTCGCGTCGAAACGCTGATGCCACCCGAGCTTGAGGAAAACGCGGATCGAACGCTCGTTGCAAAAAGTGACGCGGTCGGGACACATCTTCATCCAGGCTTCGGACAAGGCCTTGCCGTGGCCTTGCCCTTGAAGCTCGGGGAGAACAGAAAAGTCGACGTACCAGATGGCAGGGGCTTGCACCCCTAAACGAGAGATCCTCAGCGGGATCGCGCCGGCATATCCCACGACGCGGCCGCCGTCGACGAGGACGAGCGGCTCGATGCCGGGAAAACGGCCGACGCGATAGAGCCAGCGCCAGTGCTCGCCCAGAAACGACGCCCGATTCGGGAAAGCGGCGGCGTAGAAACGGCGGAGTGCGCCGTCCTCCACGCTCGACGCGGTCTGAATCTCCACCGTTTAGTGGCCGACGGGAGCCGAGCCGTCCTCGATGTACTCGCGGACTTTGTAGTGGTACGCGGTCCAGATGAAGATGATCGAGACCGCCGCCATCAGCCCCGCGAAGAACCAATAGAAGGCCGCGCCTTGCAGTTTATTCCATTCGTCGATTTTCGCCGTCAGCGCGTTTCCGATGGTGATCGTCAGGAAGAAGAAGCTCATGATCGTGCTTTTCATGGAGCGCGGCGCCTGCGTGTAGGCGAACTCGAGGCCGGTGATCGAGATCATGATCTCGGCGATCGTGATCATTAGGTACGAAATGAACTGCCATGCCACCGACGGATGTCCGCCCCCGTCGATCGCCTGCTGGATGAGAGCGGCGGAGACGAACGAGGTGGCGGCGATAAGCATGCCTCCCGACATGCGCCGCAGCGGGCGCATCGGGAAGTTGAAGGCCTTCTCGATTCCCGGGTAGATCCAT
>JAYVZL010000247.1:0-4237 GCA_043783505.1 Elusimicrobiota bacterium
TAGACCCCAACGGCGCGGTCGCCGCGAAAGTAGTCGATCTATTTCCGCGCCGCTGATGACAAGTCTCTGAAGACAATCGCTCGGGAATTTCGTTTAATATCCTTCCTTTAGACGCCCCCGAATGATCGTCTTCACTCGCCGCCTCAAGCGCCCTTTCTCCGTCGTCTGCCTGCTCGCCTTTTTCGCGCAGCAGACAAGGGCCGCCGACTTCAACGTCGACAACGCCTTGGATTCCGGCGGCGGCAGCCTGCGCGCGGCCATCATCAATTCCAACGCGACCCCCGCGCTCAACTCCATATTTTGGACTGCCGGCGCGGGTGGGACGCTGACGCTGGCCGGGGATTTGGCCGTCCTCAACGACGGCACCACGCTCGACGTCTCCAGCGCCGCGACGGCGGTGACTATCGCCGGCGCACCCAACGCCTTGTCGCTGGGAGGCGCCGCGATATTGAGGAACGACGTGATCGCTCGGGATTTTTCTATTTCCGCTTCGGTCGGCGGGAACGGCTCGTTGATCAAAACCGGCGCCGGCAAGCTCAACTTCACGGGCGTTAACACCTACGCGGGCGGCACTTTCCTCAACGCCGGGACCCTCAGCGCCAACGCCGACGCGGCGCTGGGCGCCGCAGCCGGAGGGCTGACCTTCAACGGCGGGACGCTGCAAGCCGGCGGGGCTCTGACGTCCTCGCGCGCCGTCAAGCTCAACTCCGCCGCGACCTTCGACGCCAATAATAAGATCTCGACTTTCTCTGGCCTTATTACCGGGGCCGGGAGTCTAATCGTCACCGACACCGCGGGCGGAGGCACGCTCACGCTCTCCGGCGCCAACACCTACTCAGGAGGCACGATCGTCAGCGGGACGGTCAACGTCGCGGCCGGAGCGGCCAACGTCTTTGGATCGGGCGCGATCGTCCTCAACAGCGGCGCCGGGCACGCCGACCTCAACCTCGCCGCGTTCAACCAGACCATCGGGTCTTTGACGGGCGACGCCAACAGCACTCTGCAGCTCGGCGCGGCTCAGTTGACCACCGGCTCCGACAACAGCAACACCGCCTTTGCCGGCGTCATCTCCGGAGCGGCGGGCTCGCTGGTCAAAACGGGCGGCGGCGTCTGGACGCTCACGCGCGCCAACACTTTCGGCGGCGGTACGACCGTCAACGCCGGAACGCTGAGCATCGACAACCTCAACGAACTCGGCACGGGCGCCGTCACGCTCAACGGCGGCGCGCTGCGCACCAACGTGGCACTCGCCTTCGCGCGCGACATAGCGCTCGGCGCCGCGGGCGGGACCATCGACACCGGCGGCAACGACGCGACTTTTTCGGGGATCTTCTCCGGCGCCGGCCTGACCAAGACCGGAGCCGGAACGCTCACCGCGACGGGGATCAACACGCACACGGGCGGAACGACGATCAACCAGGGCGTGCTGAGCGTCGGCGCCGAGAACAACCTCGGCGCCCTGGCCGGCGGCCTGACTTTCGGCGGCGGCACGCTAAAGACCACGGCCGGCCTCGCCGACGCGAGGACTGTCGCGCTCAACTCGGGCGGGGGAACCCTCGACGCCAACGGCCTGACCTCGACGTTCTCCGGCGTCTTCGCCAACGGCGCATCCGCCGGCCGCCTGACGATCGCCGACTCCGCCGCGGGCGGGAAGATCATCCTGACCAACGCCAACACCTACACAGGAGGCACCACCCTCAACGGGGGAACGCTAAGCGTGGCCAACGACAACAACCTGGGCGCGGCTGCGGGCACGCTGAGCTTCAACGGCGGGACGCTGCAGACCACCACCGGCATCACCTCGGCGCGCAACGTCACCATCAACGGCCTCGGCGCCGTGATCGATACTCAGAACCTTAATTCCACGTTATCGGGCTCCATTAACGGCTCGGGCGCGCTCGCCGAGCTTGGCTCCGGAACTCTGTTCTTGACCGGCTCGAACTCGTACTCGGGCGGAACGACGCTCAATACCGGAACGCTGAGCTTGAGCAACGATTTCGCGCTGGGCACGGGGGCGCTCAACTTCAATGGCGCCGGCAAGATCCAGACTCCGTACTCGATCAACCTGGCCAACGCCGTCGCGCTCACCGCCAACGGCACCTTCGACACTCTCGGCGCCACGACGACGCTGTCCGGCATCATCAGCGGAGCGGGCTCGCTGTCGATGATCAGTTCGGGCACCCTCCATCTCACCGGCGTCAACACCTACACCGGCGGCACCACGATCAGCGCCGGCGTGCTTCGCATTAATAAAGGTTCCGGATTAGGGACTGGCACGCTGACGCTCAACGGAGGAACCCTTCAGGCCAACGCGAACTTCACGGCGATCAACGCAATCACACTCGGCGCGGGCAACGGCACGATCGACACTCAAAGTGCGAACGCCACGATCCTGGGGACGATCAGCGGCGCCGGCTCGCTGACCAAACTCGGCACCGGCGTGCTGACCTTGGGTGCGGCCAACGCCTATACCGGCGGGACCATCGTCAACGCCGGAACCTTGGCTCTGGGCATCGACAACGCCTTGGCCGCCGTCGGGGCGCTCACCGTCAACTCCAACGCGACTTTCGACCTAGCGAACTTCACGCAGACCGCGGCCAGTTGGAACGGCGTGGGGACCATGAAGATGACCATGCGTCCCGCCGTGACCAGCCTCGCGGTCACGGGCAACGCGGCCCTATCGGGCCCTCTCGCAATCAACCTCACACCCCGCGTGGTCTTGGCGGGAGATACATTTATGCCCATCACGTACGGTTCAAAGACCGGAGTCTTCTCGGGCATCACCTCGCCGGCGGCCGTGTCCTTTACTCCGACCTACAACGCCAACAACGTGGTTTTAACCGCCAGCCTCGTGCCGTTCGCCAACAGCGCGGCCAACGTCAATCAAAGCGCGATCGGCAACGCTCTCGAGGTCCTGCGCGTCAACCCTACCGGCGACGCGGGCACCGTGCTCGGAAATCTCTACACCCTCGACGCGCCGCATCTGCAGGCCGCGATGGACCGGATCGGGCCGATCTCGCTGGCCTCGATGAATGGGATTAGCATGGCGGCATCCGGCGCCCAATCCACCGCGGTCGGCCAGCGCATGGCCGCGATCGCCGACGGCTCATCGCAGAAGAGCCGCGTCGCCAATTACCTAGTGAGCAAGCCCGCTCCCTATCCCGGCACGCTGCTCGCCTATAACGGCAACGATCTGTCCGGGCTTGAGATGAGCGACGCCGACAAGAATCGAGGAACCGGCTCGCCCTGGGGCTTTTTCGCCTCCGCCGTGGGCACGACCGGCCGGCTGACCGAGGCTAACGGCTCCTCCGGAAGCCAGCCCGGCTACGCCTTCAATACCGGCGGCCTGACCGCCGGCGCGGACTATCGCCTCGACGAGCATTACGCGGTCGGCGCCTCGGCCGGCTATCTCAAGGGCCACGCCTCGATCTATGCGCCCGCATCGGGCACGGTCGACAGCAACAGCGCGCGCTTCGGGCTGTACGGCACCGGCTTCGCGGAGAATTTCCGCGCCAGCGGATATATCGGGGGCGCGGCCGATTTCTACAAGACGCGCCGGGACGTCTCCTTCCCCGGTATCTCGCGCACCGCCGCGGCCGCGCCGAAAGGCACCGAGCTCAACGCCAACGCCAGCGCCAGCTATGACTTCAAAACCTCCGCGTGGGGAACTTTCTCGCCCTTCGCCGGCCTCAATTACGACCGGACGATGATCGGCTCCTTCTCCGAGACCGGGGCCGACGCCTTGGACCTCAACGTCGCGGAGCAGACCGCGCAGTCCCTGCAGTCAAGCCTGGGTCTGCGCGTGTCGAACACGTTCCACGGGGAAGCCTACTCCTGGAAGCCGTACTTGAGCGCGGGTTGGCGCCATCAGTTCCAAAACCCCATGCGTCCCATCGACGCCGAGCTCGCCAGCGGCGGCGGCAAGTTCTCGGTGACGACGGGCAACTTCGCGCGCAACGGCGCGCTGCTGGGAACGGGCTTTCTGATGCTCCTGAGCAATCAGACGAGCGTCCGCCTCGATTACGCCGGCGACTTCCGCTCGCACTTCCAAGAAAACACCGTCAACGCCCTCCTTCGGTTTAAGTTCTAACCGACCCGCCTCTGCCTCGCCGCACGCCTGACAATACTGTTACGCGTTGATGACGCCGCCGATGCGTCGGCGGGGCTACACTCAAAGAATAGGGGGATTCCCATGAAGCCAAAAAATAAGGACGAGACTCCTCGCGATCGTCCGCTC